>JBGVTF010000409.1:0-6090 GCA_041862415.1 Anaerolineae bacterium | reverse complement strand
ACCATTGACGAGTTGGCAGAGCTGGGGTGCGGTAAGATCCACCTTTCGGGGGGAGAGCCAATGCTGCGCGAGGACCTCTTTGGGCTCATCGAGTACATGGCAGCCAAAGGGATGCGGGTCAACCTGACCACTAATGGAACATTGTTGACCCGTGAGAAAGCCGAGCGGTTGGCCGCCAGCGGGGTGAAGAGCATCAGCGTCTCCGTTGACTCGCCGGAAGCCAGGATTCACGACCGCATCCGGGCCAAGGGAGCCTGGAAGCGGACGATCAAGGGATTGCGCAACCTGCGGCGAGCCATCCGCAAAGCCAAGGCCAAAACCAAGGTCCGGCTCAACACGGTCGTCTCGCGCACCAATTATGAGAGCCTGGCCGCTCTGCCCGACATGGCTCACGAGGTGGGAGCGAACTGTCTGACGCTGATCCCAGTGGATGACCCCGAGGGAAGGTTGCTCCTGAACAAACGCCGCATCCGAGACTACAATGAACGCATCGCCCCCGTCATCGCCAGCCAGGGCCTGGAATACGGATTGCTAGATTCTGAAAGCGAAGCCTACCCCTTCGGCATTGAGAAAGCGGACATCGAACAGAGCAAAAGCGGCTGGTACGCCCTGGGCCTCTACGACGAACAGCCCTGCTACGCTCCCTGGACCCACGCCCTCATCACCCCCAGCGCCCGCGTCTACGCCTGCTGCATGACCCGGGGGATGCCCAAGCCCCTGGGGAATCTGCTGCAAGCTCCCTTCACCGAGGTCTGGCAGGGAGAGGCCTATCGGGCCTTCCGTGTCCGCATGCACGGGCCGCCTCTGGAGATTTGCCGCCACTGCGACGATTTCCTCGACCAGAATCGCTATCTTCATTTGCTGATGGCTGATGGCGAATAGCCAATGGCGGATGGCGGATGGCTCGGCTATAGAGCGAGCGCAGCAAGTGAGCTAACGGTCAGCTCATGTCCGCAAAGACATCACCAACCTCCTCAGCACCCTCAAAGAGGACAAAGTCCTCGTCTCTGTACCGGGCGCGGGGCAGTTGCCGTACCAGAGGGGTGACCGCCACTGCTTCTATTCCCTCGTGGCAGGCCGCGCAGACGATCCCTGTGTCCAGGATGACGGCGTGCTCATCGCAGACCGCCTTGCCACATTTGACGCAGGTGGAACGGGCCTTGTTCTCACAGGGGCGGGGAATGAGGAATCCGATAGTCATCTGGCATCTTTTAGCCATGCAAGCCTCCTTGGTGAAAGTGTACAAGTGCCAAGTGCACAAGTTGGATAGCAAGTATGCAAGGGTACAAGGTTTGCCTTCTCTCCGATACGTATCCGCCTGACGTGGGCGGGCTGGCGATTTCAACTGCACGCAACGCCCGGCTTCTGGTCCAGGCCGGTCATGAGGTGCACATCTGTGTGCCGAGTGCCTCCCTGCCACCAGGGGAGGTGCAGAGAACGGTGGAAAATGGGGTGAAGGTGCATCGCCTCGGTCCCCAGCAAAAGATGCACGACACCTTGACCGACTGGTTCGAGCTGGTGACGGGCCTGGGCCGTGAGCTCTCCTTTGACCTGCTGCACGGCTTCTTCGCCGCCTATGCCGGCTACCTGGCCGCCTACGCCGCCCGCTATCTGGGCGCCAGGTCGGTGGTCAGCGTGCGGGGCAACGACCTGGACAGGCTCATCTTCGACCCAGGCCGGGCTCCTTTTATCCTGTACGCCCTGGAACAGGCCGACGCTGTGACGGCTGTCACCCGGGACCTGCAGCGCAAGGTGCTGGCCCTGGTGAACCGCCAGGGGGTGTATTACGTCCCCAACTCGGTGGATGCCGAACTGTTCCATCCCAGCACCCCCGACGTCGCTCTGCGCGACAAGTTGGGATTGGACCAGGGATACGTCCTGGGCTTCGTGGGCGAGGCACGGGCCAAGAAGGGCCTGTCCCTTCTGCTCAAGGCCTTTGTCAAAGTGGCCACAAAGGTAGACGCCCATTTGCTCTTGATCGGCGGGCTACGGCCCAAGAACGAAGAGGTCTACCAACTGTTCCGCCGGCGCAATCCGCAACTCTCCCTCCGCCTCGTCCCTTACGTTCCCCAATCAGAGCTAGTAGACTACTACAACCTCATGGACCTGGTCTTGATGCCCTCTCTGCGCGACGGCCTGCCCAACGCTCTGCTGGAAGCCATGGCCTGCGAGCGAACCGTGGTGGCCTCAGACGTAGGCGGCATCTCTGATGTGATCGAGCACGGACAGAACGGCTTCCTCGTCCCTCCCCGCGACAAGCAGGCCCTCGTTGACCGCATCCTATCCGCTCTGGCCGATGCCAGCCAACGTCAGGTGCTGGGCCAGGCGGCCAGGGAGGCCATTCTGCGTGATTACACCCCCCAGCATGAACTGAACAACAATTTGCGCATCTACCATCAATTGCTGGAAGGGGACAGCCCCCCATAACCCTTATCCCTTGTCCCTTGTCTCCTGTCCCTCAGCTTCCAGCAGCCTTTCATAGACATCCAGCAGTCTCTCCTGGGCTATCTGCCAGGTGAACTCGCGGCGCACCCGCTGGCAGCCAGCCTCGGCCAAACGCTCAGCCAGGGGCGGATCGTTCAACAGAGTTAGAACGCAGCGGGCCAGGTCGGCCGGGTCGTCGGGGGTGAAGAGCAGGGCCTCTTGGCCGTCGCAGACCAGCTCCCGCACCACCGGCAGGTTGGCTGCCACCAAGGGCTTGCCACAGGCCAGATATTCCAGCACCTTGATGGGACAGCAACCCTGGGTGACATTGCGGTCGTTGAAGGAGAGAGGGGCCAAGCAAAGATGGGCTTGATTTATCATCTGAGGTATGGTATCATGGGATACAGAGTCTTCCAAGCTGACCGACTCGGCCAGGCCCATCTTGCGGATGCGCTTTTGAAGGGATTTGCGCTGTTCCTTGCGCCCCTTGCCCACGATGTTGAGTCGGGCGGGGTGCTCTTCCAGGACGAGGGGCATGGCTTCCAAAAGGGTATCCAACCCCTGCCAGCCGGCCAAAGTGCCGATGTAGAGTAAAAGAGGCACCTCGTCAGGGGGAGCAGGATGAGGCGAGAAGCGGGCCGTGTCCACCCCGTTGGGAATGACTGTCACCCGTTCGGGAGAGATGCCCAGGCTGGTGATGTGCTCCCTGGTCACCCGCGAGGGGCAGATGATGTAGTCGGCCAGGTGCAGGGTGGCCACTTCCTGATGTTTGATCTGGTTCAGGACGGGGGCCCCTTTCAGGGCCGGGTAGTGGTACTTCAATTCGATGCTGGGCAGGCCGTTGACCTCGAACAGGGTTCGATAGCCGTGCTGCTCCCTGGCCTGAACCAGGGGGTAGCCGCTCCAGATGGAGCGGAAATGGGCCACGGAGTAACCATGCCCGTCGGCCAGGTGGCCGGTCACCGCTTCGGAAAAGCTCATGGCCCGCCGCAGGAAATTGATCTCCTGGGAGATCACCCGTTTCAAGCGGGCTCCGTGGTAGGTATCCTCAGCCGGCAGGCTCGGATCGCCAGCGGTGATCATCTGCACTTCGTACCCGGCCTCGATCAGACCTTTGACAAAATAGGTGATGTGGGTGCTGGCCCCCTTGGGGCTGGGCACCACGTCGAAAGCGGTGTAGAGCACAGACTTCTCGCACATGACCCAAATTATACTGTAAAACCGCTGGATACACAAGATGTCTTATTAAAGTGCCAAGGCTGTTCCTTAGCCCGAACCGTGCGTTGGGGCTCGACGGAAAGACAAAAGGGAGGTTGAAATGAGTGTTGCTGAACTGTTGGAAGCGGCTCAATTTCTGGTGGACGCCAACGGCAACAGGAAGGCTGTGATGCTCGATTTTGCGATCTGGGAAGAACTGTTGACTCTACTAGAAGATCTGGAAGACGCCGAGGAAATTCGACGTCTCCGCGAAGCCCGGGAAGAAGCGGTTCCTTGGGAACAGGCCAAGGCCGAGTTGCGTAGCGAGGGGATAGCCGACGGCCTGCCCTTACCAGCGGCAGACCTGGCGTGAGCTTGACGCTCGAGGCCACGGACCGACAGGTTGACACGCTGGTGTACGAGTTGTATGGGTTGACTGGCGAAGAGATTGGCATTGTGGAGGCCGGAACGGACTTGAGCCGATGAAAAAACGGAAACTGCTCCAAAAGGCTTTATCTAGCCCAAAGAACATGCAGTTCAATGAGATGGTCACACTTGCGGAGGCCTTTGGTTTTCGCCTGTCGAGGGTCAAAGGCAGCCATCATATCTTTGTCCATCCACAAGTGCGGGAACTGGTCAACTTGCAGAATGTGGGTGGAAAGGCCAAGCCGTACCAGGTTCGTCAGTTCCTGCGTCTGGTCGAACGGTATAATCTCACAATGGGAGACGAGTCATGAAGGATTACCATATCAACATCTTCTACAGCGAAGAGGATGGCGGGTATATTGCGGATATCCCTGACCTGGAAGCTTGTTCCGCTTTCGGCAACACGCCGGAGGAGGCACTCAGGCAGGTCGAGATTGCCAAGGATGCCTGGCTTGAGGCGGCCCGTGCTGAGGGCAAACCGATCCCAGAGCCCAGGTATCGGCCAGTTATATACCAGGTGGCAGTCTAAGGTTGCCTGCCCCCGCCGATAAGTAGGGGTGAACCGACGGCTTGCCCCAACCAGCGGCAGACCTGGCGTGAGCTTGCCGAGCGCTCGAGGCCACGGACCGGCAGATTGACGTGCTGGTGTACGAGTTGTATGGGTTGACGGAGGAGAAGATTGCAGTGGTGGAGGAGCGTTTGAAACACGAATGACGCGAATGAAAGCGAAGGGCACGAAAGGGGTGTCTCGTGTTTCGTGGCTTTCGCTCCTTTTCGTGGTTTTCGTGTTTCAGGGTCCCCCGCCGACAAGGAGCTCTACCAGCGGCAGACCTGACGTGAGCTTGTCGAACGCTCGAGGCCACGGATTGGCAGATTGATGCGCTGGTGTATGAATTGCAGCCGGAGGAAACCCCCTCCTCGGAGGTGAGCATGACATCAATGGCAGCGGTAGAAAGAATGGTAGATCGGATTGTGGAGCGTTTCCATCCGCAGAGGATCATCTTGTTCGGCTCGCACGCTCGTGGCGATGCCCGCAGCGACAGCGATTTCGATCTGCTGATCGTAGCCCCCTCGGACGAGCCGCGCTGGCGCCGCACCGTGCCAGTCTATCGCCTGCTGGCTGGCCTGGGCATCGCAAAAGACATTGTGTGGTGGACGCCGGAGGAGATTGCAGAATGGCAGGGCGTCAAATCGCATTTTATCAACACGGCCTTGCGGGAAGGAAAGGTGCTTTATGAAAAGCCCGCGTGAATGTATGACGACTTAGGGCATCAAGCTCTCTCGTGATCCAAAAGGCCGCAGAATCTGTGGCCTCGTAGAAACCCGAGAGGAGGAGTGAGCCATGCGTGCAAGATCCTGGGAAGCATTAGCGACAGCTATCTTCTTGATCGTCTGCCTGGTAGCCGGGCTGGTGTTGAGCGAGTTCTACGCTCCCAAGCCGGTCATCGGCGTGGTGCGCTTTGAAGGGCTGATTGACTTTGCCAGCAGCCGGCAGATGGGAGTCATTCTGGACGCAGCCCGCCAAAATGATCGAGTGGTGGGGGTGGTGATGGAAATCAGCAGCCCCGGCGGCTACGCTGGCAGCGGCGAAAAGCTCTACCACGCCATGCTGCAATTGCGCCAGCAAAAACCCCTGGTGGTGGCGATTGACAGTATTGCGGCCAGCGGCGGCTATTACATGGCCGTGGCTGGCAGCAAAATCTATGCTACGGCCAGCGCGGACATAGGCAATGTGGGCGTCCGCGCAGGCCGCCCTTTGGATCCGGGGATTTCGCCGTTTGAGTTGACCACCGGGCCCTACAAGCTGAGCGGCGGTAGTCGGTTCGACAGCATTCGCCAGTTAGAGTTGACCAAGGAAGCTTTTGTGGGCAGTGTGGTGCATCAGCGGGGCCAGTCACCCTACAATCCCCTGCAAATTGACGCCCGCATCTTGGCCGAAGCCCACATCTATCGAGGCAGCGAAGCCTTGGCTATTGGCCTGATTGACGCCAACGGCAGCCGCAGCGAGGCCATCTTGGACGCGGCAGAGATGGCTGGCGTCAA
>JBGVTF010000408.1:0-46522 GCA_041862415.1 Anaerolineae bacterium | reverse complement strand
GCAGTACGAGGGCCATCTCAACCAGGCCCTGACCTCTTTCTCTCTGAGAAGCTTTCTTGTGCCTAAAAATCTTCATGACTACACCTCCGAATGAATTACTGAGCCGCATCTGGCGACTGATCCGTGACGATCGTGTCGCTGACGGCATCTGTTTTGACCACGAAATAGCAGATTATCGAATTTCCACCACGGCGCCGCTGACGGCGTCTATGCGCACGGTGTGGGCCTGAGCATCGCTGGCCGAAAGTCCAACCGCCAGCCAGAGCAAAGTCTCGTTTTCGACGCTGGTCAGCAGGCGCAGGTGGACGTCAGCGTCGGCCTGGGCGGCCAGGAAATCGCGACCGCCCTGATCCAGGAAGATGCTCAGGGCCTGGGGGCTGTCCACGCGCCAATCGGCCACCGTCAGCAGGACCGGCACCCGGGGGATGCGGCCGCTCTCGACGAGCTGCGCCCGCCCTTCCACCACAGAGACCACGCAGAACTGTCTCGCGGCGGCGGATATGAAGTGAAACCCCCACCTGGTTTTCCCTTCCAGCAGTTCCTGGGTAGGGACCCCACTCCCCCAGGCACCGCTGGCGTAGGAGAGCCTGGCATCGGGCTGCCAGGCCCTGGCCACCTCCACGGCCAGGGGATAGGCTTCCTGGGCGGTGCCGACCGACCCGGAAGGCGTGGGCCGGGGGGCCGTAGATTCCACCTGCGCTCTCCCACGGCGCGCGACCACCAGGAGAAGGCCCCCGTAAACGGCCAGGACCAACACCACCAAAACGATGAGAATCGTCCATTCTTTCCTTGAGAACATTTACCCTCTCGTTTCCCTGATCCGATATAATTTGATGTGAAGGATCAATGGGAAACTGGTTTTGCGTCGCAGAACAGGGCCCAGGCTGTGCGACTCCAGGACTCGACCACAGCCCCCCGGAGACCGGGGCTAAGATGAGTTCTTCAAAATGATGGGCAAATATATGTCCTCTGCCAGCATACTTGTCCGGCTGTAGTACACGTCGTACAGGTCGCCACCAACCTCCTTCTCCGCCCAGATGAGGTGGACGTAGTCCCCGGCGGCGGCGATAGCCGGGGCAGTGGCGTTGTTATTATTGTTGGTAACGTTATGGCGCGCTGACCAGCCTCCTCCTGGTTCTCTGGAGACGTAGTGGATGTCTTCAGCCGGGTTGGTGCTCTGGCCGTTGAAAGCTACGTGGATCTTGCCGTTGCTGTCAACCGTTATGGCGGGCAACAAGTAGGTGCTGACGGTTTGATTGACGGCCAGGGCACTTCCCGAGATACGCACCGACGACGGATCCCAGGTGCTCCCCCCATCAGGTGACTGCTGAAAGCGCACGTATTGAACGGTTCTACTGAAGTATTCACACCAGACCACGTTGACTGTGTCGCTGTAGACGGCGATGGCTGGCTGCCGCGAGTTGGTGATGCCGGTAGATAGAGTGATGGGATTGGTGAGCCACGAGCCGTCATTCTTCTGGTACAGTATGGTGCTTTCGTCTCCGGACTCTGATTCCTCCCATACCACGTGCAGGTTGCCCATGTTGTCCACGGCTATGTCTGGATACATAGACATGATGGTGGGGCCGGAGGATGAATGGATTTTGGTGGGTGAGCCCGACCATGCCCCTGTCCCAATAGTCTTGCTGATGTACGAGATGTTAGTGGGAAGAATGTTCCCTTGTGCCCACACCACGTGGACATCACCGCTGTTCACCTCGATAGCTGGCTGGATCGCCATCTGAGTCGTCTGTGTAATCGTCTGTATGGCAGTGCCGATGGTGTAGGAGTAGTAGAGGGTGTATTGGGGAGCGCCTGTCGTCTCGGCCCACACGAAATGGACTCTATCGCTGCTGTCAATGGTCAGGTCCAGGGAGGGAGCGAGTGTTTCGGTGCTGGATATAGGTTGGATGTTGGTGTCCGTTCCCCAGTTCTGACCGTTATCGGATGATTTATCGTAGTAGGGATCATATTCACCTCCTCCACTGCCGACTCGGCGGCTCCACATGGCGTAGACGTTGCTGCCTCGGGCAGCCAGGGCCGGGTAGCGGCGCATGCCATCCTCGTAGGCCGCCGGGTCGTCGTTGCTAGAAATTTTCTGCGAGCCCAACCAGGCCTTGGCCGCCAGGGGCACCAGAAGGGCCGCCAGGAGCGAACCGGCGACGATGCAGACCAGCCTCAATGTTGCTTTCTCTCTCAATTTCTTCACTTCCACTTCATCCATCAGATACTGGCGGGCACCTATGGGCAATCAGACCTCCGAGGTTTCGAAGCTCTCCACCATCAAGCCGAAGCTAATATGGCAGCATCAAGAGCAGGGTGACCCTTTCCGTGCTTCCTGCGGACACCACTACCCCTGCTCGCGTATCCTTGTACAAGACTCCATCTATGTCAGCCTGCCCTTCCACGGTGTAAGTGCCAGCAGGGAGATACCCCAGGTCGTAGTAGCCATTTTCACCGGAGGTCGTTTCAGCGATCAGGTTATCGGAGCTATCGTAACAGGAGACGTCTACCCGGCCCTGGGGCAAGACAGCTCCCCCGACGAAGATCCAGGTGTAGCCGTCAATGCGCCCCAACGCTGAGCAGGGTATGTGATAGGTGCTGGTGATCACGGTGCTCGCGGTCGAAGCAGATATCACGTAGGTGCCTGCTAGGGCTTCTAAAGCGCTGACGTTGATGGGTCGGCTCCAGCTCACCTGGGGAGGAGAGACCGAACCTTTGCTGGTCCCATCCCAGTAGATGTTGATAGCTCCCTCACTGGTCGGCCAGCTCTCTCCGCTGACGGTGATGGTCCTGGAGACATCTATGTCGCTGCAGAGGGGCTGGCTGGCCAGCGTGGCCGTGGGCGGCGTGCCGGCCCCGACGTTCAGGGTCAGGGACCCCCAGGCGTTGTTGTCTTCGTCTGTTTCGTCAATGTGCTTGCGGGTATCCACGTAGCCATAGGCCAGGTGGGTGCCGGTCACGGAGAAGGTGTAGTCCAGGATGACGGTGGCAGTCTCACCCGCGCCCAGGAAACTGGCTGCCTTCCAGTCCTCGTCGCCGTTGGATTGGCCAGCCTCCGGTGGGGCCGGCGTGGGGTCCACGAAGAGGTCCACCCAGAAGACGCTGAGGGCATCGCCCTGGCCCTGGTTTTTGATAGAGGCAGTGAAGGTCACCGGCTGGTGAGCCTTGACAGTACTCGTAATGGCCGTCAGGTCGGTGATCACCAGGTCGGGACGGAGAGGGGTAGCCGTCGGCGTGAGCGTCGGCGTGGGGGGACAGGGGATCTCAACGTCTTTAGTAGCTTGGTCCTGAGTGTCCAACGCTTCCACAGTGTGGATGCCCGTTGTGGCCTCATTTGCCTGGATGCTGATGTCGCAGGACCAGCTAGTAGCCTTCCCGACGGTGGCTTTTTGGGTGGTATCCCAAAAGATATCGAAATCTTTGTTACCCTTCCAGTTGGAGCCATAGACAGTAATGCTGACCGCTTGGCTCGCAGAGATGCAATCGGGATCGAGAACGATGTAGGCCGCCGAGGGCGTGGCCGTGGGCGTAGGGGTGGGCGTGGCCGTGGGCGGGCCGATCCCACAGGTATCCACCCCCACACAGGTGGAGTCAGACCGACCTTTAGATATGGCCCAGATGATGTGGCCGTCCACCAGGTTGCCGGTGACGTTGATATCCACAGAGGCGCTGCAATCGCTGCCCACGATGGGGGCGCTTTCAATCATAAAGCCGCCAGCGGCCGGGTCCCAGAGCTCGATAGTGTCGCCGGGGCTGCCGCGCACCGTGACCGTGGTATCGCTCTCGTAGACGGGCTCTACGATTTCCACCGCACACTCTTTAGCCGTGATCTTGGCGGTGGCAGAGCTGATGTCGCCGGGGGGGGGGGCGTCGTCGTCGGTGTATTCGGCGGTGATGGTGTGGTCACTCCCTGTGTATAGCGTCTTTTCGTCATCGAAGTCTGAATCAGCAGTGGAGACCAGGCCCACCTCGTTGCGGAACTCATTCGTGTTAGGCCCTGTCTCCGTCAGCTCCAGCGTGACACTGTCTTCCGTCAGGGGATCGGTGACGGTCACGTAAACCGTCTCTCTCGCGTCGGGGTCAACGTTCTCATCTTCATCGTGCACGATCACGTAGATGTCGTCGCCGATGACGTATTCAGGGGCGCTGAACACCACGGTGCCAGGGGTCTGCGGTACCTCCTTCATCGTGGCATAGTCGGAGCTGGTGTCGCCGGGGTCGTCGTCGTCGGTGTATACGGCGGTGATGGTGTCTTCAGCCACCGTGTTCAGAATGCCGTTAAAGAGACCTTCCTCACCGATGGAGGGTAGCCCCGCACGGAAGACCCCGGTGCTGAACCCCTGCTCCGTCAGGGTCAGCGTTTCGCTATCTCCAGGAGCTGTGAGGGTGACGGTGACCGTGTCGGCCACATCGAGATCAAAGTCCTCGTCTAGGTCGGTGACAGTCACATAGATGTAGTCGCCAAGGGCGTATTGAGTCACCTTAACACCATACGCGTCGGTGAACAGGGTGGTGCTGTTGGTCGGCCCCATGACGGGCAACGGTTCCAGGGACGGTGGCAACACGCCCCTCAGAGAGGCCACCGTGGGCCCAAAGCCCTCGTTGATCATCTCCGACTGGGAGGAAATGGCGATGCGCGGCAGGAAGTAGGAGAAGGTAGGGGTGAGGGGCTGGAGGTTGTACTTCACCTCCACCATGACTCTCTCCCCAGGACCACCGGGGTCGTTCTCACCGTTTGGACCCCATACCCGCACCAGGAGGGCGTTAGGCTCGTCCATATACTTCCAGCTACGGGCATCGAGCGGGCTGTCCTCACGCCAGTCTATCCTGCTATAGTCCACGTTGAGGCCAGCCGTAGCCCCCACGGCCGTTTCCTTGATGGCGCGCACCCTGGCAACAGGCGTGGCACCACCCCGGCCGGTGACGGCGTAGCGGGCTGCTTCACGGGCGGCGTGTTGGACGGTGACATAGGCCTGGAAAATCCGGCCAAACTCTACGATCCCGAAAAACATCATGAGCAGAAGAGGCAGAATGAGTGCAAATTCTACCAGCCCTTGGCCTTTTTGTTTTGACATGATGCTCTAGACCTCTCTGAAGAAGACACGAGGTGCTGCCACGCGGCAACCGCCCTGGCAGTCACCCACAGCGAACAGGAGCTTGCGCCCATCTAATGATAACAGGAAAAAATTGAAAGCAAATCAACTTGTAATGACGCAGTTATAGCTCCACGATTGGATCCACATGGCCTTGATGAGTCTATCCAGCAGAGCCCTATCATCGAGGATAGGGCTCTGCTTCGGTGGATTTGGTTCCTTGTGCTTGTGAGCTATCTAGCCCGGCTAGATATTGGCGACGATGTTACTGAAGACGTTGCCGACAATAGGGCCCAGCAATAGCAGGATGGCAATAACAACGATAGCTACCAGGACAAGGATCAATGCATATTCGACCAAACCCTGCCCTTCCTCGCGCGGCAGATATAACATCCGGGCTCACCTCCTTTCTCAAGTATGTTGAAGGGTGCACCAGACCGTTATGATCTGGGCACTCAGTTGATAGTATTATCCCTGCTTATATTATATACTAGCATCGAAAACACTGCAATAGTACGCTAGTACTACCACTGTGAATTTTGCGTGTGTCTTTCGCGCTTCCGGGTCTCTGCCAATGCTCAAACGGCGGGAACCTCCAGCTTAACTTTGGTGCCGCGTCCGATTTTGCTCTCAAAATGGATGCGCCCGTTCAGCATCTCCACCTGCTCTTGCATGGTCGCGATGCCCAGGGTCTTGCGCTGGCGGGCGGACGCCAGGGCGTCGTCCACATCGAAACCACTCCCATCATCTTCCACAGACACGCCGATGACCTCTCCTTCCAGGTTGACGTTGATCTGAACGTGAGTGGCTTTAGCGTGCTGGCTAACGTTTTTGAGGAGTCCCTGCACGGCGCGGAAGATGGTCACTTCGGTATGGGGGGGCAACCTCCTCTCCTTGCCCACAATGGTCAGGTTGGTCGAGAGGCCGCTCTTTTCCTCAAAGTCCTGGACATAGCGTTTCAAGGTAGGGACAAGCCCCAGATCATCCAGCATCATGGGGCGCAAGTCAAAAATGAACTCGCGTGTCTTCTGGAAAGTGGTGTTGACGGCGTTTTTCAGGTTCTCCAACTCGATGCGAGCCTGCGCCGGATCGGTCTCGAAAAGGCGCTCGCAGATTTCGGCCATAAGGATCAGGTTAGTCAGGCGTTGGGCGGGCCCGTCGTGCATTTGACGGGCCAGGTGCAGGCGTTCGTTCTCCTGGGCCTCAATGATGCGCGTGATAGTTCGTGCACCGACAGAGGCGCTACCCTGACCAGAGGTTTCAGTAAAGGCCATTTGGTCGCAGAGTTCGAGAAGCTTCCGCAGGTGCTCGGCATACTTTTCCAGATTCTGTCGCTTGCTTTGCAGTTGCTCCAACTGCCCCCTCATCATGAAGAGGCGCGTCTGAGCCTCTTTGGCAGCAGTATATAGTTCCCTGATGTCTTGCCGAGGGTATGTGTCAATATTCGCTTCCATATGGTGCACTTTGGTTGTGATCTGAGAGTTGCGCTGAACGAGCTTGTCCACCTCAGCACTGCTCTGCTGGATCAGCACTTCGAGCTCTTTCAGTTCCTTTTGCGCCTGCTCGTATTCTTGCCTGCTTTCCTCTATCAGGTCAAGCGACGGCGTACCGCTGGGCAAAGCGGCTTGTTGTGTCTCTGGCATGACTGCGCTCCTTGTCGTCCCTGGCTCCATCAGGCTTTATCCAGGTCCTGAAGTCTGATCCATCCACGTTGCAGGGCATAGAGGGCAGCTTGGGTGCGATCATTGACGGACAGCTTGCGCAAGATGGACGTCATGTGGTTTTTGACCGTCTGGCGGCTGATACCCAGTTCGTGGGCAATTTCCTTGTTGCTATACCCTTGGGCGATGAGTTGGAGGATCTCCATTTCCCGTGGGGAGAGGGGAACAAACAGCTCGTCAGGAGAAGCTCCAAAGGTAGCCATCTGCTCGAACTGCTTGAGCAGCCAGGAGGCCACCTGGGATTTGGCCAGCACGTTGTCCTCGATGACGTAATTGCCCTGGCTGACCTGCCTGATGGCTTCTACCAGCTTGCGAGGGGTTACATCTTTGGGGTAATAAGCGCCAGCGCCAGCCTTGATAGCGTGGAAGATCTGCTCGTCATCGTGGTAGGCGGTCAGTATAATGACCCCTATGTTAGGCAAGTTGCCCTTGAGCAAACGCGTCACCTGTAGACCATTCACTTTAGGGATGTTAACGTCCATCATGATGACGTCAGGGACTATTTTCTGAGCCAGGCGCAGGGCCTCTTCCCCGTCACCCACCTCAATGATCACCTCCATGTCGTCTTCCGCTTCTATGACCCGGCGCAGACCCTGGCGAAAGAGAGGATGGTCATCCACGATCATAACACTGATCTTCTTATCACCCATAGTCCTCACCTCATCCTATGAAACCGCTACAATTCTCTTAAGTACCTATCCTAGGCGTCTCCCTGTAAAGTGTTGCTGATCCAATCTTGCCCGAACTTGTACGTATGGAGCACTTTTTCCCGCTTGCCTACATATATAGTATACCACTAATGTCAACCATGTGCAAGGAGGGCCAAAAGTTTGCAAGCATCCCTCAGGCAAGCATCCAGCTACCAGCGGTCAGCTTTCAGCCTCACTCTGTCCGCTGACGGGGCCAGTTTTAGTCGCTCTCGCTGTCCCGGCGGATTTCGTAGACCGCCATGTTGGCGTGGCCTTGCCCCAAGGTCCAGGCATAGCTCGTGCGGTAGACGGGGTGGAGGCGGGGGTCCTGGGACATGCGGGCGTAGGCTGGTGACCAGTCGGGGAAGAACACGACGTAATCGGCTCCTTTTTCTTCCATAAAGGCCAGCAGTCGTGCCTCATCGGCGATGAAGGGGACGATCTCCGGGGTGATCAGGCCGGCCAGGTCCAGCAGAGGGCGGTCCACCAAGTAGCCCACGGCCCCAATGTCGTGGACGGCGATGAGGGCCTCGGAAGGGGTGTTGGCCTCCAGCCAACGGGCGACGGCTACCATTTCTCCCTCGATGAAACCCACGTCGGCGGCGTAAGCGCGTGCGCCTATGATCCAGAAGAGAAGGAGGAGGACGAGGGCCGCTATGGACATGGCCCGGCTGAGGGCGCGGACGATGGTCTGGCGCGAGTCCAGGCGCAACAGGCTCAGGGTGCCCCAGCTTCCAAAGATGACGAGGACAGGGATGGTTGGGATGAGGTAGCGGCCATGTTGGTAGTCTTTGGGCAAGCGCCAGGCGTACAGGGCGAGGGTTGCAGCCCACCAGACAAGGGGCAGGGCTGCCTCCACTCTTTTCTCTCTGATCGTTCTGTAGACGGCGAAGGCAAAGCCGGGCAACAGTAGCACCTGGGCTCCCACGATAGTCGGCCTGGTCACCCGCCACAGGCGCGCGGCAAAGGAGAAAGTGGCAATCTCTGCCTGGTACTCGGCTTGCTTGGCGTAGAAAGTGTTGGGGAAGGGCAGACCGGTGGTCGTCAGATTGAAGAGCAGATAGGGCACGAGCAAGAGGGCGAAGCCGAACAACAGGCCCAGGAAACCGGGCAGAGGGGATTTGGCCCCCTTGGGCGACGGGGCAAACATGGAGCGAAGGTAGCCTCCGAGAGAATCGAGGGCGATCAGGGCGAAGAGCACGATGCCTTCGGGGCGAGTCACGGTCAGAAGGCCGCCTAATAAACCAATGACCAACTGTGATGCGTGATGCGTGATGCGTGATACGTGATTCAGGTATCGTTCTATCAGCAACAGCGCAAGGAGGATGAATAAAATCGTTTCCATGCCGGAGAAGGCCGCCCAAACCAGGTGCCATTCCAGGGCGCAGAAGAGGCCGGCGAAGAGAGCTACCCTTTCCTGTTGCGGCCACAGGCGAGAAGCCAGGCGATAGGCTGCCCAGGCTGTGAGAGTTTGTAGGACGAGCCCAAGACAATAGGACCACAGTTTGAAATCGAGTTGCAGAAAGTAGCCGACGCTCAGGAGCAGGGTCCACAGGGGGGCAGTCGAGCCGGCGCTGGGCTGGCCGGGGACGTAGGCGAACTGGCCGTAGCGCACCAGGTTGCGGGCGTAGGTCTGGTGTATCCAGGCGTCGTCGAGGGGAAAGCCCAGGGAGCCATAGCCGTAGGACCAGCCCAGATACAACAGAGCCGAGAAGAGAGCTGAGCATAAAACGAGAACCAGGAACAGTCGAGGGGTTTTCATGGCATTACCTGAAAAAGTTCTGACCACAATGGACAAGAGATGCCCTTTAGCCTCACCGCCCGTATTGTACTCCATTAGCCACTATTTGGCAAGGAGGCGGGACCGTGCCTATTGCCCGAGCTATAGGCGGAAAGAGGG
Organism: Anaerolineae bacterium; assembly: GCA_041862415.1. GTDB lineage: Bacteria > Chloroflexota > Anaerolineae > E26-bin7 > E26-bin7 > E26-bin7. The sequence continues at coordinate 37,116 of JBGVTF010000408.1, read as the reverse complement.
CTATCCAGCCTGGTGATCCGTTAGCGGCAAGGGGCCAAATTGCAATTATGCTTAAAGGCGTGTATAATAGTGAAAACAGGAGAGAATAGTCACGAGTTGACCATTAAACAGGCCGCCGAACTGGGGGGATACTCGGAGGCACACCTGCGCAGGTTGGCACGGCGCGGCGGTGCGTTTGAGGCCGAGATGCAGGACCTGGCAGGGGCGGGGCTTTGCCAACCGCTCGGCTGAGCTCAGCCGACGCTGCTGCCCGCTAGCGGAAACCGCTGCCTGTTTTAGGAGATCTGGATGAAAGACGGAGACAAGCCCAAAGAGCAACACATCAACGAATTAACAGATTTGCGCCAACGGATTGCTGAATTGGAGGCATTGGAAGCCAAACGCAGGCAGGCAGAGGAAGCGCTCAAAAAGAGCCTGGAACAGATCGAGCAGGCAAAGCAAGAGTGGGAGTCCACGGTTGATTCGCTCTCCCAGCTCGTTTGCCTGCTTGACGAGCGGAGGCGCATCATCCGTGCCAATCGGACTGTGGAGAACTGGAATCTGGGATGGGTCGTAGACGTCAAGGGACGGGAGGTGCATGAACTGTTTCATCCCGGCTGCACTGATCCCACTTGTTACCTGGAGACCTTCTGGCTCCGGGCGTGGGCGGAACTGGCCCAGGGCCGACCGGCCGAATGTGAAGCCGAGGACAGGGTTCTAAGACGCCATCTCAGTATTCAAGTTCGACCGATCTCGGCTCAAATGGATAGGGAGCATAAGGAAGCGGCCAGCTTCGCAGTGGCTATTGTACACGACGTCACCGAGCGCAAGCGGGCGGAGGCCGAGCGTGAACGGCTGTTGACCGCTCTGAAGGACCGTAGCACCCAGCTCCAGACCGCTGCCGAGGTCTCCAAGTCAATTACCACCATCCTCGACCCCGAGGAGCTGATGAATCAAACAGTCAACTTGATCCAGGAACGCTTTGGCTTCTACTACGTCGGCCTATTCCTGGTAGACGAGGCCGGCGAATACGCCGTGCTGCGAGCCGGCAGCGGTGAGGCTGGTCGGCAAATGCTCGGAGCGGGTCACAGGCTACTGGTGGGTAGTGAGTCTATGATCGGGTGGAGCGTGGCCCATGCCAAGGCTCGCATCGCTCTGGACATCGGTAAGGAGGCCGTTCGCTTCGATAACCCCCATCTGCCGCGGACGCGCTCTGAGCTGGCCCTGCCGCTGATCAGCCACGGTCAGTGCATCGGCGCGCTGGCGGTGCAGAGCACCGAGGAGGCCGCTTTCTCGGAAGAAGACATCGCTGTCTTGCAAACCATGGCCGATCAGCTTGCCGTGGCCATCGAGAACGCGCGGCTGTATGCCGACAAGCAGCGACGCACCAAGGTCTTGGCCCACGCCTTGCAGCAACAGCAGGAACTGGAGCGTCTCCAGAGCGAGTTCATCCAGAACGTCTCCCACGAACTGCGCACCCCGCTGACCATCGCCCAGGGTTATGCCGAGATGCTGGATTGCGGCGAACTGGGCGAGCTACAGCCCACCCAGCGGGAATCGGTGGCCGTCATTGCCCGCCAAGTGCGTATGCTGGTCAAGATGGTGGACGACCTCACCACCATCCTGGTGGCAGAGACGCAGGAGTTGAGTCCAGAGCCAGTTGACCTGATTAACCTGGTTCACACGCTGGTGGATGATTTTCAGGTCGCCGCGCAGCGGGCCGGGCTGTCCCTGGCAGCAGAGGTCGCCTCCGATGTGCCCCGGGTGTCCGGCGATGCCGATCACCTGCGTCGGGTGTTGGACAACCTGCTCTACAACGCCCTCAAGTTCACCCCCGCCGGTGGCAGCGTGACCGTGCGCTTGTGGCGCAACGGAACAAACGTGGTGCTGGAAGTGACCGACACCGGCATCGGCATTCCACACGATCAGTTGGAGCGTATCTTTGAGCGCTTCTACCAGGTGGACGGCAGCACGACCCGAGACTACGGCGGTACCGGTCTGGGGCTGGCGCTCGTCAAAGAGATCGTCGAGGCCTACGGGGGGAAAGTCAGCGTTGAGAGCAAGGTAGGCCGAGGGAGCACCTTCACCGTGACCCTGCCAAGCTACGAGGGATAGGAGGCGGACGAGCGCTGGCCAGGACTCTGCGGGGCAGGTTGCCCTGGAGGTGAGCAGCTCTGAGGTTGGCATCCCGGCCAACCGGCCGACAGAGAGGGCGCTCCTCCGGGACGGTGTCGCCAAAACAAGACAGTGCCAACACACTGAGCCCTTGCCGCAGGACCTCAAAATGAAAGCAATGGGGGCCAAGCGCCTACCGGGGTTCTGAGGGTGAGGGGTATCGCCATAACAACACGACCAAAGCAGAACAAGGAGTACGATCATGGAAATGAGACGAAAAGCTTCTACGTGCGCCTGGTGTGGCAAGGTGCTAAAGGGCCCCGAGACTACGTGGCTGGTGAATGCACGAGCCGTAGTAGATATGCCAGAACGTGAAGGAAAGTTTGTGACACTTACACTGGCAAAAAGCGGCAGAACCGTCACCGGCTTTTTCCTCACTTCAGACTCACCGGCCAAGCGGGCAGGTATTGACGTGATCTTTTCAACTTGCAGCCAGGAATGCATGTTGGCACTGAAAGCGGCGGTTCGGGAGGAAGCAGACGATTTAGGGCTGGTAATAGGCTGAGCTTTGTGAGGTTACCTATATTTATTAGAGTAACCGGTTAGACTTTTACCCTTGCCGCAATCCCAGGACTCACCGACAGGCCAAGCAACAAAAAGCCCCGCCCTTGTGAGCGGGGCTCTATCGCGCCGAATCAGTCTGATTGCTCCAGGGCTTGCCGAAGCAGTTCCTTGCTGCCCGCTCTGCGGCTCACTCCCAGAAGCGGCGGAGCGCTCATCGAGGAGTTGGGTCCAGTCTTTGTAGCACACCTCTTCGCCCCTTTCGGTGGCAATCTTACCACGTGTGGAGGCGATAGTCAACCAGGTAATTTACGACGGTTGAGCGGCGGGGCAACAACAAAAGCCACCCTTGGCAGAATTGGGTGGCTTTGCTTTTGGGATACTGCGTGGGGACTACCAACTAAACGAAGGCAAGTTCGTCAGCTCTCATAGCCAAGCCGGATGTCCACCCGCCGCAATAGCAATGCGTTGACGGCCACGATGACGGTGCTAGCGGACATAATCAGCGCACCCCATTCAGGCCGCAGAACGATGCCCAGCGGTTGCAGCACCCCCGCCGCCATCGGGATGGCAATCACGTTGTAGGCGGTGGCCCAGACCAGGTTTTGGCGCATCTTGCTCATCGTCGCCTGACTGAGGCGGATCAGCCGCACCACGTCGCGCGGGTCGTTCTTGACCAGCACCACCTGCGCCGACTCGACCGCCACGTCGGTGCCGGCACCGATGGCAATGCCCACATCGGCCTGCACCAGCGCGGGAGCATCGTTGATGCCATCACCTACCATGGCCACCACCTTGCCCTGGCGCTGTAACTCCTTGACCTTGTCGGCCTTCTGCTCTGGCCGCACCTCGGCAAAGACGGTGTCCAGCCCCAACTCGGCGGCCACATAGTCGGCCACGGCCTGGCTGTCGCCAGTGAGCATCGCCACCTCAAGCCCCATCTGCTTAAGGGCTCGCACCGCCTCCCGTGACTCGTCACGGATCAGGTCAGCCAAGGCCAGCGCCCCGACCGGCCGCCCGTCGGCGGCTACATAGATGACCGTCTTACCCTGTCTGGCGAGTTCAGCCAGGCGTGGGTCGCTCGGAACAGCCGCGCCGATTTGCTTTATCAGCGCCCGGTTGCCAATGAAAATATGGTTCTCTCCGACAGTGGCCTTCGCCCCCTTGCCGGGCACTGCCTCAAAGTCGGTCGCCTGCGGCAAGGACAGCTCTCGCTCCTGGGCGGCGCGTACGATGCCCTGGGCGATGGTATGCTCGGAGTTAATCTCCACCGCCGCCACACAGCGCAGGAGGGTCTCCTCGTCCCAGACTTCGAGCTCAGTCGAGCCGTCTCTCAGCAGCACCACGTCGGTCACGCCAAACTCCCCTTTAGTCAGGGTGCCGGTCTTGTCAAAGATCACGGCGTCCAGGCGACGGGCCGTTTCGGTGGCTTGAGCATTGCGGATGAGCATCCCATTGCGCGCGCCCAGGGAGGTCGAAATGGTCGTCACGACCGGGATGGCCAGCCCCAGGGCGTGGGGACAGGCGATGACCAGCACGGTCACCGCCAGGGTGAGAGCAAAGACCACCGACTGTGTGCTGATGAAGAACCAAAACAGGAAGGTTCCCAAAGCCACCACGACGGCGATGATGGTCAGCCAGTGGGCAGCGCGGTCGGCCAACCGCTGCACAGGCGGCTTGGAGGCCTGCGCCTCTTTGACCAGGTTGATGATCTGGGCCAGAGCTGTCTCTTCGCCGGTCTTTTCCACGCGGATGCGCAGCGCGCCCTCGCCATTGAGTGTACCTCCGATCACCTCGTCGCCGACGGTTTTGGTCACCGGTTTGGATTCGCCGGTGAGCATGGCCTCGTTGACGCTACTTTGTCCCCCGATGACGCGGCCATCCATGGGCACCTTTTCGCCGGGACGCACCAACAGCAGATCGCCCCTATGCACCTGCGACGTGGGCACCTCTTCAATGTTACCATCTTCAGCGATGCGGTTGGCTATCGGTGGGATGAGCTTGGTCAACTCCTTGAGCGCGCTGGCTGTGCCGCGCACGGCCCGCATCTCCAGCCAGTGCCCCAGCAGCAGTACGGCCACCAGGGTGCTGATCTCCCAGTAAAAGTCCACGGCAGTGAACAGGAAAGTGGAGCCGACGCTAAACAGATACCCCGCGGTGACGGCCAGGCTGACCAGCACGCTCATGTCGAGCACCCCAGTGCGCAGCGCCCTACGAGCATTCTTGTAAAAGGGCCAGGTGCCATAGATGGCGATCACGCTGGCCAGCACAAAAAGCACGTAGCGCACGCCGGGGAAGGTCAGGGTGTAGCCGAACCAGCCCTGAATCGTAGGGGAAAGCAGCAGCACCGGAACGGTGAGGACCAGCACCACCCAGAAGCGACGCCGAAAGTCCTGCTCCATCATGGCGTGGTGGTCGTGCTCTGCGGCCTTGTGTTGCTCGTGGGTCACGTGGGCATGAGCGGTGTGATCTTGCTCCCCCTCGCATGGGCAGCCCAGTTGGGCCAGCATGTGCTTGAGGTGCTCTAGGCTTACGACGTCGACGTCGTAGGTCAGTTGCACTGCGTCGGCCACCGGGTTGATGGCTACGTCAAGCACGCCGTGCATTTCCCGGACGCGGTCCTCGATACCGCAGGGACAATCAGGCCCCACGTATTCTTTGAGAGCCAATGTGACGCTTCTTTTTTGCATTCCTCCTCCTCAAGTCTGCCCCTGCTTCGTCCGGGCGACAATCAACTTGACCAAACCTCCAGGGGCCAATTCCTCTGCCCGCTCGATCTCGAGGCCGGCCTTCTTCACGTTCTCCACGGTGCGGCGGTTAATATGCGGGCCCATCAGTCGCGCCACAAAAGGATCGAACATGTCCATCAGTCTGCCGATCACTGGCCTGTTCACTCGCACGTGCTCCAGTAAGAAGATCTGTCCACCGGGCCTGACTACCCGGCCCAGTTCTCGCAGCCCCAAAATGGGATCGGGCACCGAGCAGAAGACAAAGGTAGCCACAGCAGCGTCGAAGGCAGTGTCGGGGAAAGCCAGCTTCTGAGCGTCCATCAGGCGGAGGTCAACCTCACTGTCCAGCTCCTGGGCCCGCCGCTGTGCTCGTTCCAGCATCTTGTCGCTCAGATCCACTGCCGTAACCTGGACTCCCTTGGGGTGATAGAGGATGTTCTTACCTGTACCCACTCCCACTTCCAGGAGCCGGTTTCCCTCGACCTGAGACCAGAGCTTCTCTCGCCACCGACGGAAGGCGAGGCGCTCGACGATGGCTTCCATCAGGTCATAAACCGGGGCAATGCGATTGTAGCGGGATTTGGTCTGAATTGTGGCTTTATCGTCCACGGTCAGTCCAGCGTTTTGAGGAACTCCAGCAGGTCATCGAGGTCCCGCTCGGACATCTGCCAGCGGGGCATGGTGAGGTCCATCGGCTCCCCGTCCGGCTCGACCCCCTCGGTGATAGCCCGCTTGATGGTCTCGTCGGTGTAGGGCGGATGGGCCTCTCCCGCCTCATGTTCCTCCTCGACCAGGTGATGATAACGAATGTCAGGTGGTATCTCGGTGCCCATCATCACCGGCGCTCCGCCCCGTCCATCGGGGCCGTGGCAACTGGCGCAGCCGCCGCCCTGCATCGAGAGCCACATGAGGCCGCCAGTGAAGGGGATCCGCTGACCTCTGTCGTTCACGCCGGTGAAGTAGATGGTCTCCCCGTTGCTGGCGTACTCCTGGAGCGGCTCTGGGGCCAGTGCAGCAGGACGGGCAACGCGGCTGCGCAGAAAGAGCATCCCCCCTGCCAGGCAGACCAGGATGATGCCCACTAAGGCTGCGCCCCCGACAACGAACCACCAGGATGTTTTCTTCTGATCCATCTTATAGCTCCTCGCCGCAATAGGGGCAATTGCGCCAGTCCGCTTGAACTGGCTGTCCGCATTGGCGGCACGTCGGCGATGGCGGAACCGCAGCGGTGGTGCTACCGATGCTACGCACCAGCCACACGCCTCCCAGGATCAACAGGCCCAACAGGCCGATGGGGATCAGCAGACCCAGCAGGGTGAAGAGCAGTCCAAAGAGGCTGCCCAGCAGCCCACCACCGCCGAACTGCCCTGTCCCACCACACCAGGGGCACCAGCCGCCCATCATGCCGCCGCGCCCCATCATCCCCGGCCCCATCCCCCAGTAGCTGCCGAACACGGGCAAGAGGCTGAGGCCTACGAGGAAGACGACCAGCACCACCAATCCAAAGACCAGCACCTGTTTCCAATTGATTCTACGCATTCTGTAAAACCTCCTCTCCAGAGAAAGTCCGCTCAGGTTATAGCGGTTCTTGAGAGAACTCTGGCGCACTTTTGGCGGTGCGCTGTTCAAGTCCAATGAGATACCGACAGTCAGGTATAGGCCGCGTAGCTCATCATCTTCAGCAACGATGGGAAATGGGAAAGATGCTTCTTCACGGATAGGGTGGTATAGTTATTTTACACGGAAACACTACCAACCCTAAAAGCTGCCCTTGACCAGGCGGCCACCCCGCACTAAAATACCATCACCCGCCCGGGTGACCAACCCACCTGGCAGGACTTCCCCTCGTCCTAGCGAGGAGCTTTTTATTGGGATGGTTCAATTATACCACACCCTACCTCTTTTGCAACCCCTTTGACGCACGGCCTAGACTGGTGTCCTTACGTAAGGACACTTTTCTATGGTGCTGGAATTTAACCCGTTACGTCTGCCCCACGTCGGCCTGCCGTGGCCAGCGGCAAGACCCGGTTCGGATTCGTCCTGGCAGGAGCAACTCTCAGAGCTTGCCTCATCTCAAGTCAGTCTGGAAAGTCAGGTACTTTTCGGTAGCTGCATTCAGATCGGAGTAGACACCCCTGTAAGCCGGAGGTAGTAGCGCTGCCATCTGATACATAACCTCGTCAATCATCTGGCGACGCACCTGGCGGGTCACTTTGACCCCACCGGCATCAAGGCAGAACGGCTTACCGACCACGATGTGGAAATCCGTGCGTCGTAATCGGCGCAGATTATGCTGATAGCGCTCGCCACCGTAGAAGACAACCGGCAACAGGGGCGCGCCGCTGTGTAATGCCAAGAGCACAGCACCCGGGTGGGCCTTCTGCAAGCGGCCATGCCCGCTGCGAGTTCCCTCGGGCGCAATAAGAACAATAGAACCCGCTTTCAACATCTCTATCCCCCTGCGCACGGCGGCAACATCGGCTTTACCTCTGCGCAGTGGAATGGCTCCATATACGTCTAATAGCCACCGCATCCAATGACTTTCCCAACGATAGGCCGCAACAAAACCGGTCACTGGACGCGGCAGCAGGCGTGTGTAAACTATGGGGATTTCCAGGAGGTTGACGTGGTTGGTCACGACGATGAGCGGCCCTTGATCCGGTACGAAGGCCAATTGCGTGTCGTCTATGCGGCAAAGAAGGCTGGTCAGACCTTTGAATGCCGCAAGCACGATACGATGGGTGAGGGTCATTCAATGCCCCCTGGAGGCAGGCAGACGACCTCAATTTGGCGCGGTAGCAGCTCTATCTCCAGGTGCTGCCCATCAATGCACAAAATCTCCCCGTCGGTTTGAGCAGGCAGCGAGCCTTCGACGGCGGTAATCCATATTCTCGCTGCTTGTCCGATCGTTATTTCCTCTTGGGTGGCTTGTGTGCCTCGGAGGAAATAGGGAATGAGGCTGAACATGCGGGCGCGGCTCACCTCGCGAGCGATACATAAATCGAACAAGCCATCATCGGGTTCGGCATCGGGGGCCATTTTAAAACCACCACCTAACCGCCGCCCGTTCATAATCGAGATCATCAGCGAGGGCTGGGTCAGCGTTTGGCCGTCGTACTCAACGGTGGTCAGTGGAGCCTTGTAATACAGAAAGATGGTCTTGAGTACAGCCACAAAGTAACTGAGAAAACCACCCAGCCGAGGTAATTTGGCAGCCTCTATGGTTCCGATGGCGTCAAAACCGACACCGACGCAATTGCCAAAATAGCGGCCTTGAGGATACATGCCGCCAACGACCTGTCCGACATCAATCATCCGCCGGTGATCCTCAACGAGCACCTGGCAGGCATGTTCCAGGTCATGAGGAACACCTATACCGTGGGCAAAGTCATTTCCGCGACCGACACTCAGAACACCCATCGCAAACGAGTGCTTGCCTGCCTGCTTGGCTCCCATCAGGCCATTTAGCACCTCGTTGGCAGTGCCGTCGCCACCCACTGCGACGATGACGTCACATCCTGCGATAACGGCCTCCCTGGCAAGTTCTGCGGCATGCCAGGGGCGTTTGGTACACACCATGTCAAAATCGAGACTGTATTTGGTCAACAATCGCTCGATCTGGGGAATGGTGCGCTCTCCGGCTCCCCTGCCAGCGGCTGGATTGGCGATGATCTTGTATTTTTTCATACCTTTGCCCACGTCGGCCTGGCTTGGCACCGGGCGAGGCCCAGGCGGCTGCCAAGATACAACCTAATCACCTGTTGAAGATTGAAACTCCCATATCTTAGCCTGGTCATAACTACCCGTGGCTATGCGCTTGCCGTCGTGGCTAAAAGCTACTGCTAACACCTGCCTCGCATGGGGCATACGCGCCACCAATGTTCCGCTTGCTGTTTCCCATAGCTGCCCTTCATAGGCTGGCGGGTGTTCAATACCCTGTCCCAGACCTGTGACGAGCCACTGGCCATCAGGGCTAAAAGCGACATCCCACACGACATCTGCTTGTTCCATTTGTGAAACCACCCGCCACGCCGGCACTTCCCAAACCAAGACCTTGTTATCCGTTTCCCCTTTAAACACAACTCCGGCTAACCAACGACCATCAGGGCTAAAAGCGAGCTGCTTGATGACTCCGTCAGAGATTTCTAAATGCGCCACTTCGGGCCAAATCTTGGTTTCCCAGATCGTTACAGGAGCACCAAAGCTCATTGCCGCCGCGAGCCATTTGGTATCAGGGCTGAAAACAACATTGGAATGGGAGGGAAGCCCGTTGAACTCGGCCAAAGTTCTGCGCTCATGTGTAAATATATCCCACACCACAAGCTCAACTGGTCCCCAAGAGCCAGACGTCATGACAGCTAACCAGGGACCGTTGGGGCTAAGGGCCAGATCTTGAACCATCAATTGGTGTTTGAACTCATTGATTGGCTGCCCTGTTGTTGCGTCGGCAATGATAACTTTCCCATCGAAACCACCTGTTGCCAGTCGTTGACTATCGGAGCTAAAATCCAAACCGTATACCCAATAACCATAGTCAAGTTGAGCAACCTGGTTTCCGGTGGCGACGTCCCACAATCGAGCTGTGTTGTCAAAGCTGACGCTTGCTAATCTCTGACCATCTGGGCTGAAGGCAATCTTGCGCACACTATCATCGTGGGAGGCTGTCCAGCGTTGACTCCAACTTGCTGTATCCCAAACAACTACATCTCCTCCATTGGCAACTGCTAACAGTCTATCATCAGGGCTAAATGCCAAGGTACTAGCGCCGGTTCTTAGCTCGGCTACTTGATGCAAGGCAACCTTGCTTTTCGGTGTGGCTGTTGGCTCTGGCGTATTGGTTGGTGCAGCCGTCGGTTCTGGCGTGTCAGTGGGCGTAGGTGTTTGCGTTGGAATGGATGTAGGTTCCGCTGTCGGTGCAAGGGGCACTGTTAGCGTCGGTGTTGGGGGGGCAGTTGGCGTCAGCGTAGGAGCGAGAATTGGCGTGGCAGATGCAATCACTGTAGGGGCAGCCGTGGGCAACACGGCAACAGGCGTGGCAGTCGGAGCAGGTCCACAGGCCGCAAAAAACAAGATGCCGAAGCATACTAGCAAAAGCGCAGGCTTCATATTTCCCCCCTCGATCCGCACAATGGTTTTCATGTGGAACTGTCCACATCAAAAAAGCCGCCTGGACCAAGCGGCCATCCCATGCTAAAATACCACCACCTGACCGGGTGCCATTCCACCTGGCAGGACTTCCCCTCGTAGGCAGTGAGGGGCTTTTTATCGAGATGGTTCAATTATACCACATCCTACCTCTTTTGCAACCCTATTGATACCAGCCTTGGCCGGTCCTACCTTATAGCATTGGAAACATAGCCGCTTTACACTGAGTCGGCTCCAGATGTGGTATAATACCACCGATGCCCCGGGACCTCCCGGACCCGAGCGTGGAGCGGCTGTTGGCCGCCCTTCTGCGGAGTTTATCCTGAGCTTGTCGAAGGGCGCCGTCCTGAGCTTGTCGAAGGGCGCTGTCCTGAGCTTGTCGAAGGGCGCCGTCCTGAGCTTGTCGAAGGACTCCAGGGCACTCAGCCGGCGCTACCCCCTTCACGTCTGGCGATCTCCCGCACGGCCTGCACAGCCGCCTCGACTTCCTCCCCGGTGTTGAAGTAGCTCAACCCGAAGCGCACCGTGCCGGTGGGGAAGGTGCCGATGGTCTTGTGGGCCGAGGGGGCGCAGTGCAGCCCCACCCGGCACAGGATGCCGTACTCCTCGTCCAACTGAAGGCCCACCTCGGAAGGTTCCAGCCCGGAGACGTTGAAGGAGACGGTGGCCGTCTGGCGGGTCACGTCGTGGCCACCGTAGACGGTCACGCCGGGGCGTCGTCCTGAGCCTGTCGAAGGGATGGCTTTCAGGCCCTCGATCAATTGAGCCGTCAACTCTTCCCCGTGACGGCGGATCTTTTCCACCCCTTCTTCCAGCACGAAACGCACCCCGGCTCCCAGGCCAGCCAGCCCCACAGCGTTGGCCGTACCGCTCTCACATAAATCTGGCAAAAAGTCCGGCTGTTCCTCCTGCTCCGAACGGCTGCCCGTGCCGCCCCGTTTGAGGGGTTCGAATCGCCCCAGGTCAACCCGGGGGCCGATGTAGAGCCCGCCGGTGCCCATCGGGCCGCAGAGGGCCTTGTGACCGGTAAAGCCCAGCAGGTCTATGCGATCGGCCTCCACGTCAATGGGATAGGCCCCCGCAGTCTGGGCGGCGTCCACCAGCAGGAGCAGGTCGTGGCGACGGCAGATGCGGCCTGCTTCAGCCACGGGCAGCAGGCTGCCCACCACGTTGGAGCCGTGGTTGAGGACGACCATGACCGTGTCTGGCCTGATGGCCGTCTCCACGTCGGCCGGGTCGAGGAAGCCCTGGGGCGAGCAGGCCGCCACCGTCAACTCGACCCCTTCCCGCTCCAGGGCTCGCAGCGGCCGCATGACCGAGTTGTGCTCCATGGAGCTGGTGATGACGTGGTCGCCGCGTCGCAGATAGCCACGCAGGGCCAGGTTGAGAGCCTCGGTCACGTTGTAGCCGAAAGCGATGCGCAGCGGGTCCTCGATGTTAAAGAGTTCAGCCACCGCCTCGCGGGCTTTGTAGACCATGCGCCCGGCCTCCACGCTCAACCGGTGCCCGGAACGGCCCGGGTTGGCCCCTACCTCCTTCATGAAATACACCATGGCCTCGATGACCCCTGGTGGCTTGGGCCAGGAGGTGGCCGCGTTATCGAAATAGATCATATCAAACCTTGCACTGGGGCAGAAATTTGGTTATAATAGGACAGGCAGCTATAATCTATTATTATAGCAGCCATAACCGCATAGATTATATTCAAAAAGGACGGTTTGTCAAGGGTGAACCTCGATCACGTGCGCAGCTTTTTGGAGGTCATCAAAAAGGGGAGTCTATCGGAGGCAGCCCGCGCTCTAGGCATCAGCCAGCCAGCGGTTTCCAATCAGATCAAAGGGTTGGAACGAGAGCTAGGCATGGAACTGCTGATCCGAGGTGAGCGGGGGGTGGTCTCGCTGACGGCTGCCGGAGAGGTGTTTCTGGCCTTCGCCGAGCAGGTCGTGGCAGCTTATGAGGAGATGCTTCAGCGGCTGAGCCACATCAAGGAAGAAGTGAGCGGAGAACTCGTCATCGCCGCCAGCACCACACCGGGAGAATTCGTTCTGCCGCGACTGTTGAGCGACTTCAAGGCGCGCTATCCCCAGGTCGAGGCCAAAGTAACCATTGCCGACACCAGGGACGTGGTGGAGAAAGTCCTGGCCCGCGAATGTGACATCGGTTTCATCGGTGCACCCATCGAAAGGCCCCGCCTCACCCTTGCCCCACTGATCAAGGACGAGATCGTTCTGGCCGTCTACCCGGATCATCCCTTCGCCGGGCGGGAGGCCATCCGGCTGGAGGAGTTGCAGGGGCAGCGGCTCATCCTGCGCGAGGAAGGGTCGGGGACGCGCCGCAGCCTGGAACAGTTGTTAGCAGAAAAGGGGGAGAAACTTCCTGCGGACAACGTGGTTCTCGTTCTGGGAAGCACTCACGCCGTCATCGAGGCCATTCAGGCCCGGTTGGGAATCGGTTTCGTCTCGACCTTTGCCGTCTCGCGCTTGCAGGCCAGCGGTCAACTGTGCACCGTGCCCATCGCGGGGTTCTCTCTGACCAGGGACCTGTTGGTCGCCTACGAGGAGGGCCAGCTCTCCACCCGGCTGCGGCAAGAGTTCCTGGCCTTTGCCAGGGAATGGGCTCACTCTCAAGCAACTTCTCGCGCCATCTCGCCGGTCGGAGAAGCATCGGGGCCGGGGTAGCACAACTTGTTCCGCTACTTTGCCGATCCCTTGTCTCTGGCTGAGGTGTCGCTCACTCCCAACCAAAAGTGATGGGGCAGAATGTTGGGGGCAGCGACAACCCTCACCTTTCCACAACGAAATCCATCGCCACTGACCAATCGTTGATTGACGTAACAAGTATTTGGAAAGCGCCCGAACTTTGTACGATAGCGTTGGGCTGCCCGTTCGATCTTCTCCTCGATGCTCCTTCCGGGATCGTTATCGAACCACATCCAGCCGACTTTCATGATCCTCGCTCCTCCACCACTGTTGGACCATTCCTGCACCGCCTGTGGTGCAGCAGTGGTCATTGCGGTACCAGCGGTACAGGTCTACTCTTCGGACCACTGGCCATCTATGACCGCATCTTCCTCTCCGATGACTCTAAACTGGCGGGGGCCGCCCTGGCTCAAGGCCGGAGGCAGAGTAGGTGGTTGGTAGTAGTTCGGCGCTTGCCCTCCCTGATGGCCCGGGTTCACGATCACCACCGGCGGGAAGCTGGGTTGCCCTCGCTCCTCTTTTGTCTCCCGTCGGGAAGTCACGGCCATGATCAGCAAACTGGTAGGGATACTGGCCCCCACCCCGCAGACGATGCCAATGACCACGGCCATGGCGTCGGTGCTCATGCGGTTGCCCACAACCACGGCCAGGGTCACAGCGAAGGCGACAAGAATCACTGCCACGAGTTTCTTCATGCTTCCTCTCCCGATCCAGGGGTCTGAAGGGGCTGAAAGACTTCGCCCTGGGCCTCAACCCGAAGCCCATGGTCCTCAGCCTGCCTGCCCTGAGTGGACTCGAAGGGTCGAAGGGCGCTGTCCTGAGCCTGCCTGCCCTGAGTGGAGTCGAAGGGTCGAAGGGCCTTGTCCTGAGCTTGTCGAAGGGTTATCGCCTGCGGCGCAATGCCGAAGGCCAGGGCCACCGTAGCCAGGGCCGCCTTGTACCCCTCCCGGTAAGCCCTCAGGCTCACCGTCAGCAGGTCAGTCGAGTCGGTCACTGCTTGTCCTGAGCCCTGAGCCTGTCGAAGGGACGAAGGGCCTTGTCCTGAGCTTGCCGAAGGGCGCTGTCCCACCTCGGCGATCACTGCCGCCGTGGCCGCACTGGCCTCATTGGCCGCCAACAACGCATTGCGGATGTCCTCTGCAAACCAGATATCTAATCCCATGCCTGATCCTACTCCTTAGCCATCAGCTCTCAGCCGTCTGGCATCGGCTATCTGCCACCCGCTACCTGCTTCCCGCCTTCACCAGCCGCAGGTGGCTGGCCAGCCGCGTTTTCAGACCGGTCTTGGCTTTCCCTTCCGTGCCCGTGGCCTCTTCCAGCCACCTCCGGCTGCGCCGCCCGCCCTCCCGCAACCTCGTCACCATCTCCTGGATTTCACTGACCGAAACGTAAGCTGCCTGCAACCTCAACACCTGCCCCTTCACTACGACCAAAAAGTCTCCCCGCCCCAACAGCTTCTCTGCTCCTGTGCGCGCTATCCCGGCCGCCACCTTGGCGTCCTCGGGGCTGGTCACGCTGCCCACCAATCTCACCGGGAAGTTGCTTTTCACCAGACTGCCGATGACCGCCGCTGTGGGCTTCTGGGTACAGCCCACCAAATGCACCCCCGCCTCTCGCCCCCGCTGCAAGAGCCTGGTCAGAACCCGCTCCATCTCCCTCCCGCCGACCAGCATGAGGTCAGCCAGTTCATCCACAAAGACCATCACCTTAGGCTTGCTGATGCCTTCTCGATCCCGCCTCTCCATCTCTGCCAGCAGACGCCTCAGGAGGGAAAGGCCTTCCCCAACGTCATTGACGAGGGGGTGTAAGAGGTGGGGCAGACCAGCGAAGGGGGCCAACCCTCTACCCTTGGGGTCAATGAGCACCAGTTGCACCTCTCCCAAGCGGTTGTGCATGGCCAGGCTGGCGATCATGGTGCGCAATAGCTCCGTCTTGCCCGAGCCGGTCGTGCCAGCGATGAGCACATGGGCTACGTCAGGACTGGGCATGTGGAGAAGCAAAGGCGTCCCACTCTCGTCCAGGCCCAGCACGGCGGTGCAGGGGGGTATCTGGGACAGGCGTCGGCAGAGAGGGATGAGCTTCACTGTTCGGGCCTCCTCGCGGGGCACCTCGACGTTGATGGTCCCCCCCTGACGGTAAACGCGGCAAGACCTGGCTCCCAGGGAAAGGGCGATTTCCTCAGAAAGGCCGGCGATGCGCTTGACCTTGGTGCCCAGCGGTGGGGCCAGTTGGAACTGGACAAAGCGCGGGGTGACCAGCCCTCCGAAGACCCGTGAGGGCACATCGTGGCTGGCCAGAACCATCTCGATTTGGTTGGCCTGAAACTGCAGTAAACGGTACATGATTCTCTCCGTTCACTATCCCGTGGCGACCACCGGTTGTGGAAAAGGAACCACCTTGCCGTCTCTTGGCTTGGGCCGGGCCGCTTTCTCCCTGACCTGGGGCTGAGGGAGGGTGGTCAGGCGCAGGCTGCAAGCGGCGCACTCCTTGGGACTGGTGATGGGAGCGACCTTGGTGGCGCAGGCAGCCCGAAGGAAGGAGACAGAGGGCGGCTCGTCGTTCCAGACCTCGGTTCTGCCATTGGCGTAACGGACAACAATGGCTGACGGCGAGGACTTCTGGAGAGAGAAACAGAGGTGGTGGCAGGCGATGGTTTTGGCCGGGCAGTCGCGGCAGAGATTGGGCGAGACCTCGTTGTCGCCCAGGGTGATCTTGGCGCAGACGATGCGCCCATCGGCGGCCACGCTCCGATGCTCACACAATCCGTTGCCCGTCCTGTTGACTGCTCTACTCATAAAGAACCTCCTACGACACTTGACGAATAACAGCTACCACTTTGCCCTGGACTTCGACGTTGGCTGGATGCACATAGAGAGGCCCCATGGTGGGGTTTGCTGGCTGCAAACGCACACGGCCCTGCTCCCGGTAGAACCTCTTCAATGTCGTCTCATCGCGATCCTTCAGCCTGACGGCCACCATCTCCCCGTTGCCTGCTTCTTGCTGATGTTTCATGACCACGATGTCCCCATCGTTGATCAGGGCATCAACCATTGAATCGCCCTCCACTCGCAAGGCATAGAGACCTTCTCCATCTCTGACGATATCCCGGGTCAGCTCGATGCTTTCGTCTCCGACGTCTGAGAAAGAGACCGGTTCGCCAGCGGCAATCTTTCCCAGGAAGGGTACCTTGATGATACTTCTGAGCCGGCCCCTGCCAAACTTGCTGGTCAGCCTGATGCCCCGGGGGATGTTCGGTGCACGTTCGATATAGCCTTCTCTCTCCAGGGCTTTCAAATAGAAATGGACGTGTGACTTGGAGCTGAGGCCGACCTCAAGCTGGATCTCCTCATGGCTAGGCGGATAGCCGTTCTCCTCGACAAATTCACAAATAAAGTCGAGGACTTCCCTTTGACGTGTGGTCAGGTCTTCCATTGGTAATGACCTCCTTTCGATGCTACGTCGGACAAAAATAGAACGCATGTTCTACAGTATATTATACCAGAACATACGTTCTATTGTCAAGGGGGAGGAGAAAATTTTAAGGTTGTGTCAGAGCGGTCGCCAGTGACCGCCTGGACACGGCGGAAATCGCCGCCAGTTGCGCATTCGACGAGAGCGCCGGTCGAGGAGCGAACCGACGTATCGAGACCGGGCGGCTGATGGAAGGGACTCTGGTTGAACAGTCGTCAATTAAGCTGGCGGATGACGACGATAACCTTTCCCTGCACCTCCACGTTGGAAGCGTCAACATAGATGGGTGCCATGGTTGGATTGGCCGGCTGCAAGCGCACACGGCTTCCCTCGTGATAGAAGCGTTTGAGGGTCGTCTCTTTCTCATCTTTCAGCCATACGGCCACCAGTTCGCCGTTGTTGGCCTCTTGCTGGTGCTTCATGACCACGATGTCCCCGTCATTGATCAGAGCATCAATCATCGAGTCCCCGCGCACTTCGAGGGCGTAAATGCCCTCCTCTTCCTTGACGATGTCGCGGGTCAGTTCGACGCTTTCGCCAGCAAAGGGTGAGAAATCGCTGTCGGGGACCGGAATAGGCAGGCCAGCGGCAATGCGTCCCAAAAGGGGCACCTGCACGATATGGCGGGAAGCCAACTCTCTGAGGCCCTCACTCAACCTGATGCCTCGAGAGACCTCTTTGTTGCGGATGATATGGCCCTCGCGTTGCAGGATATTCAGGTTGTAGTTGACCACCGATGTGGAGGAAATGCCGACCGCCGTGCCTATCTCTCGGATAGTGGGCGGGTATTCGTTCTCCAGGGTGAACCGCCGAATGAACTCCAGGATCCTCTGCTGCCGTTCTGACAAAGCCATAGTTTTCCCCCTTTCACCGCTGTTGCGGTACAGGCGTATCCATCGGCTCGGAAAATCACCCATATTATACCACGAACGTCTGTTCTATGTCAAGGGCAGAACAGAAAAAGTTTCCGGTCGCCAGGTATTGACATTTGGCTCATTGTGTGGTAGGATAATCTTAGAACTTAAAGCGCCTGCCACTGAATCCAGTAAGAGGCTCAATTTCGAGCTACTGCCAATAGCGCAACGTCGCGCCTTGAAGGATGCGGGATTGCGCTATTGTTCATTATTGACCAACACTCTGCCATCGTTGCTCTCATCGCAGACAGTAGTTAAGGCGGGAGGTGAGGGAGCATGCGATATTGAAAGCCGATCTTCTCCGTAGGTCCGGAGCGGGTTGGCTTTTGTTGTTTTGGCATAGTAACCGTTCACCAAGAAGCAAGGTCACCCATCTTCTTAGGAGTCAAGGGAAAAGGAGGTGGCTGTCAAGTTTTCAACATTATATCAGGAGGCAACTATGTCTGAAGATGTTTTTTGAATCTAGGCAAGATTCTGAAGCGCATTGAGGCTGGAGGTAGATTACTCATAGAATAGGAGGTAGGAACCATGAGAAAGCATGAAAAGCGGGGGGATTTCTCTGTAACTGCGATTTCAGGTATCTACGTTGTGATATTAGGAATCAACGCCAGAGAGAGTGCCACTAAAGGTCTGCTTGGATTTGCCGTTCACCGTACTGACCATACAGAAGATGAACAGTACTGGCTCAAGGGCTTTAAAACATTTGAAGAAACCGAACCTGATCCTGCACCTGGCGCTCTATTCTCTACTCTGGAACATCCGATTCAGTCATTTCTATGGGCTGATTACACAGCCAAGGTCAACCATATGTATACCTACAAGGTGGTTCCACTATTCGGCAAACCAAAGAATCTTCAACAGGGCCCACCAGTAGAAGTTGAAATATCAACAGAGTCTGAGGACAAGGGAACGCATGCCACATATTTCAACAGACGAGTAGCCGGTAGCCAGGCATATTACAGGAAGTTTGAAAACAAAAACCCTGACGAAGTTGAGAATAGAGAAGCTTACAAGTGGCTTTCAAGAGGCCTTGAAGAGGCATTGTTGAGATTCATTAAACAGGCAGATAGCTCTGAATATGGTTTGCGAGCCGCCGTATATGAGTTCAATTACATGCCTGTCTTAAAGGCTTTTAAGGAGGCGGCAAACCGTGGTGCGGATGTGAAGATTGTTTACGACTCGAGGCAAGACAACCCAAGAGAACCAAATGACGAGGCGATTGCTGAAGCGGGCATCCGAAGCCTAATGATAAGGCGTACCCAGCCGAAGTCGTATATATCTCACAACAAGTTCGTCGTGCTGCTGAAAAACGGCAACCCATTACAGGTATGGACAGGTTCTACAAACTTCACCAGGGGAGGTATATTCGGCCAAGCCAATGTCGGACATATTGTACGCGATGAAGAAGTCGCAAGAAAATATCATGAATACTGGTTACAGTTGGCAAATGATCCCACCAACAAAGATCTACGATTGTGGATTGAACAAGACACGCCAGATCCGGTGGGGCCACCTCAAGCTCACACGATCACGCCTCTGTTTAGTCCTCGGAAAACACTCAATACGCTCAATTGGTATACAGAACGCATGGATAGCGCTAAACAAACCATCTGCCTGACGGCTGCATTTGGCGTTAATCCGCTATTGGCGGCAGTTCTTGAAAAAGATAAGGACTATCTCAGGTACTTACTCTTGGAAAGACGAGGCAAGAACTACAATGCGTTTTCCAGAGACCGGGATGTGCAAATAGCCGTTGGTTCGAAATTCGGTGAAGGTGCATTATACAGATGGACCCGGGAAGTGCTGACCAACTTTAATTTCCACGTTAAATACATTCACACCAAGTTCATGTTGATAGATCCCTTGAGCGATAACCCCACCGTCATCTCGGGTTCAGCCAATTTCAGTGATGCATCAACCAAAAAGAACGACGAAAACATGCTTGTTATCCAAGGAGATATAAGGGTTGCTGACATTTACTTGGGGGAGTTCTTCCGTCTCTTCAGTCACTTCTATTTTCGCTATGTTGTCAATATGCAAAAGGCAAAACGTGGCACTGAGGAAAGGAAGCAATCCTACCTGAAACCAGATGACTCATGGACTAGGCGGTATTACAAACCTGGGTCAATCAAAGAAAAGCAAAGGCTATTGTTTGGCCGTGACCCAAATCAGCCGTTGGAGCCCTAGGACAGCCCTGCGCAAATTGAATCGGTGTTTCATCTGGCGCTGGCGCGGGGGGAGAGGTCCCCACACCTGAGCCGGTTACCGAGACGAGCCAGAGAAGCTCCACATCCGGTCCGCTCTGGAAGTTCGTCTTCTCGCTGCCCTACGCGCGGGGGTCGGCCCGCGCCAGTTGGCCATTCTGCCAAGCGCTCGGGCGATGAACCCACCCCCTGCGAGACCCCCGAGGGCGGCCTGGAGAGCCGGCCGAAATTCTAAGAGCCGGATGGAAATCGCCAGGGCATGGTCCAGCCAGCCAGAGGTACCCACGATCGGGAGGAAAGTGATATGACCAGCGAAATCACCGATTTTGACGCCGATAGCGAAACCCCCATCCTCGCTGAACTGGACGCCATGCGCAGTCCGCTCGTGTCCCGGCGGCTGTGGTGGGCGATGTGCCTCGTCCTGATTCCGTTCGGCCTCATCCTGCTGCTGAACATCGAGGCCATCCTGCGCCTGGGTGCTCCGGAGGAGTTCTGCTATCGTCTCTCCGCCTGGTTCGACCCCGTCTACCAGACCTCTGTGCTCACTCTGGTCATCACGGTAGCACTGCTGCAGGCCTTTTCCGGGTCCGTGCCCTACACCTTCCAGCGCCTGGCCAAGCAGAAGGTGATTGACGAAAAAGAAAAGGGCCAGGCGCTGGCTTTCGTTCAAACCTACCGGCGCTGGCTTGACCATCCGGCACGCTTTCTGGTCGGCGCGGCCTTCGCAGCAACCAGCGCAGTGCTGGTCTACTGCGTCATCTTCGGGGGAGAACTGGCCCGGCTGCTACCGGGCAAGGGGCAGGCCCTGTACGGATCCCATGCTGCCGAAATCTGGCTTACCCACTGGATCATGGGCCTGAGCATTCCACTGGTCTTGTTCGTGATTGGCAATTGGTTGTTCGAACTGTTCGTCACCGCCGTGCTCGTCTACCGCATGCCCGTGTTCTTTGAGCTGGACGTCCAGCCGGTTCACCCCGACCGGTGCGGTGGCTTCAAGACCATAGGCGACCTGTGCCTCAAGATGGTCTACATCGTTCTGTTCCCGACCTTGTGTGTCAGCTTCTGGCTGGTCGTAAACAAGCACGTGCCCCTAGCCGAATTGGAAAAGTTGGTTCCCCCCTACGTTCTGAACCCTGGTTTTCGTACCCCGATGAAAATCCTGCTGGGCCTGCTGGCGGTGAGTGGGGTGGCCGTTTTCTTCTGGCCGATGTACACCGTGCACCGCTTCATGTTGGCCCAGCGCGCCAGGCTGCAGCAGCCCTTGGAGGCCATCGCCCGCCAGATCCATCAACTCAACCAAGCCATCCTGGCTAACCCCTCCTCCGTGTCCACCGACGACCGCGAGAAAACCCTGGCCGAGATCGACTCGCTGAAAGAGTTATACGAGCGCACCCGCAAAGTCCCCACCTGGCCCTTTGAACGCAGCGTGGCTCTCAAATTCGTCTCCACTCAGGTGGTGCCCATACTCTCGCTAATGAGCCTGGGCGGCCCGCTGGGCAAGCTTGTGGAGATTGTGGTCACGCTCTTCCAGAGTGGCTGACGAATCGGAAAATCAAACGTGTGTGACGAATAGATTCATTCAATTAGTCAATTAGTGGCAAAATAAAAGACACAGCATGTAGGTGCTGTGTCTCGCTCTTGTGCGTATTACGCAGCAGCATCTCTCAGGGTTATGTGGGTTCTTGTCGTTTCCCTCTCCCCGCCGCACCGGCCTGGGAGAGATTACCACTTTCTTTCCTTACTGCCTCGACCGAATAATGGTCTGCCAGAGCGCAAGCCTTTTATATCCGCCAAGGCTCTGGCATAAGCTACATCGGCCTCGTTAATCAGTTTCCTATTGCCTTGTTTTCGAATGAATCGAACCTTGCCTCGTTTCACCCAATCAGAAATAACCACTGTGCTGAAACCGTACTTGATCGCAGCCTGATTTATCCCAATCTCAACCCCGTCCAGATGCTTGAACTGCTCACGGCTTACGTCTCGGTCAGCGACATAAGTTAGTACATCGGCTTCCAAGACGATCAACTCATCGCCTAGCATACCGGCTCTGAGGTCGCCCTGGTCAATCAATTCCCGCAGTTTCTCGGGTTCTACGTTGTACTGCTCAGCAGCGTCTTGCAGGGTTTTGTAGACTTTCATAATTACTCCTCACTCTCAGTTTTGTCTTCAACTAAAAGACTAGGAGATAACGGCCAGCCGCTGAAGCTGTTCTTTCGCCTGGTCGGGTGGGGATTTCGAAGTAAAGAGGTAGCGCATGGGGGATTCGAACCCCCGATCTCCGCCTTGAGAGGGCGGTGTCCTAGGCCGCTAGACGAATGCGCCCCATTCCAGCATAGCTATTCTACCAGCAAACCAGCTTGATGTCAAGTTCACTTTACTTCTCCCCTTTCCCTTCCTCGTCGGACTTGGCGACGGGCAGTATGACGCTGAAGGTGCTACCGACACCCGTCTCACTCTCCAGCCAAAGCCGTCCCCCCTGGGCCTCCGCCAGAGCTTTGAGAGCAGGCATCACCATTCTGGTCTCCCCCAAACCAGTGATGGAGGGGTGAGTGGATCGGTAGTCTCGGTCAAAAACCCTCCCCTGGTCTTCGGGTGCGATGCCCCCACCTGAGTCTGTGACTGAGATGATCAGATGGGCGAGCTCGCTCTTTTCAGGCTCTTTTGCCTTCTCTTCCCTCACCCTGGCTCTAATCGAGATCTCACCATCCTGAGGGGTACATTGGTAGGCATTGCTGAGAAGATTGGTAATAATCTGACGGATGCTGTCGGGGTCTGCGTTGGCCAGGGGCAACTTTTCAGCCACTTCCAGGCGCAAGCGAATGCCTTTGGCCTGCAACTCAGCGCTGACCTCCAAGCTGGCCTCATCAATGAGCCGAACTATGTCAGCTATTTTCGCCTCAACCTCAGGCTGCTCTACCGTCACGGGCTCGACCTCAATCAGTTCGTTCAATACGGCTCCCATGCCTTGAGTGCTAAGCTTGATGCGTTGCAAGAACTCGCGCTGCATGTTCCCGATGAGCCCCACAGCCTCTCCCAGGAGTAGGTCGGTATAGCCTGTGATGGAAGTCATGGGAGTGCGCAGTCTCTGCGAAACCGCAATGCCGAACTCTTCCCTGAGGCGTTGGGCTTCTCTTTCCAGGGTTACGTCTCGCAGGGTAGCTATGATACCAACCATATCTCCGGTCTCGTCTTCGAGCCTCCTCAAGGTGGCCACCAGCATCCTGTCACCCGCCCACATGGCCATCTCTATTCTCCCCCCAGCCCCCGGCGAGGGTCCTTCTGCCCTGGCCAGCTTGAGTAGCTGGATATTCTTGGCCCAACGGATGTCAGGACAGATAGTTTGGATGTCGTGTCCGACAAGAGGTATCCCAGGAAGGCCCACAATTCGTCCCGCAGCGGCATTGGCTATGACGATTCGACCACCGGGCTCGCTGATAATTATGCCTTCAGCCAGGGAACCCAAAATAACACTCATCGGATCGAGTTGCCCACCAACGACTCTGCTCTCCCCTGAGGAGACAAGCCCATCCATGAAGGGCGACGAAATGGGCGAGGCCGATAGCCTCGTGGCCAGTTGATCCACTTCACTCTTCTGAGCACTCAATCTCTCAGCCAGTTGGTCAGCCACCGTTGCCTGAGCGCGTAACCTACGAGCCAGTTTGTCGGCCTCCTCAATGAAGCTCTCCACCTCCCGACGTTCTTTCTCCTCCATCTCACCGGCCAGACGAGCTTCTTCCTGGGCACGTAAGAGTTCAGTCAACCGCTTGGTCTCTTCATAGGATTCTTGGTACAGGCGAGCGTTTTCAATGGCAATGGCTGCATAGTCGGCCAGAGCCGATAGGAGATAGAGCTCGTTATTGGTGAAGGCTTTGGGCGACAGTCTGTTATGAACGGAGAGGACTCCGGTGGCCTCGTCTCTCACCTTCAGGGGAACGTGCAACAAGGACTTGACCAGGTAACCCGTCTTCAGCTTGAATTTCTCCTCATCCTGGACGCTGGTGACCATAATAGGTTTGCCTGTCTGTACTACCCGGCCTGACAGGCTATCCGCCACCCGCACCCTGAATCCATGAGCATATTTCTCCCCCAGCCCTTTGCCGGCCCTCATGTATAGCTCGCCCGTTTCCTCATCCACCAGGAGCAGAAAGCCCTCCTCCGCACCAGTGAGGAAAACGGCTGCTTCTACGATGCGATTGAGCACTCTCTCCAGGTCCAACAGAGACGTTACAGCCTTGCCGATGCGATAGAGGGTGCTCAATTCCTTCACTCTTCGTTCCAGTTGTTTATTGATCTCTGCGATTCCCTTGTCCAGCCGTCTCCTCCCTCTCCGCTCCTCGGTGAGGACTCTCTCCACAGCCTGAAGCATCGCTTTCCCTGAGAAGGGCTTAACGACATAGTCTCGCACCCCCAGACGCAGGGCCCGCGTAATCGCCTGCTCTGAACTTTCAGAGGTCATGAGAATGAGAGGGATGTCACTTCCCTTCTTCTGCAAAGCTTCAATGACCTCCAGGCCAGAGAGTCTGGGCAATCGCCGCTCCACTATGATCAGATCAGGTTTATGTTTCAGAACCGCCTGCAAGCCAGCCTCACCGTCCTGGGCGCTGAATACTGTGTAGCCTCCAGGGTGCAAGACGGCGTCCCTGAGAAATTTAAGGTCGCTGGTGTTACTTTCTATAACCAACACTCTTTCTCTGGCCATCTTCACTCCTCCGCCAAAGAATCTCAGGTTAACGGTCCAGCCTCCACCAAGATACGCCGGATTTCTTCGATTTGGTCTGAGCTTGGAGGTAAGAGGGGAGAACGAGGCTCACCACCATGTGGAGGGGTTCGACCTGTGCTATTCCTTTGCTCGCAAATGAGGAAAGAGAATGACATCGCGTATAGAGGCCTGGTTGGTGAAGAGCATGACCAAGCGGTCAACGCCCATACCCCAGCCGCCGGTAGGCGGCATACCGTAGCTCAAGGCGCGAACAAAGTCCTCGTCCATCTGATGGGCCTCCTCGTCCCCAGCCTCGAAGGCACGACCTTGAGCCAGAAATCGCTCTCTTTGGTCTATGGGGTCATTCAACTCGGTGAAGGCATTGCATACCTCCATGCCGCCGATAAAACCCTCGAAGCGCTCTACCGTGCTCGGATCGTGGGGCCTCTTCTTGGCCAGGGGCGAGATTGCGATGGGATAGTCAATGAGGAAAGTAGGCTGAATGAGCTTGGGCTGCACATAGTTGTTGAGGAGCGAGTCCACCAGTTTGCCCCAGGTGGCTTTAGGCTCTACGTTGCCACCCATCTCACAGATGGCGTGATACAGGCTTTCAGCTTCGGGATGCTCTCCATAGTCAATCCCCGTCTTCTCCTTGATCGCCTGGCGCAGGGGAATACGCAACCAGGGCGGGGTGAGGTCAATCTCGTTCCCATTGTAGATGATCTGGAGGGTGCCCACGACCTCCTGGGCCGCGTAGGCCACCATTTCCTCGGTCAGGTCCATCACGTCGTTGTAATCGGCGTAGGCCATGTAGAATTCGATGGCTGTGAACTCGGGGTTGTGTTCCTGATCAACCCCTTCGTTGCGAAAGTTCTTGCCGATTTCGTAGACTCGTTCGTAGCCCCCCACGATGAGGCGCTTGAGATAAAGCTCGGTGGCAATACGCAGGTACAGAGTTTGGTGCAATTGATTATGATAGGTAGTAAAGGGCCTGGCCATTGCTCCACCGTAGAGGGGCTGCAAGATAGGCGTCTCCACCTCCAGGAAACCGTGATCGTCGAAGAAACGGCGCAGGGCCGAAATGATGCAAGCACGAGTGTTGAAGACGCGGCGGACGTCTTGGTTGACGATTAGATCCACATAACGCTGCCGGTAGCGCGTCTCTACATCTCTCAGCCCGTGCCATTTCTCTGGCAAGGGCCTTAGGGATTTGGCCAACATGTAGAAACGCTGAACCTCGACGGTCACCTCCCCGGTGCGCGTGCGAAAGAGGCGTCCTTCGACGCCGACAAAGTCGCCGATGTCAAAGTCCCGCTTGAAGAACTCGTACTCCTCCTCGCCGAGCACGTTCTGGCGCAAGTACATCTGGATCCGACCGCTGCCATCCTCGATGTGGGCGAAGGCTGACCTGCCCATCATCCGAATGCTCATCAGCCGTCCCACAACCTTGACTGTGGGCACCTCTCCTTCCTGAGCTTCTTCAAAGGCTGCCAGGGCCTGGGCTGTCGTATGGGTTCGCTCCACACGAGGGGGATAGGGGTCAATGTCCCTCTCCCGGATACGTTGGAGTTTGATGTGCCGCTGCCGCTCAAGATCGCTGAGTTCCGTCATGTTTATCCCTTCGCCAAGCTGTCCCCTGCCATCTGCCTACTCAATACTAACGATCTGAAAGTGTAAAACGCCACCTGGAGTGCTGGCGGCTACCTCGTCGCCAACCCGGTGGCCCAGTAGGGCCTTACCTATGGGGGATTCGTTGGAAATGCGGCCATTCGCGGGATCCGCCTCAACCGAGCCCACGATTTGATAGGTCTCCAGCGTATCTCCGCCCCGTTCAATCACCGTGACGCGCGTGCCGAGACCTACCTCGTCGGTGGAGCCGCCTTCAATAATGATCGCCTTTCTGAGCATCGTCTCCAGGGCCTGGATGCGTCCCTCGACAAAGGCCTGCTCCTCCTTGGCATAGTCGTAGGCGACGTTCTCCATGATGTCGCCTTCTTCCTTAGCGGAGTAAATGCGCTCGGCTACTTCAGCGCGACGCACGGTGCGGAGAAATTCCAGTTCCTCCTCCAGTTTGTGTCGTCCCTGCAGGGTCATAAAAATTTTTTCTTCGGCCATATTCCCCCTCGATTATTGAGTTCCTTCCCAGAAAGTAAACATTATCCCTCGCCCATAGAAGTGAAGCGAGGGATAAGAAATATTGAGAGTGTCTGCGTAGGCACTGCGTCTCCCCCCAACCTCTGTCCACTACAACCATTGAAAAAGCGCCTGAGGCGCAGCAAAGCGAAAACTCTCACTTGGATGACAAAAAACTGAGAGACCAGACTCTCAGCCTACACGATGCAGTATAATTATAACCCAAAATCATACAAGGGTCAACCTTCTGACCTCCCGCGTCTCCGTCACCACTTCCGCGATTTTGAGAGCCGCCAGAAGCGGAAAGACGAGCCTCAAAACCAAGATGGGTGTCCATGGGAGGAGGCTGGTGACGAACACCAAGAGTTGCAACAAACCAATGGCCACGGCAAGGGGAATAAAGCGCTTATAAGGCTCTATTTTGTTTTCTATCGGCTTCTTCACTTTGTCTTCGAATTCTTGCCTGAATTGGACCAACACTTCTTCTCTCTGAGCAGGTGTCAGGTCAGGCTGTTGCTCGAGCTGTTTTCCCATTGAAGTCATAGCCATTTCGACAAAGGAAGAGGGGATGGAGAAGCCCTCTTTCTCGATTTGCGCCGCGTAGCCGAAATAGAAAGCGCCGCAGATGACCACACTGAGGGCCATGAACAGAAGGGACTGACTTCCGGAGATGGGCCGCACTGAGAAATCCAGGCGATTGTCCAGTTCATGGGCGACTCCACTGGCGTAGATCAATGAGGCGAAGAAATACAGCAATGCCAGGATACTGGTGTCCACCCTCCATTCCCAGCCGAAGGGTATAGCTAGTGCCGAGAGCCCAAAGGCGATGATGCAGATCCAGAAGGGCCGAAAGAGGACAGCGACCATACCGGCCGCCACAGCCACTGTTCCAAGAGCCAGCAGCACCCTTAGGGCCAGGGGCAGAAGATCTTTAGACGGGGAGAGGATCAACTGGTATTGTTGGTTCACCTGAGCACAAACACTGCCAAAGAAATAGCCTGCTGCGATGAGTAATGCGGCGAAGAACAAGATTTTCAACGATTTGGCCATGGTCCCTCCCTCTACTCTTCTGCAGACCCTCAATTCTAATATACCATAATCCCAATCCCTTGTCAATAGCCTGCGGTCACGGGTTTGCGAATAATGTTGACTTTTTTTCGAAATGTGATATGATATGCCTCGAATCCGAAGGAGGTAGCACGAATGAACAGATTTCTACTCGTCAATCTGATTATTGCCGTAGCCTTGCTGGCTGCGTGTGGACCTCGTCCAACGCCTGCTCCAACGATACCACCCCCTCCGCCCAGACCAGTGGCCACAGACACTCCCGTGCCCGCCAATGACGAGGAAGCCATCATGCAAGTTTTGCACGCTCAGGGAGAGGGCGTAGTTCAACAAGACATTGACCGTCTAATGGACATCTGGGATAAAGATGGAGTGATCACCGACGCCAACCATACCCCCGATGATCCTAGCGACGATTCCGTTTGGACTGGCCACGACGCTATCCGGGAAAGGTACGTCAATCTGGTTTTCCCTTCCGCCCCTGCGGAGGTTGCAGCCACCGACATCCAACTGGCCATCGAAGGGGATACAGCTTCGGCCATCTCCACTACCAACATCGGCGATGAGGTCCAACCCGGTGGAGACCGATGGACCTTTGCCAAAAAAGACGGGCGCTGGAAGATAACGAGCCTGACCTACAACCTGGAGCCCCAATAGCTCAGCGAGTTGGCTGGTTAATCCAAGGCAAGCAACGACCCCTCTATCGTGCAGGCTAAAAGGTAGAGGGGTTTTGATTTATCCCCGTATCCTTTCCAGACATCCAGTGTTATATGTTGTAAGGGATCATAATAGACGCCCGACGAATGAGCGACAGTCCTCGGAGAGTACAAAGGGGGCTCTCCCTGCCAATTTGAGTAGTTACAGTGACCACGACCCGATACAGGGCGCTAAAGGGCCAAATTGAGCGGGAACCCCTTTTCGGTTTGGGATTCGTTTGGGCAACCTTTGTTCTGACGTATGATTCCGGGAGGTGCGCTGTGAAAGAGCGAGTGCGAGTCGTGGTGACAGGTTTGGGAGCTATCTCACCCGTAGGCAACGATGTGTCTAGCACATGGAAAGCACTGGCCGAAGGTCATTCTGGCGCAGGGCTCATCACTCACTTCGATGCCTCGGCCCTGGCCACCCAGATTGCCGCTGAGGTTAAAGACTTTGATCCTAAAGAATATCTCAGCCACAAGGAGGCCAGACGACTAGATCGCTTTATGCAATTCGCCGTGGTGGCGGTCGAACAGGCCATCGCCGACGCGGGGCTCGTCATCAATGAAAGCAACAGCGAGCAGATGGGCGTGGTCATCGGCTCGGGTATTGGTGGCATCGGCACCGTGGTCAGTCAGGTCAAAGTCTTTGAGGAGCGTGGGCCACGCCGGGTGAGTCCCTTTCTTATTCCCATGATGCTACCTGACTCGGCGGCAGGGCAGGTGGCCATCACCTTTGGCATCAAGGGACCCAACATGGCCGTCACCTCGGCCTGTGCCACCGGTCTCAATGTCATCGGCGAGGCAGCAGAGATGATCCGCCGTGGCTTTGTCCACACGGCCATCTGCGGCGGCAGCGAGGCTGCCATCCTTCCCCTATCTGTAGCGGCCTTCAACGTCATGGGAGTGTTATCAACCAGAAACGACGAGCCGCAGCGGGCCGCCCGTCCCTTTGACGCCCAGCGCGATGGCTTCGTCATTGGTGAAGGGGCCGCCATCTTAGTCCTGGAGCGGCTGGAGGAGGCCCAAGGGCGCGGGGCCAGGATCTACGGTGAGGTCATCGGCTATGGCTCCTCGGCCGATGCCTATCACATGGCTGCTCCCGCGGTGAATGGAGCCGGAGCGGCCCAGGCCATGCGCATGGCCCTTTCCGACGCTGGACTGAGGCCCCCAGACGTTGACCACATCAATGCCCATGGCACGGGCACCTCGCTCAATGACGTGAGCGAGACGGCAGCTATCAAGAGCGTCTTCGGCGACCATGCCTACAAGGTAGCCGTTAGCTCCACCAAGTCAATGACCGGTCACCTCCTAGGAGCGGCCGGGGCAATAGAGGCGGTCGCCTGTCTCAAGGCCCTGGAGACAGGTCTCATCCCCCCCACCATTAACTACGAACATCCCGACCCGGAGTGTGATTTGGACTATGTACCGAATGAGGCCCGTCCTGCCAACCTACGGACAGCCATGTCCAATTCCTTCGGTCTCGGCGGCCATAACGCCTGTCTCATCTTCCGCAAGTTTGAGGGTTGACTCTCCTGACCATAGCCCAAATACTGGTCTTTTGAGGAGGCGCTTTCTTGGCAAGATATGCTCAGATAGTCGGCTGGGGTATGTATGTCCCCAGCGGGATTCTCACTAACGATGACCTGGCCAGTATGGTTGACACTTCGGATGATTGGATTCAGGCACGGACGGGCATCGTCGAGCGGCGCATCGCGGCCCCTAAGGAGACGACGGCAACCATGGCCATCAGGGCCGCCCAGGATGCCATGCGGGTGGCCAATGCCAATCCGGCCAGGCTGGACCTGATCATCGTGGCCACTGCCACGCCCGACTACCCCTTCCCGGCCACGGCCTGCCTGGTGCAGGATGCCCTGGGGGCTGCCAGGGCTGGCGCCTTCGACTTGAGTGCTGGCTGCACGGGTTTTGTCTATGGTCTGGCTGTTGGCAGCCAAATGATCATCTCGGGAGCCTACGACCAGGTGTTGGTCATTGGCGCGGAGACGCTTTCTCGCATCATCGACTGGACTGACCGCAACACCTGCGTCCTCTTCGGCGACGGGGCGGGGGCGGTGCTGCTGCAAGCCAGCGCCGTGCCGGGGGGTGTCCTCTCCGCCGTCCTTGGCGCCGATGGCTCAGGCGGCGACTTACTGATGCTTCCCGCTGGCGGCAGCCGCCATCCTGCCAGCGCCGATACCGTGGCCCAAAACCTGCACTGCATACGCATGAATGGCCGTGAGATCTTTCGCTTCGCCACCCGGGTCACGGCCAAAGCGGCCAGGCAAGCCCTGGCCGAGGCTAACGTCAATTTCGAAGACATCTCTCTCTTCATCTCCCATCAGGCCAATGGCCGTATTATCCAATCGGCGGCCAAATCGTTGAAGCTACCTCCGGAGAAGGTCTTTGTCAACCTCGACCGCTATGGCAACACCTCATCGGCCTCGGTGCCCATCGCCCTCTGCGAGGCCATCGAGCAAGGCCGGGTGAAAGGTGGCGACCACCTGGTCATGGTCGGCTTTGGGGCCGGTCTAACCTGGGCAGCCGTCGTGGTCAG
Organism: Anaerolineae bacterium; assembly: GCA_041862415.1. GTDB lineage: Bacteria > Chloroflexota > Anaerolineae > E26-bin7 > E26-bin7 > E26-bin7. Next base: position 6,153 of record JBGVTF010000408.1, on the reverse strand, counting down.
GTGGGGCGTGCCGCTGCCCGTCCCAGGGCCCCCACGCCGGATAGTTGCCTGGCGCCTGGTCCGCTATCGCTGGCCAGCCATCCGCTCATACCTGCGCCGCCTGGGGTGGAAAATCCTGTCAGCGGTGATGGGGCTGTTTGTGAGGGACAATGGTTCTGGCTGAAGGGGAACGTTCCTCAACTACATCTCAAGGGGTGCACCAGATCCCTGGGGACCTCGCAATCCTACACAGGGGGACTCTGCTGGCTACGGAGTAGCACTTGGCGTGGGAGTGGGGGTAGGCGGAACAGCCAACTCAGCTTGCTCCTCCGCCAGGGCCTGAGTAATGGCCACGAATGGATCGCGGTGGTCTTGAGTCCAGCCTGTAGAGTCGGCCCACTCGGTGAACTGGCTCAATTCATCCTGGCGACAGCTCAGGTAAAGGTCTCTGCTCGGAGCCAAGCAACTGTCTACTTCAAACCAGTGTTTTTCCCTCCACTGCAAAGCTTCCCAGGCCTCAGCCAGTTCATCAGGCGTTGGGGCGCTGTAATACAGTCCCCCGGTGGTATTGGCCACACACTGAAGTGGCTCAATGGCCTCGTAGTCCAGGTTGAGGCCGATAACGTCAATGGTCGTCGCAACCCCGCTCTGTCGCATCTCCTGTACCACCTGGCAGGAGTCTCCTCCACAGCTATCCCCACCGCTGGTGACCAGCAGGATGCGATTGGTCTGGATCTCCCGGCCGGCGAGAGCCTGCTGAGCTGCCAGCAGGGATTCGGCCACGGGCGCCCAGCCGACGCTTGGGGCAGAGTTTAGCATGGCCTTGAAGGTCACTCTATCCACAGGCCCGACGCGGTAGACGAGGTCAATGGCAGCGCAGGATTCTACCTTGTCGTTTTCGTCCCCGCTGCCCCGGTGCCCGTAAAACATCAAACCTACATTGATGCCGGGAGGCAAAGACTCCACGTATTGACTCAATGCTGTCTTAGCCAGGTCCATTCTCGTACCACCAGGCATCTCGTCAGCCATGCCTGCCGAAGCGTCGAGAACGATCACTACGTTCATGATTTCACCGGGGATGAGGGTCTCGGTCCCGCTGCAGCCGACCTGCCGGAGACATTCGTTGACGAAGGGATCGTTGCCCATGGCCACCTCCACCTCATCGGGAAAGAGGTCACCATCGCTGTCAATGAGGGAGGGTTCAGGCGTCGGATACAAAGTTGGGGTAGGCTTGGCCCGGGTAGGCGTTGGGGTGAGAGTGGCGCGGGCTTTCCGCGTCGGCGTTGGCCGTGAGAAGGGACCGCCCAGAGAAGCAAGGTTACAGCCCAGGGTAGCTAATAGCCACAAGGCCAACAACAGCCCTGCGACCTTGCTCAGGACAGGCCCTTTCAGATCAACTTTTGGTGAGAAATTGGAAGCCAAGGGCAATCTCCTTTTCTGGTCCGAGGGTGCAGGCGTCATGCTCTGCTGGCCCACTTCAGGATAAGAAAGGCAACGGCTCCCAGGGCCAGGAAGGAACCGAAGGGCAGCAGGCTCTTACGGCTCATCTTGCGCAGCAAAATCCCGACCAATCCCACCAGAGCCGCACTGCCAAAGCCAACGAGGAGGGCCCAGTAGAGGGTCATGGAGAAGCCGAAAATGAGGCCAATGAAAAAGGCCAATTTCACGTCGCCTATACCGGCTCGCTCTGGACCATAGATAAACACGGGAACGATAAAGACCAGGGCTGCCACCGCCCCGCCCAGGAGGGCGCTGCCCCAACCAGGGAAGCGAAACATGGCTCCCAGAGCTACCAGGATGGCAGGGTAAATGATGCGGTTGGGGATGCGACGCTCGCGGAGGTCACTGTAAGCCACGGCAATGAGGGCAACAAGATAGGCTAGGTAAAATACGTAGGGGGGAAGGAAGCCTGCAGCCAGATAGGAAGCCACAGCCAGAGCCCCACTGGCTGCCAGCTTTGGGGCCGATTCTCGTGTGAGCGTGAGTTTTTCCGATGATACATTCTGCTCTGGGTCTATCAAGGGGTGATCCCTCCACCACTGTTGCGCCACTATCGCGGCACAGGCGGTACAGGCGCTGGTCATGGAAGCTTGCCGATAAGCTCCTCTGCCTGTGCCATATGTTTTTCCAATTCGGGGATCTGTTGGCGGGCCTTTTCTGCGCGCTCTTGTAAAAAAGCCACTATCTTAGACCGATTCCATTCCGTTTGCTTCTCTACCTGCTTCAGTAATGCCTCCAACTCCTCGTCATGCCTGGCCTGTTCCCTCCATTGGCGTTCCCACGATAGCGCTTCCTTCCTCCAACGTTTTTCGTTTTCCATCCGCCACTCTTCCAGGTGCTCCTTCTGACGCTGCTCGGCCAGATGTTGAAGTTCCATCAACTCGCTTTGGGTCTGTTTAAGCCGTTGTTCGAACTTTTCCAATGTCTCCAGGGCCTTTTTATTCTCATTATATAGCTCAGTGAAGCGCTGCTTACTAGTTGTGTATTCTTCCATTTTCATGCGGTATTCGTCAAGTTCCTCAGCCCAATTCTCCATTTGACGCTGACGCTGCTGCTCATTGAGTCGCTGCGTCTCCATCAGGTGCATCTGCTCTTGCTTCAGCTCCGACTGAAATGCTCGCCACTCTGCGGCCTGCGAATCAAGCTGCCGGACCGAATCCTCAAGCGATTCCAATTTCCTGGCCTGAGCCTCGCTCCTGGTCAACAACTGGCTCGTCTCTCCCTCTAACTCGGCGATCCGTTTGGCATCTTGTTCGCGCTGCGTTTCCAAGTAAGCCCTAGTCCGATTCTCGCTCGCTTTGGTCACGTCAGCCAGTTCCTGCTGGATGCTCAACACCGCCTCACCCAGGCGTTTGTCCTCAGCGCGCCTGAGCTTTAACTCTGCCTCGTGTCGGCTGACTTTCTGCAGTTCCTTTCTGATTTCCGCCAGGGCTTTGCTTTGCCCCTCTCTCTCCACCTGCCTTAGCCGTGTGGCGTCTTTTTCGACCTCTTGACGTTGCTGGTCATGTTTCTCGAGCAGCAGCATGATTTCATACTTGAACTGCTGCAGAAACTCGTCGAGTCGGTCAATTTTGCTCAAATGAGTCTGGGCTCCGGCCAGCCTGCCCTCCAGTTCCTGGATGCGTTTGGCCTGCTCAGCGATCTCCTTAGCCTGACTCCTGACCTGTTCCTGAAGCCGGGCCAACTCCGCCTTATCCTGCCGGCGCTCCTCGTCCAGCCAGGTGAGCATTTGAGTAGCCTGATTCAAATCCATTATTTCACCTCTTTCGATTTGCGATAAGCGCTCAGGGATTCAGTTCTTCCACCTCACCTGTGACTAAGAAGATCACCCGTTCGCCAATGTTGGTGGTACGGTCAGCGATGCGCTCTAAATTGTGGGCTACCCACAGCAGATGGGTCGCCCGGCTGATGGTGCGCGGGTCGTTCATCATGAAGATCAAAAGCTCTCGGTAGATTTGATCGTAAAGAGCATCCACCTCTTCGTCGCCGGTGGCTAACTTCCGGGCCATCTCGACATCGCGGCGCACAAAGGCCTCCAGTTGCTGGCGCAACATCGAACGCCCTTTTTCAGCCATGCGCGGGATGTCAATCAGGGGCTTGAGCAGCGGTTGGTCAGCCAGCATCAGGGCGATTTTACCGATTCCCTCAGCGTGGTCGCCCATGCGCTCCAGTTCGGTAGCGATGGTGGAGACGGAGGCAATCACCCGCAGGTCGCTGGCCATAGGCTGCTGAGTGGCGATGAGGACGAGGCATTTCTCTTCAATCTCACGTTGGGCCTGATTGATCAGGGCATCGTCGTCTATGATCTCCTGGGCCAGCTTGACGTCATGGTCAGCCAAAGCCTGAATTGAGCGCTCGATGGCTCTGTCAACCAGGGCCCCCATAGCCAGGAGGTCATCCTGCAACTGTCTGAGTTGGTCTTCAAAGGTCTCTCTGAGCATAGCATGGCTTCCTTTCACCACTGTTGCGGTACAGGCTGGCGTTCCACTGACCTCTGCTTTCATTCTACCAGAAAGTAGCAGGCATGTCAATGGAAAGTCCCACCGACCTACCTGCTACCTTTCACCTGCCGTATTTCCTCCACCACCTCCGGGTTCACCAGCGAGGACAGGTCGCCAGCGTCCTGGCCCAGGTAGGCGGCACGGATCACCCGACGCATCACTTTCCAGAACTAACCTTGCAGCTCAGGCAGAATCTTTTCGTAGTAATCCAGCGACTCTGGGTTGACCAAAGCGTCCCTGTTCAGTACCGGCCTGCCATTGACGATGTTAGTGACGGCGCTTTCAACCTTCTTCATGCTGTAGGTGTAAGGAATATCCAGCACCTCTATGATCAGAGCCGGAACGTGCCGGGGGGAGGCATTTTCCCGGAGCGCTTTCTTAATCTTGTTTTTCAACTCCTCCGTCAGAGAGAAGCCCTCGGCAAGTTTCACGAAAAGGACGATGCGCTGATCGCCCTGCCAGTTCTGTCCTATAGAAAGGCTGTCTGCAACCTCTTCCAGTTTCTCCACGACGTTATATATTTCGGCCGTACCTATGCGCACTCCGGAAGGTTTCAAAACGGCGTCAGAACGGCCGTAGAAGGTTATGCCACCTGTGTCGCTGTGTATCACGATGTAATCCCCATGACGCCATACATTGACATCGGGGTAGAAAGTGAAGTAGGCATTTCTGTATCTCTGATTATCTGGATCGTCCCAGAAGTAAAGCGGCATGGAAGGGGCAGGAGCCTCACAAACGAGCTCTCCTTGCTGATCAAGTATGGCATTGCCCTCCTCATCGTACGCCCTGACTCTCATGGCCAGGGCCGGACCCTGCAATTCGCCGGCGTATACCGGGCTGATGGGATTACCGGCGGCGAAGCAGCCGTTGATGTCTGTGCCGCCCGAGATAGAGTTGAAATGCAGGTCTTGCTTGATTTCCCGGTACGCGTATTCAAAGCCTTCGGCCGAAAGGGCTGATCCAGTTTGCGATATTTGTTTCAACGATGACAAGTCGTAATCCTGGCCAGGCTTAACCCCCTGCTTTTGGAGGTAATGGATGTAAGTTGCGCTGGTACCGAAAACGGTTATTTTCTCATCTTGAATTAGTTTCCACATAGCCCCCATATCAGGGTAGTTAGGATTGCCGTCGTAGAGAACCACAGTAGCTCCTACCGCCAGGGAACCCAGCAGCCAGTTCCACATCATCCAACTGCAGGTTGTGATATACATGATTCTGTCTTCGCGCTTCAAGTCGGTGTGCAATAGGAGCTCTTTCAGGTGATTGATCAGGACTCCGCCAGCTCCCTGCACCATACATTTAGGCTTACCAGTCGTCCCGGAGGAGAACATGATAAACACGGGGTGATCGAAAGGCAGTTGTTCGAATTGAATGGTGGGTTGCTTTTCCCTTGTGGTAAGCGAAGCCGAACCGCTGACCAGGAAATCCTCATAATGTACGGCGTTGGGGACAGGGCTAATGTCGGGCTTCTCTGTCGCGTAGGACACTACAACAACCTTTTCCAGTGAGGGAATTTCTTTCGCCACTTTCGCGGCGTTTCCCAGGGTGTTGAAGAGCTTGTTCTTGTAAAAGTAACCGTCTACGGTGAAGAGGACCTTCGGCTCCACCTGGCCGAGGCGGTCCAAAGCTGCCTGGGGACCGATGTCTGTAGCGCAAGAGGCCCATGTCGCGCCCATGCTGGTCGCAGCCAGCATGGCGACGGCCGTTTCGATCAAGTTGGGCATGTAAGCCACCACCCGGTCTCCCGGGCCAATCCCCATCTTGCGCAGCGATTGGGCCAGGCGTGCCACCGCGTCGTTAAGCTCTGCATAGGTCATTGTGGCGGATTTCTGGGTTTCGCCTCTGAAAATAAAAGCCAGGTGGTCGTCTCGATACCTTAAGAGGTTCTCGGCAAAGTTCAACCTTGCGCCGCTAAACCACTTTGCACCAGGGAAATTGCCCAGGTCGTCAACCACCTCGGTATATCCACGAGAAGCTCTGATCTCGGCAAATTCCCACATGGCCGCCCAGAAATCCGGGATGTTTTCAACGGACCAGTCATGCAGCTGGGCGTAGGAGTTGATGTCAAGACCGTGTTTACCGTTGACAAGACCGACAAAGCGGGTTATGTTGGCCTGATTCTTGCGTTCCTCGGAAGGCTCCCAAAGCGGTGTCCTGAGCTTGTCGAAGGATG
>JBGVTF010000407.1:0-2281 GCA_041862415.1 Anaerolineae bacterium | reverse complement strand
CCTACAGCGCCGTCATCGGCAGAGTGGCCAGCCAAGTGGCAGCGTTCCGGTCCAACCAGGGCGCGACTGATATTTACTATATTTTCCCTGCCCCGGCAAGCCAGAAAACGGTCCAATCGGCCAGGTTCTACATACTGGATAGAACTGGCTCTTACGGCGGTACGGCCACGCTCACGCTTGAGATACTTGATTATGCCGGCGCTTTACAACACTCCGTATCAGCCGCCAGCGTTGACATGGAGGCAGCAGCTACAGGCACATGGACTGACCTCACTTTGTCAGGGACGCCAGCAGATTTGCAGATCTCGCCGGGTGGGTTTCTGGCTTTTCACTTCGCCCTGAGCGGAGCGTCGGGAGGAAGCCTCGACGTGCGCCCGGTCTTTGAAGTGGAAGTGCAGTAATGACAGGTTTGCGCTTCGGTAAAGGTCGTAGAAAGGGAGGGTGAAAAGTGAAACGCATTACGACAATCATGCTGATATTCACGACGACCTTGTTACTGGCTGCCTCCACTGCTCTGGCTGACAACAATGCCCCTGCATCGAGCCGGTTTGTAATATCCGAAGCCGGTGACTATGCTCTGGTTCAGCCAAATGCTGGACGAATGAGGAGTGGGGAATATGAGATGCAAGCAGGCTCTCTGTCGGCCATCGGGACGCTGGCCACAAGTGAATTTTGGTGGAGATTGGGCTCTACCAGTGAGGGCATATCCAGCTATGATGCCGTCATCGGCCGGCTGGTCAGTACGGCAGCAGCGTTCCGGTCCAACCAGGACACGGATATTTACCATATTTTCCCCGCCCCGGCAAGCCAGACAACGGTCCAAGCGGCCAGGTTCTACATACTGGATAGAACCGGCTCTTATGATGGTACGGCCACGCTCACGCTTGAGATACTTGATTATGCCGGCGCTTTACAACACTCCGTATCAGCCGCCAGCGTTGACATGCAGTTAGCAGCACCAGGCACATGGACTGACCTCACTTTATCAGGGACGCCAGCAGATTTGCAGATCTCGCCGGGTGAGTTTCTGGCTTTCCACTTCGCCCTGAGCGGAGCGTCGGGAGGAAGCCTCGACGTGCGCCCGGTCTTTGAAGTGGAAGTCGTGTCAAGCACTTTATCGCCTCCGAGCGGGCCAATCTACCTGCCGATTATCATGAAGAACTCTGTCATCGCACCCGACCTGGTGGTGGACAGTCTGGTCGCCACCAGCACTACCGTGACGGTGACCATCAGGAACCAGGGCAACGCCCCGGTCAACGATGAGTTCTGGGTGGACGTCTACTTCGACCCCAACGAGACGCCGAGCCTCAACCATCCCTGGGAGACCATTGCCGACCACGGGGTGGTGTGGGGCGTGACCGATCCCATTCCAGTTGGCGGCAGCCTGGTTCTGACCACCGATGCCAGTGACCCCTACTACGTCCCAGAGTACAGCAGCACCCCTCCGCTGCCGGTGGGTGCTGAGGTGTGGGCCCTGGTGGACTCGGTGGACCATAATACCACCTACGGCGCGGTGCAGGAGAGCGACGAGAGCAACAACCTTTGCGGGCCGGTCACGTCAACCGCAGCAACAGGTGAAGCGGTGCCGGTTTTCAAGCAAAGCCAGCCGGCCTCAAGGGAGGGGTTGCCAGCCAGGTAGTCCCCAGAAGTCTGCAAGCCGGGTTCCCCCCCGGGGGAGGGGGACTGGCAGCCTGTTATTTGCTCAGAGGGGATCGCCAGATCCCCGTCCGAAGCACCGGTTTTGTCGTACAAGGCCCGGCTCTGGCGATCCCTGGCCAACACACAACTGGTGGCGGATTTATGCCGTCGTACACTGGCGGGAAGACCGTGGCCCCCCCAAGGTTGGCGCAATTGGCACTTCGACCCGGCAAAGTATGGCATCGAATAGAAAGGGTTAAACGAATTGGCGTTTCATCCTCACCATTGCGGCCTGAATTCAATACAGTTTAGATAGGCAGATGGAGTAGAGCCTTTAGGCGGAAGAAACCGGCTGAAGCCTCAACTCCAGACCCTGAACTGAACAGTATTGGGCCTAGATTCGGTTAATCCCTCCAATTCGCTGTCATATGCAGTGGCGGGTAAGAAACCCGCCCTACTCAAGGAGATGCAAAAATGAACCACAGAAAACACCAAACCATCTTCTGGCTGGCCTTAACCTCAATCCTAATCGGCGTCCTGCTGCTGGCCTGGCTGCCTATGCCCACCCAGGCCGGGCCGGGGCTACCCCCTCGAGAGACGCCAACCCCACGACCATCTGGTGGTGACGACGACGACAAAGACG
>JBGVTF010000406.1:0-2521 GCA_041862415.1 Anaerolineae bacterium | reverse complement strand
CGCTCGTGAACCGGATGGCCGATCGCATCGCCAAGAACCAGGTTCCGGTTTCGGGCGAGGGCACTGGTCAGGACGATCTGGCTCGATCTTGGCTGAACCATGTCTCCTACTCCCAAGCGCAGGTCATACGCGTCCAACAGGATGGGCAGATCCTGCTCGCGCACGGCGTAAACGGATAGCGACCCGAGTTCGCCTCCCGGGGGAAGGTTGACCATCATGGCGAGGGCTTTGGCAGGGATCGCGTGGGCCACGGCCGGGTGGGCCCTGATCTGGGCGACGATGTCGGGGGCTACCGCGCGATACATGAAACCTGGGGAGACGACTGTGGCATGAGTCGTATAGCTGAGATAGAGCGGCAACGTTGCATCATTTATTGTGCCGATGAGGAATCCAGGGAGAGCCACCCCCAGAACCATCAACCCGATCGCAGCCAGCAGCAATAGGGACCGCCGGCGGTGGCGCAGATAGAACGTCCACGACGACAGCGGGTGGGATGTTGAACGTGCCTTTCCCTGTTTCCTACCTCTTGCTTCTTGCCTCCTGCCTCCTACCCCTTCCATGCTCAGCTTGCCGCGTTCAAAGATATCCACAGGATCCAGCCGGTTCAGCATTCGATGGACGCTCACGTTGATCCACACAACGACGACGGGGAGGATGGGCAGCGTGGATAAAAGTGGTTTCGGGTTGGCCAGGTTCATAATCCAGCCCTGGGGGGCGAAAAGGGTGCTGTTGAGCAGGATCGAGAAAGCGTGCGCGCATAGCAGGCCGACCGCCCATCCCACGCACGCGACTGTGGCGATCTCGATCACCAGGCGGCGGACCAAGCTTCGCTTGGGGTAGCCAGCGGCGTGGAGCAGGCCGAGCTCTGGCAACCGGTGCGTGACGGCGATGCGATGGACCATTCCCACGACCAGTGCCGCTGCTGCGGCCACAAGACCATTGACGAGACCGTACATCACATCCATCCCTCGCTGCACTTGATCCAAGAGTCCCACCTCGCTCTCGAACGATTGCAGGTGATTGGATGGTGATCCGCCACTCTCTTCGATGAGGGTAGAAGCGAAATCATTCACGGCGATCCTGCGCCCTGGATGGGGGATGATGAGCCAATTCGTCGCGCGTGGTTGATAGAGTTCGTGGCCGTCGAGGTATTCGTAGGACACAAACCCTACCCGGACCTCAGGCCCAGCAGCCGAAGGATCACTCTCCAGGATGCCCACCAGCGTCAGTTCAGTCGCCATGGTTGGGTAGGTTTCCGCGTTGATCTTGTAGCTGACGGGGTCGCCGATGGTCAAGTCCAGAGCACGGGCGATCTCCTCGGAGAGGATGATCTCACCCGCTCGCGGGTTGATCAAGCGTCCCGCTTTCAGCCGCAGATCGCAGACATCCATCACCACCGGCAGGTCGGCCTCGGTCACGCCTAGCACGGGGGTGGGAATCCCCATTCCCGCCAGTGGAACGCCGACGTACAGGCCATTCTCGGGGAGCACAGCGGCGACGTCCGGATGGGCTCGGATCTGCGCCGCAAAGCCCGAGTCTAGTGTTCCAATGGTCGATATCTGGCTCTGGATACCTATCTCTGGTCCTTGGCTGGCTGATAGCCGGCTCATTCTGGTCAGGTAGTGAAAGGAGTAGCGCATCGTCCCGAACGAGACGCCTGTCAGGCTGACTAGTACATAGACGCCCAGCGTCAGCGAGCCGATCAGCACCAACACCAGCAGCGCCTGGCGCTTGTGCCGGCGGTAGTAGGTAAAAGGGGATAACGGGTTCATTTCATCACTATCTCCTCTCGATGACGGACACGGGATCCAGTTTGCGTAACATGTGGCTGATGGTGCCCGTGCTAGCGATGACGACGGCCAGTGGAATGGGCAACGTGAACAACCAGGGTATGGGATTGAAAAGGTTCAAGCTCAGCCCCTTGGGTGCATAGACGATGAGTTGAGCGCAGATCATGCCAATCCCGTACAGCACAGCACTTATCAACCAGGCGACAGTGACCACGCTTGCGGTCTCTTTCGCGGTGCGCAATATGAGCCATGGGCGGCTGTGTCCCACTGCGTGCAGAACACCGAACTCTTGCCGTCGCTGGGAGAAAAAGACATAGTTCATGGTGGCCACGGCAATGGCGGCGATGATGACAATACCGATCTCAGTCGCGACAAAGATCAGCACCATCTCTTGCATTGTTTGCTGAAGTTCATTGTATCGCGCATTGTAGGTTGCCACATTCGTCTGTACCGAGTCCACGCCTTCTTCCAACCAGGCATCGAGTTCAGCCTTGTGTCCTTCGGTTGGGACGACAAGCAAACGAACCGGTCGAGACAAAGTGGAGTCGTGACTTGCCAGGTACTCGTACGAAGCGAACCCCAACCACAAGTCGCTGGCAGAAGGGGCTTGTCCTGCCTGCCCAAGGATGCCGACCACCGACATCTCGATGGGGGCGTTGCGGACGATCATCTGGTCGGCCCGGCCCAGTATATGGAACGGCAGACTAAGCGTGTCGCCCACGCGCAATCCG
>JBGVTF010000405.1:0-26763 GCA_041862415.1 Anaerolineae bacterium | reverse complement strand
CCTGACCTGGCTCTGCCATTGGGCGACCCCGTGGGCCCATTCGCCTTTCACCGTTACTTCGACAGGGGCCACCTGGTAGCGGGGTCCCCAATAGCGCAGGTACTTCGCCAGCACAGCTTCCATCGCCTGGAGGGCGCGGGCCTGTTCCACTTCAGATGGGAGATTGTCAGGTAAGGGCGGGGTATGTGGGGCTTGGTCCGCCGCACCTTCACCAGCAAGCGGTGGCGGGGTCGGGGTTGGCGTCGGAGGTGCTGGCGGGGTTGGAGTCTGGGGTGCATAGGCGGGGGCGGCTTGCGTTGCCTGAGGTTGTATACCCATCGGCCAGATGGCAGCCACAACCAGGATGCAAGCCAGCACGATCCGACCAACTCGAGTCAGATAGGACACTGGCATTTGGCCTTTTGCTCGATCGCTTGACATCGGTGCTCTCCTCTTTTACTGTCGCTAACGCCAAATGCCAGCTTGGCGAGATATAGCCTCAGCTCGTCCTTGTGATGTGATTTGCCTTGCTGATCCAGTGTGCCGATCAGGGGCTCGGCGCTCTGAGGTCAAGCCACTTGAGCTACCGAATCCCCCATAATTAATAATGCAATCTCTGGCTACTTTCTTTCATATCCCGCCTGAAACTCGTATATGTCATGCTTCCCTCGTCACAGAGAGTTTTCGTGGCAGGGCAGGTTGACGATGTCCCTTCCGGTGACGATCATCCCTCTGATGACAGGGAACCGGGTGTACCAATCCTGCAGCCATTCCAGGCAATAACGGGTGTAAGCACGCACGGACTCGGCGCAGTTCGGGCAGGCAGCCGCGTCTCTTCGGCCAGGTACACTACGTCCATGCCGCCCTGGGCCAGCAGTCTCAGGACGCGGTGGCGGTTTGCAGAATTCGGTCAATAGGTAGGGGCATCATGGTTGTCTCCCTTCCCTCGAGGCTTTATCAGGTACGCAACTGACGGCGTAGGTTGGCTGCGTCGCTGTCTAGACGGAGATTTTTATAGACCTCTTCGCCCCCCATTGCCCCTGGCCGTGTCTCGTACCCGTGTTTGCGATAGAAGCCGCGCACGGCAGCTTCGTCCTCTGGCTTGTAGCTCAGGCTGCCGTAGATTTCTCTCGCCCTGTACTGGCGAGCGATGCGCTCCGCTTCCCTGATGTGCTCGCTTCCTACCCCGCTTCCACGGTAGGCTGGATGGGTCTCGATGTCATTGATGCGCAGGCGACGGTTTGCCACCCGGTCGTAGTGGCCAGTACTGGGGTTGTAGGTCTTGTCGGTCTCCAGCGTCAGGTTGGCGCGGCCGAGTTCCCGGCCTTCGTGATGGGTGCGCAGGTGAATGGGGTGGCGGATGGTTTGGGTGTCTTGAGCCTCGACCTGTCGTATCTTGTGTGGCTCAGCACCTTCCGTGCGCAGCGCCATGTCACGTCCCTTCCTGTCGGTGAAATGACGCTCAGCGGAACGCGCTGCTTCCTGAGCTTCGCGAATGCGCTGTTCTGCCTCCAACCTCTCTTGGACTTCCTGCTGTTTGTGGATCTTGTCGCTTTCGAGATGGCTATCGCCTCGTAACATGATGCCTCCTGTCTTGCCCTAAGTTCAAACGCAGCAGACCAACCTATTCCCCATAAACTCGCCGGACCAACTCGTCGGCAAAACGCTTGGCGTCGGCCTCGACCGGCTGTGTCTCGTAGGCGTGGAACTCTTGCATGTATCTGGTGTAGTCTTGAAGGGCCAATGTTTCGCCCGGAGGTTCCTTGTAGTCCCTAATATTCCATGACCACCGCATCGCTTGATCGGGGTCGTCAACCAAATTCCGAAACTGCGGCTTCTCCCACCTTGTAGCCTGTTCGAATTGATAACTGTGCCGCCACTCATGGGCATATGTCCGAAGAGCGAGAACGGGGTCGTCGCCAAGGAGCTTCTTTTCTCCATCTGCTTCTGCTGCCCTGTTCATGAAAATCCAATAGTCATCATCACTATACTCACCTTGCAGCCTTCTATCCCCCCTTTCCGATACTATCAGTGGGGGGTTGGGATGGTGGTAAACCTCTTGCAACTCACGCCCGACTGTGTTCAGGGCAACTGCTTTCTGTTCGTTGTCCAGCTTCCGCCACTCCTCCGGTTTGAGCCACGCTATGTGCTGTAGCCGACGGGCCGCGTCGTCCAAGGCATCTTGCTCTTTCATCGCAGCAGGAGTCTCTGCTGGCCTAGCTTCCTGAAGCCGCCTTTGTGCCTCGATGTTTGCGCCAAATTGCTTGTCCCCTACAGCCAGCTTGAACTTCTCGTTCTCACTGGTTGGCTCTGGTCTGAAGGCTGTACTGCCAGAGGCTGGTTTCGCCTCGACGACCTTTCTCTCCGGTTCCCGCTGTATCTCAGCCCGCTGCTGCTCCTCGATGCGCTTGAGGGCCTGTTCTTCGGGTTTGTAGGGCACATTGGTCATGGTCTCACCTCCTACTGCGCTCCTAACACAGTGCGCATACTATTGACCATCTTCCGCTGGCTGCCGCTGCCGAACCCCAGCGCCGGCCCCATCTGCGCTACGTAGCACAGGGCCACTCCCTTGGTGATGGCCTCGTCCGACACGACAATGGCCCGCCGTGCCGCTTCCAAGCAAACGTCGCCGAGCCGCTTCCACATCTCACTATCGTCAGTTGTGTTCTGGATGGCCCCCACAAAGTCCCGCTGGAGGGCCTTGTCTTTCACCAACCGTGCCACCTCGTACCTACAGCGACACTTGGCTTGGCAGGCACTGCACCCCGCGTAAGGCACCGGGGCTCTGGCACACTGTTGCTGGTAACCTTTCTGAAATTGCTCGAGGCCACGCTGGCTCTGTGCCGCCAGGTTGGTCAGGACATCCTGTTTGTTTTCAAATCCCTCTGTGATGGTGTGTAACACGGCCGTCAGTTGATCGCGCAGGGTGCTCACCACGTTGTAGAACCAGCTATACTGTCGGCCCCGGGCATCGAAGAGGTCATCCAGGGCATGGAGAATCACACATAGAGCCACCGGCCGCTTCTTGGCTGGCTTGAGCCGCACCACCTGATCCAGTAGGCGGGCCAGATCGTTGTAACCAAATACTGCTTGCTTGGGTTCTTCCAACAGCGAGAGAAAGTAGCGAGCAAAGCGCTCTGGGAACTCGCTGTGGGCAATCACGCTTAGGGCCAAATCTCGGACGTGGGAATCGCAGCGTCCGTTGTTGCCCTTCTTGGCCTGGCAGTACTGACTACACCCAGGCAGTGGATCGTAGAGAGGTTGGCTGCAAAACTTGGCCATGGCTCCACGCACCTGGGCATCTTTGATGCGCTTTGCGACGCTCTGCCCCTTATAGTTGTAGACTTGCACCAGGAAGGGCCGGTCGGCTCCTTCAGCGTAGACAGCGGCCCATCCGGTGGGCAGGGTAGCCACGAATCGCTCCTGAGCCTCGTCCAGGTTCATGCTACCGCCCATCACCTCCCGGTCGTCCTCAGCAACGATGCGGTGCATGATCTTGAGATTGGTGTTCTTGATGGCATCTGGGGCCAGTTTGGAGGGCACCTGTTCGGCGATGAGCACCCCCTGGCCATAGGCCCGGATCTCTGAGAGCATGTTGGCAAAAGTTTCCACCGCCTGTCCTTTGGTGTTGGCCGCTTCGGTCTCTACCTCAGTGGGGACGTTCTTCAGCAGGCGATGAGCTTCCTCAAAGACGGTCACGTGCCGTAGCGACGACGATAGCTCCTGCCCCCTGGCCTCAACGATGCGGTATTCGTAGATACGGGTCAGGATCAGACCGATCAGGAAGGCCTTTTCGTCGTCGCTGCCCACCCGCTCCAATTCCAAAACCGTTGGCTGAGAGAGCATCTCGGCCATGGAGATGGAAGCCTTGGTATCCAGCATCAGCCCTTTGCCCCCCAGGCGCAAGCTGCCCACCCGAGCCTTGAGGGCAGCCTTGACGTCCATCTGGATACGCTCTTCGTAACCCAAACGGTCCACTACCTCGTCTATCTTATGGTAGAGGTCAGTCAACGTGGGGAAGACAGGCCAATGGCGCTCTTTGCCCCGTTCCTTGGGCGGAAGGCGGCGATTCTGGCTGGTGGTCAAGTCCCAACCCTTGTCGCGATAAATCTCGTGCAGGCACATCTCCAGGACGTAAGGCATGGGGGCATACAAGATGAAAGCGGCGTTAAAGACCGATTTGAGGTAGTCAATGTGGGTCTGGGCGTGGATGCGATTGTCTTGATCGGTGATCTCGAACTCAAATGGGTTGAGGCGGAAGGGGGCCCAGCGCTCGTCGCCCAGAGTATAGACCCGTAGGTTCTGGAACCCCTCCGCGCTTCGCAGATCACGGTACTCGGTCTTGGCTGGTTCGATAACCAGAAAGGGCACCCGACCCTCTTTCCAGAGTTTGTCCAGCAGATAGAAGATGGTGTTGGTCTTGCCGCTGCCGGTCACGCCCACCACCAAGCCATGCTTGGCCAAGTCGTCCTGCCCGATGGCATACCAGTTGCCGGTGGGGGTCTCCCCGTCCAGCACCTTGCCGACGTTAACCGTCTCCTTTGGCTGTAGGGAAACGCCGTCCGAACCAACGAGAGGAGACAGGGCCACGTCGAAGCGGGCGTAGCTTTTAATGGCATAGCCCGGCATTTCCTCACGGGGCAGTTGGGTCAGAGTGGCCAGTTCGTGGGAGTTGAGGGGGGTCGGCATCTCCTGCTGGCCCGGCGCGCAGGACAGGGCACGCAGAGGTTCGGGGCGCGACTCGGGACCGGCAAAGACGGCCTGCAGGAGCGCCCGGCCTCGCTGAAGCGTGCTCGTATCGGCCGCACCCAGGTGGGTCTGAACGCCCCATAACCCCTGGGCCCGCCCTCCCCTCAGCCGCTCCAGATATTGCTCCAACAGTTCGATGTAGTATTGCATCTCCCGGTCAACCTGTTCTGAGGTGGTGCCCGGAGCAATCTGAACCGACTTTTTGAGGTGGGCCGAGCTGTTCCGAATCTCGACCAGCATCTGGTTGACGTAGCCGCTGCAGGTCAACTCGGAGATGGGCTGGGCGCAGACCAGGTAGCACCAGCGCCGGCCATAGAGGCCCCGCACCAGCCGCTCGATCTGCTGCACGTAACCTTCGCCCCTCTCCGGTCCAAGCTGCCATTTGGCCGTCGGCGTCCCGGTCAGGGCCACCCAGCCGGTTGCTGCCTGGAGCGCCTGGCGGATAGGGAGCAGCCCGTTCGGCTCCAGCACAGCCGCGTCCACGGATGGGAAGGAACCAGCCAGTGCCGTATGCAGAAGCTTGCCTTCTGTCTCTGCGCGTCCCTGCACGCCGAGATAGACTTCTATCTCCCGTTCGCGACCGATGATCAGGAAAGCCAGGGGACGCCTCTGGCCATGCAGCCCGGTGACCAGATCCTCCATATAGCGTTCGAACTGGGTTTCCGGGTGTTCCTCCCAAAAGTTGGCCAGCCCCTTGACCCGCACCAGGCTGTGGCCGCCGCCGACCACCTGTCCCCAGGGCGGCGGGGCCACGGTGACGTTGGGCTGATCCAGGTAGCTCCGTTCCACCTGGGCAATCTTTTGGGCAATGGGTTGGTTGTAATCAAAAAGATGGGCTTGGTTAGACATTTTGATACCTCCTGTACAGATCCGAGATCAGGCCCGGATTACATAGGTGTTAGCCATTTTGTCGTGGAGGGCTTGTTTATTCTGATCCCACAGGGGCATCAGAAAGCCGATGTAGAGGATCAGGCTGCTAATCCAATAGCCGATGAAGCGCAGGAAACAACGTCCCTTTCCAGGCGAACGGCCATCGGCAGAGATTATCCTGATCCCTATGATCTTCTTGCCCAGCGTCTGGCCGGAGCGGGCCTGGAGAAAGACGTAATACCAGAAATACAGAAGCAGGAACAGTAGGTGTGCTCCGCAAAGCAGCATGCTGAGCATAGCTTCTTCGTCGGAAGAAAAAGGGTCTGGAACCAGGAGAACCGGACAGGTAGCGAAAATCCCATACACCAGGTATAGCAGTAGGTTATCAATGAGAAAAGCAAGCAACCGTCGCCCGAACCCGGCCAACTCCACCGTAGCCAACCCCAGGCTGACGGCTAGGCGCGGAGCCGCCGCTGGGTGCGCCGGGGCGGCGACCGCCGCTGGCTTGGGCGGCGGTGAGGCGGGCTTTGGCAAGGGGGGAGCTTGCAACGCCCGCCACATCTCTCCCGCGCTCGGCCACCGCCGAGTCGGCTCCTGTTCCACCGCTCGCATCACCATCTGTTCCATTTGAGGCGAAACGGCCGGATTCAGCCGACACACCGGCTCAAACTGGAAAGGCTTCAGCGCTGGGTCGCACCCGGTCAGCAGGTGGTGCAACGTGGCCCCCAGGGCGTAGATGTCGCTGCGGGCATCGGTCTGCCCCTTGCCGTATTGCTCCGGCGGGGCATAGCCAGCCGTACCGAAAGACACCGTGTCCTTGGCCTTGCCTGGTTGGAAGAAACGCACGATGCCAAAGTCAATCAGCTTCACGCGGCCTGCCTTATCCACCATGACGTTGGCTGGCTTCAGGTCCCGGAAGATGACCGGCGGACGCTGATTGTGCAGATAGTCCAGCACGTCACATAACTGCTCGGCCCAGGGCCACACCGCGCTCTCACTGAACGGCTTGCTCCGCCCGGCCAGCTTCTCTTCCAGCGTCTCGCCGTCCACAAACTCCATGACCAGGTATTGATTGCCACCCTCGCTGAAAAAGTCGGTCACCCTGGGGATGTTGGGGTGGCTCAGTCGGGACAGCAGCTCGGCCTCGCGACGGAAGGCTTCGACGGCCTGTTGTTTCTCCAGGGGGTCGGTGATGGCTGCGTCGCTCATCTCTTTCACAGCCCAGGCCTTGCCGGTGATGCGGGCGTCAGCAGCCTGGTAGACGGCAGCCATCCCACCCTGGCCCACCTTGCACAGGATAATATAGCGGCCCGATAGTATGGATTGAGATAGCAGCAAGCCGGTGTCTGGTCTGAAGGGCACCGCTCCGCTTTGCAACGGGGTGGCACATTGCTGACAGAAGCGGGCTGTAGCCGAATTGGCTGTGCCACAGTTGGGACAGACCAACTCAGCCAGCGGCGCACTGCACCCGATGCAAAAGCGGGCTGTATCACGGTTCCGGGTTCCACAATGGGAACAGTTCTGGGTCATTGCAACACCCCCAACTGTATGGCAGCGTAGATCAGCGCGCCGACGACGAGGGCCAGGGCCACGAGCCCTATCCACAGCGGCCACGGCCGGGCGCCACGGATAGTGTAGTCGGTCCGGTGCCCACGGCTTTCGTAAACCTCGACTTTGTAGGCCCGGACGACACCGCTGCGCCCCTGCCATCGGCCTGACACAACCCGCACCCTGTCACCAACACGTATGTTCCCCCCACCCCGTTCCCGGATCAGGATGACATCAACCGGCTGCCCCACGATGTTATCCATCACCTGGAAGTTGAGGACAGGCACCATGCGGTCGCCTTTTAGCCAGTGGATGATGGGCCCTATCAAAGCGTAGAGAGGGGCCAGAAGTAATGAAGCAATACAGCCCAGACCACTTACGCCCAGGATGAGCAACACGATCCACAGGGCGAGGGATAAGGTTGCTCCTAGGCCGCAGGCGCTCAACAGCAGTAGCCCAAAGGCAGAAATGACCAAAGCTCGTCCTGGGTCAGAGGGTGCCTTTTCCTGCCGCTCCGGGTCAACAACCTTTACCTCCCCATCCACCAGGACCCCTTCGCGAACCTTCTGAGTTGGCGGGGCCGGTGGTTGCACGGGGACCATCGGCGGCGGTTGAACGGCAGGCAGGGGCGGTTGCTGCTGTTGAGCGGGCAGCGGTTGCCGGGGGCCTGGTTGTAGGGGGGACACAACCTGGGGCGGCGGTGCCGTCAATGCTGTTCCACACACGTGGCAGAACTTGGCCCCGTCGCGGTTGTCGGCTTGGCAATTCGGACATCGGATAGGCATGGTGACCTCCCTAGACATCATGCTCGGCCTGGATTGCAAATCCAGGCCCCAAGGTGACCTCCTGAAGTTAGACCCTTCGCCTACCCCACCAAGAGGATGACGATCCACGTTATCAGTATCAGCGTTGGTGGCAGGAAAAGAGCCACGACGAGAGGGATGAGACGGGGGACGGTGAGGAAGGCAAAGGTCTGCCCAGCAGCATCCAGGGCCTCGACTTTCCAGGCTCTCAGCTCATTGCGCCCCTTGTCCGGGATACCCCACACCTGAACGTTGTTGCCGGGTGCCATCTGGTACCCCTCTTGCGGGCCGACCATGACCGCGTCCATGGGCTGGCCGCTGATGCGATCCTGGACTCGGAACTTGTAGATGGGCACTTGCCCACTCCGTCTAAGCAAGCGGCTCCACAGTCCGCCGAAGGTCATCTTGGTGAAGAAAGGCCGGCGCAGGCCCAACCACGAAAGGACCAGTAAGACGATGTAGGTACCGGCCAGGGCAGCAGCGATGTGCCACCATTGCTCCAGCAAGAAGACCAGCCAGCCCAGGAGCAGCACGGCGACGAACAACAAGGCACCGACTTCAAGAGGCGCAGGCACGGAGCCAGAGGTAGGAGCGGTGAGGATCTGGCCTTCGACACAGGGTTGTGGGCTAAAAACCTCGGTATAGGCTGCCTTGCCTCCTCCGGTCAGCATCCGGGCCAGGAAACCCATCCCCTTTTTGCTCCCCTTCCACGACTGGATGGCTGCTTCTTTGGCCACCGGGGCCACAGCCGCACCAGCTTTGGCCGCCGCCGGTCCCACCACCGAACCGGCTTTGGCCGCTGCCTCCTTGACGCGGTCCACAGCCTTAGGTGGGACTTGAACAGCCGTCAGATCCCCGCCACAGCCTGAACAGAATTTGGCTGTATCTCGGTTGGTGTGGCCACAACCAGGACAAATCTTGCTCATTTTGATTCTCCTTTCAAGTTTTCAATCTGATCTCGGCATTGATCTGGTAATTGTAGGCTTCTTTCATCAACAGATTGCCGCCCTTGATTTTGCCCCAGACGGCTATCATATCACCGATGCTGATGTTGCCTGAGGGCTCCCCGCACATCTTGACTGACCATTGTTGTCCGCTGTGGACGTCCTCTACCCGCAGGTAGCGGACCGTGAACTCTGTCCCACTGACGAAAGGCAGCCAGGCGATGTACGGGGCAATCAAAACCAGGCAGCCTGCAGCTAGCATCTTGCCAGCGACAGGGCCTTTTTCCTTGTGCGGACCATCTATGTGCAATACCTTACCCTCGACCTGGGGCGGTCGGTCCCATGTTTTCAGTGACAAACCCACTGCGCGGGGCGCTGGTGGATATGCCGGTGGCGGCGCAACAGATGGAACCAGTGGCCCCGCCGCTGGCGGTGGAGACGGTGCAAGGGGCATGTGAGGTAATCTTGGCAGCCTGGGTGGAGCCAGCATCTGCAATCGCTGACCACAAGTGCTGCAAAATTTTGCCTGGGCACGGTTCTCATAACCGCAGTTGGGACATCTTGTACCCATAAATCTTCCTCCTTCATTCACCTGATGCGTGGGACCCCTGTCTGGCGAAGTATGGTGTTCTGTTGATACAGATCACCGATGAACCACCCCAGCCCGCCCACCGGGGCTGCACCGAAGAGTTCACCAACCTGAAAATAAAGTCCCTTAACGGATTGCTGCAAGACCACGATGAAGAACATGTAGCCCAGCACCGCTGCAGCCATCGTCCACAAGCAATCTTGCCACCAAACGTTAGTAATTTCTTTCTTTTTCAACATGAGCCACCCCTCCATGGTCAGGCCGCTCACGATAGAGGCGACCAGCAGTGGCCATAAGCCGCTTTCATAAATATGAAGCTTCCACTGTATGATCAGCCAGACGGTGCAGGCCACCGGCACGTGAGAGAGAAGGGCCGAGCCACGCCGCTGGGAGGCGGCGTAGGTCATGGGAGCGGCGACGAGATAAAGAGGAAAGTTGTGCCAAAGCCAGGGGAGATTGTTGAATATGAATGGTCCAAGGAGGCAGGTGGCCAGAGCGAACAGGACCACCATCCCACCAGCAACCATGGCCAGTTGTTCGTTGGACACCTGGGCCACCGCCAGCAACAATCGGGTCGTGGGACGAGACGTCTTCGGAAGGGCTTGCCCTGCTCCGACAGGGGGCGCTCCAGGTGAGGGAACTTTGCCCAAAATGAACTGCTTTATCTCGGCTGCACTCTGCCAGCGTCGGTCAGGGTCTTTCTCCGTCGCCCGTTGCACGATCCTGTCCATGGCATCCGACAAGGTCGGGGCCAACTGGCGTAGCGGAGGCAGGCTAAAAGGCGTCGCCACGGGATCATGGTTAGTCAGCAACCGGTGCAAGGTGACTCCCAAGGCATAGACGTCGCTCCTGGCATCGGATTGTTTCTGGCCGTGTTGCTCGGGGGCCGCATACCCTGGCGTACCCAAGACCTGGGTGTCGCTGGTTTTGCCGCTTTTGAACAGGCGGGCGATGCCGAAATCAATCAGCTTGATCTGGCCCATCTGATCCATCATGATGTTCGCTGGCTTGAGGTCACGAAAGACAACAGGCGGAGAGCAGCAGTGCAAGTAGTCCAGCACATCGCACAGTTGCTCGAGCCAGGGCCGCACCTCATGCTCGGAGAACGGTCTGCCGCGCTGTTCGAGGATCTCCTCCAGCGTCTGGCCTTCGATGTATTCCATGACCAGATATTGCTTGCCTCCCTTGCTAAAATAGTCTGTCACCCTGGGGATGTGGGGATGATCGAGCTTGGCCAGCAGGCTGGCCTCCTGTCGGAAGGCGAGCAGGGCCTGCTGTTTCTCCAGGGGGTCGGTGATCGCCGCGTCGCTCATCTCTTTCACTGCCCAGGTCTTGCCGGTGATGCGGGTGTCGGCGGCCTGATAGACGGCGGCCATCCCTCCTTGGCCGATTTTGCGGATAATGATGTAGCGGTTTTTCAGCATGGCCTTGGCTGGCAGCCGTCCGGTGCCGAGGCCATAGGGCGGCGTAGTGGTCTGCAAGGACCAGCCGCAGCCGCTGCAGAAGCGGGCCGTCGGCGAGCAACTGGATCCACAGTTGGGACAGACCGCCGCTGGCGTGAGTGGTGTGCTGCACCTGGAACAAAAGCGGGCCGTATCGCGGTTGGCCGCGCCGCACTGTGGACAAGTTCTCGGCATTTGTAATCTCCTTTCCAGTATCAAAACTGCTTACTTTTCAAATAGTCCTATCGCCAGGTTGTCGAATCCAACTCTTATACCCACATCAAAGCATCCAATCGCACCACGGCCTCGCACTCGGCCGCTGCCTGGTCGCAATCACCGCTGCCCAGAAAGGCGGTACACGCGGCATAGTGTTGCGAGGCTTCCATTTGGCCTCGGATTGCAGGCCCCACCAGGAAGATGAGCACCCCAAAGACGAGCACCACGGCAACGGTCAGCCCGATGATGATCCATATCCAGCAGGATCGTGTACCTGATACCACTTTCTTTCTAGTCATTTCTATCCCTTCAGCATGTAGATGGTCACATCCAGAAAGGTCTTGTCCCACTCCGGTTGGCCGCGAATCTTCAGGACGAAAAACAGCCTGTCTCCTTTCCCAGCCCCTATCCTAAGATCAAAGTATTTTGGCGACGTATCGTTTGCCCCAATGGTCGTTGCCCACAGCTTATCATGCCCAGAAGAGTGCCAATGGTATACCTCAACCAGAACTCCATCGCCCCCACCCTGCTCCTTGCGAGCACCGCCGACAATTTTCAATGGTCCTGAAACAGGACTGACCCACACTCTGGCTACATCGGCGTACATACCCGGATGCCCAAAGTCGTTGCGCCATCCTACATATGTCTCCGGGCACGGCGCCTTGCCCAATGCTGGATCGTAGCACCATTCCCACCAATCATCTTTTGGATCCCACGGTATTTCCTGGAAATTCCCAGAGTTGCGGCCGTTTGAGGCCATGTAATACCAATTGTTTGTCCCTTGAACGTCGCTGAAATCTTCTGTCGAGTTGGTCAGACGTATCCACTCTTGACTGGGTTTAGCCGTAGCAGTGGCCGTTGGCCGAGGACGGGTAGGGGTGCGCGTGAAAGTGGGTGTGGAGGTTGGGTCAGTGGGAGTGCGCGTGAAAGTGGGCGTGGTGGCCGTTGGGCGGCGAGGAGTCGGAGTAGGGGTATCGAGTACGGGTGCCGGTGGAGTTTCCCCCGTTGGTAACAAGGCTATGGTCCCGATAAGCAGGCCAGTGACCACTATTCCAAGCCTTATCCATCCTGGTGGTATCCTAAATGGCGCTATGTTCTCTCCCATTTGTGGTTCCTTTCTACCTTGGCTTGCGAGGTCAGGAGACCCTCGCCGGAACACCAATACGCATTTACGGGTGCTTGGCGACAATTACGTTGTCAAAGGACGCCTCAAAGAAATCCGCGCCTTTGGGCCTCCGAGCTATGAGCAGAATGTCTCCCAGATCGTGGTCCACATCACGAACACTGTAAAGGAATTGACCGTTCATGAAGAAACGCAAATCATGCCCATTGGCCTCGATGTGGAAACGATTAAGATCCCCTTCACGGTTTATGGCATCGGAAAACCCTTCCAGGAGCACGCTCCACTTGTCATTAGCCTCTTTGCCAATTGTGTAACGACCGTCATTGCCTATATAGAAGGCGTAGTAGTTCTCTTTATCCTGATATCTGAACCACAGTCCATAGGTTCCTCCCACCGCCCCACCGGACCAACGGGAGTCCACCTCCAGAACAAAGTTGTCAAAGCTGAGATGGGGGCGTGCATAAGAGGGAGGTTCACCAGGACCACTTACATCTTTCACAACCATCTCACCATTTATGTATTCCACCTCGCCAGTCCACCAGCAACATCTCTCCCACCCGCTCTGCGGATCGCTAAAATCCTCCTGGTATATGATTGTAAGCCCAGACACGGAAATAGGACCAGGAGGTGGCGTGGACGTCGGCGTATCGGGAGGAGCCGGAGTGTCGGTCGGTGGCGGCGTCCCCGTCGGCGTGGGTCTGGCGGTCGGCGTATACGTTGGAGTCGGCGTATCAGTGGCCGCTGGGGGCGGCGGCACGGGCGTATCGGTGGGCGTGGCACCGGCAGGCACAGGAGACGGCGCCGGGGTCACACCGGCCAACGCCATTTGGGCTTTGACCTCCTGATACTTGGCCTGCATCTCTTCATAGGTTGGGTCTATATCGAGCACCACTTGGAACTCGTCCAGCGCCTTCTGCCACTCCTCCAGGCTCATAAAGCTCAACCCCCGCTGGTAGTGCATCTCCTTCTGGCACTCTTTGGCCTGGGCCAACAGGGTGGTGGCGTCGGGATAATACAGAAAAGCATCCAACCGCACCACGGCCTCGCACTCAGCCACCGCCTGGTCGCAATCACCGCTGCCCAGAAAGGCGGTACACGCGGCATAGTGCTGCGAGGCTTCCAATTGCCCCTGGATCGTCGGCCCCACCACGAAGATGAGCACGCCAAAGACGAGCACCACGGCAATGGTCAGCCCGATGATGATCCATATCCAGCAGGATCGTGTACCTGATATCACTTTCTTTTTAGCCATTTCTGTCCCTCCTTGATGGTTATGATAGATTGCAATCCAAATGAATCTGCCCTATCACTTTCAGGGCTGTTTTATCCAGATAGGATCCCAGTCGTTATAGGCGTTGTTGCTAATGTTCCGCTTGTTGCTGCCGTCAGCGTTCATCACCCAAATCTGACGGGGGCCACCCCCATGTACAGCCCAGTAAACGATTTGGGTGCCATTGGGTGACCAACTGGGGTGCTTGTCGTAGTCTGGATTGTCAGTCAAGCGCTTCTCTTCCAGAGGCTCATGGATATTTTGCGTCCATATATCGGTGCTGCCCATGCGGGTTGAGACGAAAGCCATGCGGTTCTCGTCAATGGGTGCCCAGACAGCCTCGTGATCATCTGCGGCGTCGGACGTTATGCGCTGCTCAGATTCCCTTCCAGCGACGTCAATGGTATAGATATCATTGTTGCCTGAAGTGTCCCTCACCACAAGCTTCCGCGTGCGGTCCGGGGAGAGGGCCTCCAAGGCCAAAGCGTTGTGGTACACGGATTCATCGTCCAGCCTTCTCTGGTCGCTACCATCGGGCTTTATTACGTACAACGCCTCCCCCCCTTCCCTGTCGGACTTGAAGACGATCCTGTTCTCATAGCTGGTGATGGCCGATGGCTTGGTTGGTTTTGATGCCGACCTGGTTGTCGGAGTTATCGGAGCGGGCGCGGCCATGGGGACCGAGGTGTAGATGGTCACATCCAAAAAGGTCTTATCCCACTCCGGCCGGCCGCGAATCTTCAGGACGAAAAACAGCCTGTCTCCTTTCCCAGCCCCTATCCTAAGATCAAAGTATTTTGGCGACGTATCGTTTGCCCCAATACTCGTTGCCCACAGTGTATCACGCCCAGAAGAGTGCCAATGGTATATCTCAAACAGAACCCCATCACCGCCACCTTGTTCCTTGCGAGCATCACCAGCAATCTTCAATGGTCCTGAAACAGGACTGACCCACACTCTGGCTACATCGGCGTACATGCCCGGATGTCCAAAGTCGTTGCGCCATCCCACATATGTCTCCGAGCACGGCGCCTTGCCGAGTGCTGGATCGTAGCACCATTCCCACCAATCATCTCTTGGATCCCACGGTATTTCCCGGAAATCCCTAGAGTCACGGCCGTTTGAGGCCATGTAATACCAATTGTTTGTCCCCTGAACATTGCTGAAATCTTCTGTCGAGTTGGTCAGACGTATCCACTCTTGACTGGGTTTAGCCGTAGCAGTGGCCGTTGGAAAAGGGGTAGGAGCGCGCGTGCGCGTGGGAGTAGGCGTGGACGTTGGGCGAAGAGGAGTGCGCGTGAAAGTGGGCGTGGTGGCCATTGGGCGGCGAGGAGTCAGAGTAGGAACCGACGCAAGCGCCGCGCTTCCAGCTTGGGTCGGAGTAGGAGTGTCTGATACAGAGGTAGAGGGAGTTCCCCCTGAAAGGGCAACAAGAGTCTTCAATGTCATTCCAGCCAATGATACCAGAGCTATGGTAACGACAAGCAGGCCGATGACCACGAGTCCAAGCCTTATCCATCCTGGTGGTATCCTCAATGGTGCTATTCTCTCTCCCATTTGTGCACCCCTATTTCTCTACCTTGACTTCCAGCAGGCTTAATCGTCTAGCCCGTGGGAAGGTATCACTCCACCACAATCTCAAACAATTCCGTCCCCAGCGAAAGCAGCCCTATCTTGCGGCTTTTCTTATCCACGTGGATCTTTACCTCGGCCACCTGACCGGGCAGGCATCCGAACCGGGGTTGCGGGATGTGCAGCCAATCCACCAGGGACTCCACCCGCCCGTAGAGATAACCGCGCTTGCTCTTGTTCAGAACCTGCAAAGTAACTACCTCGGGACGGCCAAAGAACTTGGGCAGAGGTCCCAGGCCCAGGTCGCTCACCACGTCCATGGCGTTGGTATCATACCTGGTCGGTGCCTTGGCCCCCAGGCCATCGCGCAAGAGGCGCTCCAGACCGATGGCTTTATCAGGCATCTGGCGGCATTGGTCAGCAATGCGGGCCGCCTCCGTCTTGCCAATGAAACGCAAAAAGGTCCCGATGCGCCCATTGCTCAAAAGAGTCATCCCCGCCTGCCAGTCCCTGTCACAGAAATCGCGCAACTCCTTCAGCGTACTGACCTGGCTGGTGGGGTTGGCTGGATCCAGGGGGAAGGGCACGTCTACCTGAACCGTCACTACTGCGACCGGGTTGCCTCGCCCCTTGGCCTGGACCTGGAGCTGGCTGCTGTAGCGTCCCCGCCGGGCGAATCCAGCAGCATTCACGGTGAAAGCGATCGCCAGCGACTGACCTTTGCCCAAGGCAAAGGGTTGGCTCTTCTGATCCACGGCGATCCATGGTTTGCTGGCGACGAGCACGCCGTGCAGGGTGCCGCCGCCGCTGTTGGAAACGGTCACCTGCCCTCGGAGTCTGGCCCCCCAGGCCACCCTACCGAGGTCCACCTGGAGTGGGTCGAGCTGAGCCTGGGGCTCGTCCACTACCTTCAGGCGGACGTGCACCGCCTGCTGGCCCCGGTTGGAGAGGACGGTCACTGTCCCGCTATAGTCTACACCCAGTTCTGTGCCCGACAGGCTGGCCGTCTTGACCTCCACGTCAATCTTTTGCTGTGCACCGGACAGGCAGCCAAAGCCAGCCGGGCGTACCGACAGCCAGCGGGGTGGCTTGGCGTCCAGGGTGCCATGCAGATAGCCACGCCCACTGTTGGAGATGGCAAATGACAGCACCTTGCTATCGCCTTTGCGCAGCGGTCCAAAGTCCAAGGCTGTTTGGTCCAGGGTCAGGATAGGCAGCGAGCGGGTGGGATCGGCTGCTTCCAGGAACTCCTCCAATGCTGCTGACTTGTCTGTGTGCCTGGCACGGATGGCTCTGGCTTTGGCGGCCAGCGTTTGACCCTGCTTCCCCAGTGAGGCCAGCCAGGGTTCGAACTCCCCTCGCCAGAAATAGTCCCTGCCCTCGTCCCAGTAGCGGTCGCATCCACCCACCAAGTCTTTGATGCTTTTGGCCTGGTACCCCGATGGTCTGAAGACGAAAGGCACAGGAGGGATCGTCCCTCCACAGTCGGGGCAGAACTTGGCCGTGGCCCGCACCGCTGCGCCGCAATGGGGACAGGCGGCCGAGACGGTCGTCGGGCGTTTGCCCTGCAGGGCCAGGTGCATCTCCCCGGCATTGGGGAAGCGCAGTTTGGGGTCAATCTGCATGGCGGTCAGGATCACCTGTTCCACGCGGGGGCTGATGCGGGGATTCAGATGACGGGGCAGGACGAGTTTGGCCCCGGAATGGGCGATGTCTATGGACTCGGGTGGGATGACATTGGTCAGCAAGTTATACAGGGTGGCTCCCAAGGCGTAGACGTCGGAGTATGTGTCAGTGCCTGCACCGAATTGCTCCGGCGGTGAAAAGCCAGGGGCGACGCCCCGGGCCGCCTTCCGCGTCGGGTCGGACACCCCGCCGATCTTGGAGATGCCAAAGTCCACCAGCTTGACCGTCTTACCATCGGGCAGCAGGCGGATGTTGTCGGGCTTGATGTCCCGGTGGATGACGGGCCGGGGCTTGTAATTGTGCAGATAGGCCACCGCCTTCAATACCTGGTCCATCCAGGCCAGCACCCTACCCTCTGGCAACGGGCCGGTTCTGTCCAACAGTTCGCCCAAATCTTTCCCCTCAACGTACTCCATGACCAGGTATTGCAGCCCGGTGGCCGGTTCGATAAAGTTGTCGGTGACACGGGGCAGATGGGGGTGGCTGAGATGGGCCAGGATACGGGCTTCCACCTCGAACTGGGCTTGGGCGCCGGGCGAGTTGTCAAAGCTCTCCTTGATGGCACACGGCTGGTTCATGATCAGGTCGTCGGCCAGGTAGACCACGCCAAAGCCGCCCCGGCCGAGGAGGCGTTGGATGCGGTAGCTGTTGCTTTTGAGGGTGGTGCCAGCGGGTAGGATATTGTTCATACTCTTTTCTCCGGGAGTTGCATTTCACTCCACCATCAGATTCACATCTCCGATCTGCATCCGAAAGCCTGCTTTGAGCATGTTCGGCCCTGCAATCTTGCGCCCGTTGACGAAAGTGCCATTAGTGCTGCCCAGGTCATACAGCACAAAGCGTCCGTTTTCGTAACCGATTTCGGCATGGTGGCCGGAAACCAGGTCGCTGTCAAAGACGATGTTATTGTTAGGGTGGCGCCCCAAAGTGACACGTCCGAACTGCGGCAACGGATAACGCTGCCCACTGCGGGTGTCCACCAAGGCAGTGGGCAGAGCAGCCGGAACTCGCGGCACTGGTCGTGGCGTGGGCGCGGGAGGAGGCGTGGCTACAGCCGGCGTTGGCTTAGCAGGAGGTATAGGGACTGGCATCTGAGCGGCTGGCCGCGCTGCTTCTACTTTGCGGCTGCGGTAGAGGAGACGGGTGTTGCCTATTTGCAGCGTATCTTCGTGCTGCAATGCCCAGTGGCTCGTCGGCTGCTTGTTGACCAGGAGCGTCGCGCCGGGAGCGGCCTCGACGACGTGCCGGCCCCCTTCCCACTTGATGGTAGCGTGTTGTCCTTGGATAGCCGGATCGGCGAACAGGGCCACGTCGCAACGCTCATCGCAGCCCATCGTCACCAGCGGCTTGTCCAGGATAAAGTCTTTGCCCTCAAAACGGCCAGAGATCACTTTGAGCCAGCCGTGAGCCAACGCCCGCTCCACAATGACGATGAACAGGCCGATACAGGCCCCCACGATGACCAAGGCTACGACACGGCTGACAGCGCCGCTGCGGACGATAAGAGCAACTACTATCCCAATGAGATCGAAGACAAAACCACCTATCAGGCCACCGATCAGTCCGCCTAGGGCAGCGCTGCGCGTGCCCAGCCAGGAACGGCGAGTGACGCCCACCGCTAGGCCTAGGACAGCGCCGAAAACCCCCCAGCCAAGACTGCGCCCCACGAAACAACACAGCTTAAGCGGCTGATAAACCGTCTCGCCGATTACTAGACCGATGGCTCCGCCTATAACTCCGGTCAAGCCACAGATCAGTGCCCCACGCCAGACCCGCCTCCAGGAACGAAGAATAATCCCTTCGGCTACCCCTAACGCCAACCCGATGCTTACCCCGGCCAGAGCTCCAAACAGGGCGTCAAACTGGTATATCCGGCTAAGGTCGGACACCATCAGGCTGTCTATCGTTTGGCCGAAAAGCGGCTCTATCAACGCCCAGCTCACAAAGCCGCCCAGCCCACCCGCGATGGCGCTATATACACGGGTATCTCTAATAGTCATCGTGTTCAGACCTCCAATTCAACTTGTGTCGAAGGATGATATTCTCTCATTTCTCTCACTCCTCCCCAGACTATGCCAATCAGCCCGACTATTGTCCCCCACAGCCCCCGGCGGCTGCAAGCCAGAGCCCCCCTGGCCAGGAAGGCCCAGCTCACAAATGACAATCCCCAAACCCCTATAAGGCTGTGCAGTCCACCCGCCATCTTGCGCCTTGACCAGCGAAGCAGGAGCAGAGCCACTGCGGCCGACAACGGCACCAGGTACACGACGTGACTCGGTGGGCCGGTCGGGGTACCTCTGAAGTATATAGTGCAAAACGAGCCTGGAATCTCCCATCCACCGGCCTGGAGGCCGAAACACTTTACCCAGGGTAGGAAAAAGGACAACAACACGATCAAGACACTGAAGGCCACCACCGGCTACCATACCAACCACAAGAATAGCGGCGGTAAAAGCGAGCTGCCATACGGTGCATGAACCTGTGCCCGTAACATTGCCGGATCATTTTGAGAACCTCTCGTTGATGTAATTGTGTGACCCCGAACCACTCTGTATAAGGTAAATCAACTGTAGGTTTCAGTTGCCCAAATTTCCATTCTATGCTATACTTTCCCGGGGAGGCACGTGGCAACCATGTCAGCCGAATGGGCAGCGCAGTGCCAGGAACGGACCAGAGAGGTCCTCAGAAACAAAGGCTGGAAACTGGCCATTGATCTTAAGGCTTTCGTGAGCCAGGTCGAGGCGCGGGTGGCCGAGCGCCTGGCAGCCGGAGCCCAGCCGGATCGTATGGCCAAGATCATAGATGACGCCGTGACTTATTGCTACTGCCGCCTCCTCCACGAAGCCTGCTGCCAGAATGAGGACACCGTCCGACGAGATCGCGCCCTGACCGAGATATGGGAGTATCTCTATGGCTATGCCTTTCACTTCTACGCCCGAGGAGACGAGGACTTGGCCGAAGAATGTGCTCAACGGGCCCTGGTAAAGGTATGGCAACAAAGCCACACTTGTGATCAGCCCGGCTATTTCCTGAAATGGGCCTCAGTTGTCGCTTACCACGAGTGGTGCCAAATCTGGCGCGAACCCTATCGGAAGAGAGAAATGCCCCTCTATTCTCAAGATGAAGAATTAGAAGAAGGTCTTTCAGAAGCAGAGCTATCGTCTTTCATCGAGTCCCGCTGGCAGCCTGAGCCTCTGGCCATCGCGGCGACCAATGGCCCAGCCGACCGTGCTCGACTGATCTCTGCTATCCAACAATGCCTGAAACGCAGCGCAGCCCGGCAGGCAGTCATCATCGAGCATTATCTGAACGGGAAAGATTTCAATACCATCGCCGACCTGCTTGAGACCAGCGTTAACAACGTCCATCTTTTGCACCATCGAGCTATCGCCAGCTTGCGTGAATGTCCGGAAATGCTGGAGTTGCTCTGTGAGTTGATCGAAGCCTGATTGATTGAAAGAAGGTTGCTCTCGATTCAATCATTGCATAGAGGAACCTGGTTTCTGTGCCAGCGAATTCCTCAGCCGGACTCTCAGCCCTGGTCGGTTCTGTGCCACGTTCAAGAGAATGAGACATGACGAGCGAATCATTGACCGCATACTATAAACGCCTGGAAGCCCGACTGGCTCGAGGCAATTTCCCCGCCCATCAGACGGGAGCGATGACCTTGGCCCGTGCCTTGATAGGGCAGGTCACCTTGGAGCCCGCTTGCATCCGTTGTCAGGATGCGCTGCCGGGATACATGGCTGACCAACGGGCTGGGATACCTTTATCCCCGCAGAATGTTGCCTTCCACGCCCATCTGAGCACCTGCCCCTATTGCTCCCTGGTCTTCGCCCAACTGCTGGTGGGCAGCCGACTGGAAGAGAGGGGGATCTTGCCGCGACCCCGAGCCGATCACGGGCCAGACCTGACTTTCTTGGATGCTGGTGAGAGCAAGCCACCAGCTAGCGATGGAGTCAGCGAATGTCTGTAGAAGACCTCCTTGAGCAATTGAGAAAACGGCTGACGATGTTGCCCGAGCGGGAATCATCCTCCGAGCAAGCCAGGGTGCGCTCACTGGCACGAGCTGTGGCCGGAATGCCGGAAACAAGCCCCGACTGTGAAGCCTGCCAGCGGGAATTGCCCGGTTTCCTCGACGGCGAACGAGCCGGGATACCGTTGGAGCAGCGTAGCTCCACAGTGCAGGAGCATCTGCCCACCTGTCCCACCTGTTCCCTGCTATACGCTCAACTGGTGGAGATAGCGCAGATAGAGATGTTACCACGCCCTCGCCATGGCCCTGACCTTTCTTTTCTGGAAGCCGAGAGAGCCGAACCCTCGGTGGCCGAATTGTTGCAAGAGCTGGTCACTGGCCTGGCTCAGGGAGTGCTGGAAATCCTCGATCCTGCTCACCTGGCCGATCTACCCGTCGTCAGTGGCCTCTTCTTCGAAAAGGCCCTGGCCGACCTGAAAACCGGGGTCACTCTGCGGCCAGTCGAAGACGTGGCGTTGGCCTTTGGTGGTGAGTTGCCATTCGCCGTGCAGGTCCTGGCTGCTATCTGCGCAGCCACCATCGCCCTGGCCCAGCAGAGGATGACTGTCTCTTCACCCCAACTGGCGAAGGTAGCCGCCGAAGCCGCCCGGAAGTACAACCTGTCGCGCGCCCAGGCAAAAGAGTTT
Source organism: Anaerolineae bacterium (assembly GCA_041862415.1). Taxonomy (GTDB): domain Bacteria; phylum Chloroflexota; class Anaerolineae; order E26-bin7; family E26-bin7; genus E26-bin7. Next base: position 5,310 of record JBGVTF010000405.1, on the reverse strand, counting down.
GCTGAGGCTTACCTTCAGGCCTTGAGCAAGCGGGAAAGTGCCCTGCGTGAGATGAGCGAGCGATGGGGGCGTGAGCGGTAGGTTCCCCTATCTTATTGCCCTCTCATCACGGCTGCATTATCTTTCTCCAGGGCGCTCTTGGCCATGGAGCCGGAAATGACAGCTATGACGATGTCAATGGGCAGCCAAATGCAGGCAAAGATCCCTCCCGTCAGAACTGAAAGCAGGACAACCACGACCAGAACTGCCCAGTAGCCAAACAGAAGCAGCAAGCCCGTGCCGGTCCGTCCAGCGTAGAGCCATCCAAGCCCCATAAACCCAAGGACAGTGCCGATGATCTCAATGATCATGGCCATGTTGGGATCCCGTAGTGTCTTCTGATAGACGACCTGTGGGCCCACGGTAGCCGGTACGCCTGGTGCGTGAGGGAACCGATAGCCACAGCTCGAACAGAAGTTTGCCCCTTCGGGCAATGGTGCGTGACACTGAGGACATTGCATGATTTTTCCCCTTTCTTTTCTTTGTCAGCATCTAAAATGAGGCGTGATACAACTTACATTTTGCGACAAGAGAGGCCTCAATACTCTCTCAATTCACGTATGATCAGCACAAGGTAGTGAGGCACGAAAGCCAGCCCTCCGGAGATGCACAGACAGGGGATGGCCATGCTCAGGGTCTCCCACAGCCAGAAGCGACCCTGCGTGTCCGCTTTGTAAAGAGTCTGAAAGCGGGCGAAATCACCATACACGGCCCCAGCCAGCCACATGCTCAGGAACAAAGCAGGGATGCCCAGCCCTATGAAGGTCACGCTGACGTCACGATAGCAAAGCATGGCGATCATGCTGGCAGCGATAGCGATCACGGCGTCCAGCGACAGAACCAAGGCCACGGCGTTCAAACGGTAGGGCAGCGATGTGGGCTCAACCCAGGCTGCGCTGTGCCAAGCCGACCACCATCGGGCCAGCGCCAACACTCCAATCACCGTCAGTAGACCCCGCCACCGCCCGAAGAAACGCCGGTAGCGGATGGCGAACCAGATGGTGCAAGCCCAGGACAGCAGGACGGCCAGGAACTGGATCCACCCCGGCATCTCATCGGGAAACACTGCGAACGCGCCTAAGATCAGAGCAAACAATGCCCACGCCAGCCAGGTCAGCCATCGCTCGCTCCAGGACCAGATTGTCCTCCAGTTGACGTTCTCCACAGCTTGCTCTCCTCTACCGATCACCCTTCAGTAATTGGCCACCAACCAGGGGTGAAGCAACTCCCCGCAAGTCGGACAGCGCATCCCCAGGCAGAACCAGCCGGACACCACTGCCCCACACGGACAACGGCCTCCATAACGGCGATGGGACCACGCCCAGAGCCACCCTGCCAGGCCCAGGACCAGCACAACGATCCCGAACCCGGTCAGAGAGAACGAGGTCAAAAGGTCGTAGACCTCGGGGAAGACCAGCTTGCTGGACAGCGGGATGGCTCCCCCTCCCATCAGCAGGACCAACACGAGCGTCTCCCCCCAGAAGCTCCTGACCAGCCACTTGACTGGCTCATTGATCCCGTACCAGGTCAGGGTCAGCCGCTTGATGTACACGTCTAACACCAGGAATCCCATCAGAATAGGCGGCATCACCAGTGCGTAATAGAGAATAGGCCGCACGATCTGAAAGTCAACGAGCATCGTCCAGGGGATTTCCGTCCCCATCGCATCAATGAGGCTTCCAACGGGAAAGCCCAAAGCCGCCGAAAGATAAGTGTCCATCATCCGGCCGAGCAAATCGGGCGAGAATATCAATAGAACCATTCCCCCTATTCCATCCAGCAAGCGGGGGACAAGGGTAATGAGGGAAAAAAGTCCGACCATCTTTCCGACCCTGACCACAAGTTGCTTTCCCGACAGCTTTCCCTCGCATAGCGTGGGCAGCATAGAGAGAGATATAACCAGAAATCCCAACAGAAAAGGCAGATGAGCGCCGGGATTGGTGACGTGGGGCGCAGTGAACAATCCACGCAGGATAAAGTCGAGCAGGACGACGGCGATTCCGGCCGTGGTAGCGCCCCACCAGGTGCTGCCATAAATCTTGCTGGGATCTTCCAGGCACACTTTCCGCTGTTTCAATGTGGGGTGCAGAGCCAACGGCCGGCCCAGTTTGCCACCTAAGGTCTTTCCCCACTTTTGGAAGGGTCGCCACAACTGTCCCCAGACCTTCCGCCACCAGGAAAGCGGCGACCCCTCCCGTAGGCTTGTCAGCGTCGCGTACCAGACCATTGCCTGGCGGACGAGAAGAGCATTGCTCAGGCAATCGGCGGCGCCCGCATCGGCGTATAACTCTCGGACCCGGAGCAGCCGCCGCCAGAAGAAGAGCAGCAACACCAGCCCACTGAAAATGAACGGCAGATGTGAGGCAACGATGAAAAACATGAACGAGACCCAGGCCGGGACAGCAATGCTGGGGTCAGCCAGACGCTCCACCAGTTCGGGATGGATCTGTTGCAGCATGTCCAGAAGAGCCGCTGAACCCATGAAGGCTCTGAAGAACTCGGGCTGGAAGATGCGAGCACTGTTTTGCATCATGAAGGCGATTCCACAGGCACCAACGGACATACTCCATACCATGAAAATCACACAGATCTTGAGCAGGCTGTGCGAATAGCGCACCATGCCAATGTCCTGGTTGCGGAAGTGGAACAGCTCATGCAGGAGCACAGCCTCAACCCGGTTGCGTCTCTCTGGTTCGGGAGCAGTCAACTCTGCCTGGAGCTCATCGGCCAGTTCTTTGTCCAGGGCGATGTAGCGCTGGCGGATGGAGCCAAAGCTGAACAGGTCCAAACTTTCCCTGGCCAGCCGCAGACGTGGGGTCCACCTCAGACCGATGCGTTGACCGAGTCGGTTCCACGCTTCGGCCAATGGGGCAAGCGATGGACCTTCAAGAGGGGCAAGCCCCCGGCCCTTTATTTCCCGGTCCGGCTGGCGGAGGAAATCGCGCAGCGGCAGCAGCAACATTCCCAGCACAATCGGCAGTCCACAAGCTGGCGACGGACTGAACAGGCTAAAGCCGACGGCCATAAAGATGACCAGACAGATCACGATGAAAAGGATGGTCGTCTGGGTAGGCAGCGCCAGGACTCGCAGTTTGGGTTTTTGGCAGTTTGAATCGTTCACAAGGGTCTCTCCCCATTACAATGGCTGCCCACAGCCACTACAGAACTTGGCTCCCGGCCGCAAGGAACGACCGCAGCGGGGGCAAGTCGTCTGAGCAGTGGGAGCTGGCGCCGGTGCTAAGGTCCGGCCACACCCACTGCAAAACTTTGCTTCCGCTCGTAGCGCGTGTCCACAATGGGGGCACTGGCGCTTCTGAACCACCATTGGCTTCTGCACTACTTGGGGCGGCTGTGCAGGGGCCGGCGCGACACTTACCGCTGGCGCAGGCGATGGTTGAAGTCGTCTCACCAGTCCCCCAACTAGTCCAGGCACCAGGAGTAGGAACAGCAGACACAGGAGCAAAACAGCAAAGAGTGGAAAGTTGATGGTAGGAGCCAGGATACCCCCTACTGTGTAGTCACCCGCCGCGCTCACTGTAGCGCCCGGATGCTCCACCGTCACCACCACGTCACGCCGCGTGCCATCCAGCCTAGGCGTGGGCGAGGTGTAGATCAGCGAGTACTCACTTTGCAGTGCATGGGCCAGGTCTTCATACAGCGCCGCCAACTGGCTGGCTTCAGGCGAAAAGTAGTACCACCCGCCCGTCTCTTGAGCCATCTTTTCCAATACACCTTCATACACGTCCCGCCCCAGGCCAATAGTATAGATCGGCACTTTGCTCTCTTGAGCGAACTTGATGGCGCTGTTCAGACTGCGGTGACTATCCTCGTCAATACCGTCTGTCAGGGCGATGACCACCTTGCGCCCCGGTTGGTTTTGCAGTTGTAGCACGGCATTGTAAACCGCGTCGTAATACGCCGTGCCGCCCTCCGCGTCGAGTCGGTCAACCTTGGCGTTCAGCGCTGCTCGATCCGCCCCCGAGATCGGGCTCAGAGCGTACAACTCTGATTCTTGATGGTCGAAAGCCGTCACCCCAATCCGGTCCCGCTCGTCTTGCAGGTTGGCGAGAAACGCTTTGGCCGCCTCTCTCGCCCCCTGCATCTTGCCATAGTCATCCATGCTGCCGCTGTGGTCAATCAGTAAGATGGCCGTTACTGGTTGGAACCCGGCTCCGATGAATCCCTCGATGTCCACCGGGATGCCATCCTCTGTCAGGGCAAACGCTTCCCGGCTCAGTCCGATGAGGGGCTGGGCTGAGCCATCCACCACCGACAAGTAAACCGTTATCCGGGGGAACTCGGACTCGCTCACGTAGGTCACCGTCGCCTGTGAACCGTCGGCGCCCACAGAACCACCCTTCCTTGAGAAGTCGAGGCTCATCACCGCAACCCAGGCGATGGCAAAGGCCACCAGCACCACCAACAACGCCGTCCGTTTGGCAAAGGCTTTCATCGGTTACCTCCCTATTCGGTGTGAAAGATCATACGGGTCTTGCCCAGTTGGATTCGGTCCCCGCTCCGGAGAACATGCTCAGTGACGGGCTGCCTGCCCTGGGGTGTCTCGATGAGAGTAGGAGCATCGTGGGCCAGAGCAGTCAACAAGAACCTTTTGCCCTCCTGCCTGATTTCGGCGTGGCGGTCAGCCACCTGAGGGTCGCCGGGGATGACGATGTCGCAGCCATCGGTTTTGCCCAGGACGTTCTTCTGTTTGGCCAGGGTCAGGGTGCGCCCTTCCAGCCGCCCATAAATCACTTTGAGCCAGGCCCGGCGCAGGATGTCTTCCGCCAGGGCGATCAGCGAACCGATGCAGGCTCCTAAGATGATCAGGCCCACTGCCCCGCCTACTGTCAGGGAGAGATCACGGTCGTGGGTGACCGCTCGCAAGATGAGGCTGAGGCGTTCGTAGGTGCTGCCGCCGATGAGCCCGCCCAGCAGCCCCCCTACGACTCCATAGCTGGCTTTGTTGAGCGAGAGGTTGCCCACCCCCTCGCTGGTGCCCACCAACAGCCCAAACAGGGCCCAGCCGATGGCCCGCGGCCAGACGCCGCCGCCAGCCACCAGGAAGATGGCCTCGCCCAGGACCAGCCCCACCAGCCCGGCCCCCAGGCCGATGGCCCCACCCAGAAAACCGCCCCGCACCGTCCGTTTGGCTGAGCGACTGACCGTCAGGCCGTCCACCACGCCCAGGGCCAGGCCGATGCAGACGCCCACCACCGCACCCTGGAGGGCGTCCTTGACGAACAGCAGGAACGTGCTTTGGGTCTGGAAGCG
>JBGVTF010000404.1:0-15057 GCA_041862415.1 Anaerolineae bacterium | reverse complement strand
CGATGCCCCTTCGTATCGTGTTTCGCAAGCCTACGGACGTTGACCTCAGCTTCATGGCATTTGGTGTCCCAGCGATGGTCATTCTGATCACGGGGCTGGTCGTGTTCGTCCGCTTCCTGCGCGACTACCCGCTACCGGTGGTCGAGACTGGCACAGACAACAGCTAATGCTCGCAGTGAAGACCGACTTTGAAACTATGGAGGTTTATCATGTCTACAAAGATCAATCTAAAAGAGCTCGAGCGGAAAGCCTGGAGGTCTGTTTTCCAGGACGGCCTGTGGGATATGTATCTGGGCTTTCTGCTCCTGACGATGGGCATAGGCCCTGTGCTCCCAGCCCTCGATACACCGATAATGTGGACTTTGGCCATATTGTTGATGTTGAGCGTGCTGGCCTGGCTGGGTTTTTGGGCCGGTAAGAAATTCATCACGACTCCCCGGATGGGCCTGGTCAAATTTGGCCCACAGCGGAAAGCTAAACTGAAGAAGACACGGGCAGTGTTGTTCCTCTCAGCACTCCTGGGAGTGATTATGTTGGTTTTGAGAGCTCTGTGGAACGTTGAGTGGGCAGCCATACCTATTCCTGCGTACGTCTGGGCTGTGCAGGCCTTCGTCGTCTTTGGCCTGGGTGCCTACTTTCTGGATGTTAGCCGCTTCTACGCATACGGTATATTGTATGCGATACCTGTTCCCGTTGGCCTCGCGTTGCTACAGAATACGGGCCTTCCCGGCCTCATGTTCCTCCCCTTTGGTGTTTCAGGGGGTGTTATGGTCATCATTGGCGTGGCCTTGTTCATCCGCTTCCTGCACGACTATCCGGTACCAGCAGAGGTGGTGTCCGATGGCAACCGCTAAAATCGGCGAAGACCTGCAGCCTCTCGCGGACATTGACCGCACGATCCACGAACCGGCCCGGCTGATGATCCTGGCCCTCCTGTACGTGGTCGAAAGCGGGGACTTTACCTTCTTGATGCGCCAGACCGGGCTGACGTGGGGCAATCTATCTTCTCACATGAGCAAGCTGGAAGCGGCGGGTTACATTGAGGTCGAGAAAGAGTTTGTGGACAAAAAGCCCCGCACCATGCCCCGCCTCACCGACGAGGGTCGGGCCGCTTTCCAGGAGTACGTGCAGAGCATGAAGCAGGTTTTTGACGACCTGACTGCCTGACAACTATGGAGCACCTATGTTCGGAAACATATTGATCTCTCCGTTGGTTATCTTGCTCGTTGCCCTATTCTCAGCGGGGATCCTGTATTGGCTCGTGATTCGGCCCTGGCTCCTCACGTGGGGGGCGACCGATGCCGATGTTCACCGGTCCCTGCCGGGGGATGACCTGGTGCCCCACCTTTTTCGTAGAATTGGGGCGGTCTTGACAAATTGTGTATTTTAGTATATAATTGACTATACAATATAGGTGGTTTATATACATGTTTGATCCTTTCTCCCCTCGCCCTCTGTACCTGCAACTCGCGGATTACTTTCGCAGGCAAATCGAAAGTAGGGCACTCAAGCCGGGCGAACGGCTGATGCCAGAACTTGAAATTGCAGAACAATATGGTCTTGCTCGTGGCACTGTGCGCCAGGCACTGGCCCTGCTGGTAAACCAGGGGCTACTTCAACGGATGCGAGGTAAAGGCACCTTTGTCGCAGATACAGAAGTGTTATCGCATTCTCCTTTGATTGGCATTGTTATACCCTATTTACGTGACTCGCTAACAGTTGATATTATGCGCGGCGCCGAAAGTGTCTTGCGCCTGAATGGCTACAGCCTGATCTTTGGGCCTTCTGATGTGAGTCTGGATGTTGAGTGCGAACAGATAAAACGACTTCAGCGTGACAATATTAGCGGCCTGATACTGTTTCCAGTTTCTAGGCCGGGTGAAGCTCTCATGCTGGCCCAGATACTTGGGCCTAGTCTTCCCGTCGTGTTAATCGACCGCAAGATTCCCGAGTTTGCAGCCAGTAGTGTTTTTGTTGACAACCGTGGTGGTGCCTATCATGCCGTCGAGCATCTGCTTGCTCTCGGCCACCGACGGATCGCCTGTGTTACCCACGATGGGTACATAAGCAGCGTGGAGGATCGTATTCGGGGTTATGAGCAAGCCATGCGGGCGGCTGGTTTGGTGCCTTTTGCTGCCGTTCCGATGGTCAGACGTGAACCCACGCCAGAAGGGCAGCCGCCGACTTATGGCGATGAAGATATGGAACCGGTCGATCAACTTCTTCGCTCCCAAGACCGACCCACCGCACTCTTTTGTATTAACGACTTTATTGCTCTGGGCGTGATGCGCCATGTCCTGCATCGCGGCCTTCGCGTTCCACAAGATATTGCCATCGTTGGTTTCGATGACATTCCTCTGGCACCGTTTATGCCTGTCCCCTTAACCACGGTAGCGCAGCCGAAATTCGAGATCGGTGCTCAGGCGGCATTGTTACTTCTCGACAAGATATCTGGCAAAGAGCCAACAACTCGCACGGTTGTGTTGCCCACCGCTTTGGTAGTACGTTCGTCTACCAACCAGAGTTAAAGGCGTAGGCTTTCGAAAGTTTGCTCATCCGAGAATGAGCAAGGCGAACCAGGAGACCTGGCGTGACTCTGAGCCAACCTTCAGGATGCCAGTCTCCCGAATTGGCAAGCGGGCGGCGGGTTGGTGTTGCCCCAAATATCACACAAAGAGGAAAGGAGGGACAATCGATTAGACTCGCGAAAAGAGTTCAACCAAATTCAAGTTAGTTTTCGAAATCTACAACAGAGAGGAGAGTGAACCATGTTGCGGCACAAGAGTTTGCCCGTCATCTTGCTCACAATCACTGTGATTGCTTCGACCATCCTGGCCGCCTGCGGTCCTCCCCCGACCCCTGAGGTCATCAAAGAGACGGTCGTCGTCGAGACGGAAAAGATCGTCAAAGAGACCGTGGAGGTGCCGGTCAAGGAAACAGTAGTGGTCAAGGAGACTGTGGAGGTGCCGGTTGCGCCTGAACCCGGCCCCGAGGAGCCAGTTACATTGGTGGTGTGGGCCGATGGCGCTGCTATCGGCCAGATGGAAACCGATCCCGAAGGCAGGGGGGCGTATGCCGTCTATCTCAAGGAGAAATTTGAGGAAGAGCACCCCGGTGTAACCGTATCGCTGGAGGATCATGGGTGGGACGCGGCACTGCGCCAGAGCCTGGTCAACGCCCTGTTGGCGGGTGTTGCTCCTGACGTCATCGTAGGCGAGGGTTTCTTCAAGAACTACGCGGCTTTGGACGCGATGATACCGATCGACATCAGCGGCATGGAAGACAACCTGATCCCGGGCACCTACATGGGCGCGTATTATAATGACGAGGTCTATGGCTTGTCGGGGTACACGGCTGTCTTCGGGCTCGAGCGCAACTGCGCTGTGGTCGAGGCTGCTGGCCTGGATTGCGACAGCCCGCCGACGACCTGGGATGAGCTGCTTGAGCAAGCCGAAGCCATCACCGAGGCGGGCGACGGTGAGTACTACGGCTATACCATGCAAGGCCCTGGGGAATACGCGCTCGGCGCGGCCTTCCGCATCTCCGTCTTGCTGAAACAGGTTGGTAGTGGGCTGAGCGTACCTGGCCCCACCGGCGCCGACTACCCCAATTTCAACGACGCCAAGGCCGTCCAGGTCTACCAGTTCCTGCGCGACATCTACCCGTACACCCCGCCCGGCCTGGCCTTCGAGCCGGATGAGGGCGTGGTGTATTCCCAGTTGCACGCCGGCAAATCCGCCTACCAGATCGCCGGGGCCTGGCACGTGCTCTGGGCCATCGAGAATGGCTGCGAGGACTGCCGCTATTCGGACGTGCCAGTCGCGGCCGGCGGCAGCCCTGCGAGCATGGTGGTCGCAAACGTGATCTACGGCGCGATCGCGGCCAGTGAGCACCCTGACCTGGCGGTAGAGTTCGTAAAGTTCACCCAGCGTGACGATGTGCAAGCGCTGGTCCACCAAGCGACCCAACGGTTGCCGGCCACCCGCAGCGGGGCGACCGCCCTGCGCCCGGATGCGGACCCGGCCGTTCAGGATTTCCTTGACGTCCTCCTGACCAGCGAGAAGCTGGACGCCATGCCGCAGTGGGAAAAGAACGAGACGCTCATCTGGGATGCCTACACCGAGTTCCTGACCAAGATCCTCACAACCGACGAGGATATCCAGACGTTGATGGACGAGGCGCAGGCAGCCGCTGAAGCGGCCCTTGAGTGAAGTAGCAGAGGCCGGACACGGAGCGGTTGTCAGAGAGCGAAGGAAGGACTGTAATAGTCCCAAGGTAAGAGAGGTGGGGCGCCCGGCGCGATCAAGGGGCGCCCCACCCCTCATGCAGCGCGTAGGTTGTCAAGAGGTGCAATATGAGTTCTTTGTCTTCTCAAGCGGTGCGGCTAGGGCCCAAGATAAAGCTGCCTGGACGGGGGCGGCGTTATTCGCTTCGTCGCCGGCAGGCGATCGAAGCCTGGCTGATCTTGACGCCTGTGCTGCTCTATTACGGGTTGTTTGCCGTCGTGCCGGTCATCGCCAACGTGGGGGCGAGTTTTACCCGCTGGAACGGTATCACCCCGCCGGAGTGGGTCGGCCTGGAGAACTATGTGCAGCTCTTCAAGAAGCCGTTATACCGGCAGATTTTCCTCAACACGGCACTCTTCACCGCTGCAACCATGGTGATCGGCATCCCGCTGGGCCTGTTCGCGGCGATTCTGCTCAATCAAAAGGTGCGGGGTATGGGGATCTACCGTACCTTGTGGTACGTCCCTGCCGTGACGTCGGCCGCGATTATGTCTCAAGTCACGCGATTGTTCATATCACCCTACAATGGGGCTATCAACATGATACTGCGAGCCCTGGGGCAACCCGAAGTCATCTGGACCATCAAGCCAGGGGCGATGCGTGCCGTGATTATTGCTTTTTCGGTATGGCGCGGTTCAGGTTCGATATGGCTAGGTATACCTGGCGTGATGATCCTTTACCTGGCTGCACTGCAGGGCATACCCCAGGAGCTGTACGAGGCGGCGATGGTCGATGGAGCCAACGCAGTGGCCAGGTTTTGGTACATCACGCTGCCCATGCTGCGCCACATGACGCTTTTCGTGGTCGTGACCGCCATCATCGGCGGCTTCCAGATGCTCGAGCCGGTTATGCTGATCACTGAGGGCGGGCCATTCAATCAGACCAACGTCATTGTCAACCAGATCTACAACGACGCCCTCCGGAACTTTAATTTTGGAATGGCCACTTCTTCAGCAACGCTATTGGCTGTTCTCTTGATGGGCGCCAGCATTCTTGCCCTACGGATGATGCGACAGGGAGAATAGCTATGCTTATCCTTCGAAAACTGGGAAAACCGCTGACCCATCTCTTGCTGATAGTGGGAGCCGCAGTCATGGTCTATCCCCTCGTTTTCAGCCTGGCTGCTTCGTTTAACTCGCCCCGCGAATACGCTGATACCACTGGCTTCCCGATTCCGTCGTCCTATCTGGAAAACTACCGGACGTTGTTCCAGCCCATGCTGTTGCCCCGTATCGCAGGGTGGGTCGGGGTCACGCTGATTCGGATCGCTTGGTTCGTCGTCTTGGGCACTGCGGTGTCCGTTCTGTGCGGCTATGCATTCGCTCGCCTGCGCTTTCGAGGCCGGGAGGTGGCCTTCCTGGTCCTGTTGGGCTCGCTGCTCGTGCCGGAGATCGTCTTCCAGGTGCCTCTCTTCGTCATGCTGGCGCGCTGGCCGTTGGCGGGCGGCAACGATATCCTGGGGCAGGGGGGCAGCGGTTTCGTCGCCCGACTGCCATCGCTCCTGCTGCCCGGGATAGTCAATGCCTATTTCATCTTTCTGATGCGGCAGGCTTTCTACAGCATCCCGGCGGAGTACGAGGAGGCTGCCCGAATTGACGGCGCGAGTACCCCCCAGATATTGTGGCACGTCTACCTGCCTATGCTCGGCCCGGTGATTGCCGTGCTGGCGATCACCACCTCCGTTGCGTATTGGAATCAGTATGTCTGGCCGCGCATGGTGATGGAGGCCAATCAACAAATGTGGCCCGTGGCTCTAGCTTCCCAGAAAATGATGGACGGCAGTTTTCCCGTCCCTTCTACGGACCCACTTGTGCAGCCAACTCGAGACATCATCAACATACCGTTCGCATTGGCGACCGGTACGGTAGCGACGCTGCCGCCGCTGCTTTGCTTCTTCTTCTTCCAGCGCTACTTCATTGAGGGCTTGCAAGGTATCGGTATTAGAGGGTAGAGAGAAACCCGCTGCGCAACGGCTGGTGCGACAGGGAGAATGACTATGCTTGTCCTTCGGAAACTGGGAAAACCGCTGATCCATCTCCTGCTGATAGCGGGAGCCGCAGTCATGGTCTATCCCCTCGTTTTCAGCCTGGCTGCTTCGTTAACCTCGCAAGCCGAATACATTCGTTCCACCTGGTTCCCCGTTCCCAGGCTCTACATGGATAACTACCGGAGGCTATTCCAGCCTGCCCTGTTGCCCTATGTGGCAAATTGGCTCGGGGTCACGCTGGTTCGGATCCTCTGGTACATCGTCTGGCCCACTGCGGTGTCCGTACTGTGCGGCTATGTGTTTGCTCGCCTGCGCTTTCGAGGCCGGGAAGTGGCCTTCCTGGTCCTGTTGGGCTCGCTGCTCGTGCCGGGGATCGTCTTCCAGGTGCCTCTCTACGTCATGATGGCGCGCTGGCCACTGGCGGGTGGCAACGATATCCTGGGGCAGGGGGGCAGCGGTTTTATCAACCAACTACCATCGCTCCTGCTGCCTGGGATAGTTAATGCGTATAACATCTTCTTGGTGCGGCAGACTTTCTACAGCATCTCGGCGGAGTACGAGGAGGCTGCCCGACTGGACGGCGCGAATACACTCAAGGTATTGTGGCACGTCTACCTGCCTATGCTCGGCCCGGTGATTGCCGTGCTTGTGATCAACACCTGCATTGGCATGTGGAATGACTATGTCTGGCCGTCCATGGTGGTGGCGAGCAATCGCAGAGCGTGGCCCGCCGCCCTGGGTTTCCAGAATGTCATGGCCGGCACTTTTGCCATCTCTGGTTTGGAGCATCTTGTTGAGGGTGGGCCCATAGAGTTCGCCAGCATACCGTTCAGATCGGCGGCTGCTACGGTAGCGACGCTGCCACCGCTACTTTGCTTTTTCTTCTTCCAGCGTTACTTCGTTGAGGGCTTGCAAGGGTTTGGGATCAAAGGGTAAGGCAGGAACACGGACTTGATTGACCGGCGGCGTGAGCGCACCGCCTTTCAAACGCACGTTTACAACCCTGCTATTGACCTGCGCACCGACGTCGTATTCGTCTATGGCTGGGACGCCACGTTTGCCGAGCGGGTGGCGCTGTGGCGCGCGCGTGGATATCGCGTGCATTTTATGACCGGCGCTGCGTGGGGGCGCTACGATGAATATCTGGATGGGCGGTTCGATGGGCACACTCACTACGATGAGGCCCAAGTAGCGCGGAACGGTGAGCGTCTGGATCACGGGAATGCCATATTCTACTTTGTGCCGACTCCCAGCTACATCGCCTATCTCAAGACGATCGTCGAGCGCGCCATTGACATCGGGGTAGATGCCATCCACTTGGAGGAGCCAGAATTCTGGGCACGGGCTGGCTATAGCGCGGCCTTTCAAGCGCTCTGGCGCGAACACTACGGAACGCCCTGGCAAGCGCCTCATACGTCCCCTGCGGTGTGGTATGCCGCCGCGGCACTCAAGTACCACGCGTATACGGCCTGCGTGGACACGGTATTCCAGCATGCCAAGGCCTACGCGGCAAGTAAAGGCCGTTCCATCAGTTGCCACGTCGCTAGCCATAGTCTGATCAACTACTCTCAGTGGGGCATCGTCAGCCCGGCTTCCAATCTGGCTCGCCTCACCACTTGCGACGGCTACGTCTGCCAAGTCTGGACTGGGACGGCGCGCACGCCGAACCACTACCTGGGGGTGCGCGCCGAACGCACTTTCGCGACGGCGTATCTGGAGTATAGCCAGATGGTGGCGATGGTGCTCGCCACTGGGAGGAAAGTCTGGTTCCTGGCTGACCCAATTGAGGATGACCCATGCTACGATTGGGATGACTATCGGCGGAACTATCATATGACGCTGGTCGCCAGCCTGCTCCACCCAGAAGTGAACAGCTACGAGATCATGCCCTGGCCCGAAAGAGTCTTCAATGAGGTCTATCCGCGCCAGGCCCCTCCTGAACGTCAGTCGCGAATTTCGCCCTCCTACGCTTGCGAGCTATTGACCATTGCCAACGCACTCGCTGATATGCCCCAGGCCGATCTCTCTGCATCCGATGGGTTACACGGCATCGGGGTCTGCATATCCGACACAATGTCGTTCGAGCGCGGCTGGGGTGAGCCAGAGCAGCAAATTCTGCGACGTCCAGGGGATGTCGCCCCGCCTGATCAGATTTACCGTCTGCGCCTCGGCGCAGATCCAGAGATGGATAGCTTTTTTGGCCTAACGTTGCCTTTACTCTACCGTGGGGTGCCAATTCGCCTGGTCCATCTTGAAAATGTCGGGCTGCCAGGCTACCTGGATGCATACGATGTTCTCATCCTGAGTTACGATGCTATGAAGCCGCCCAGCCCATCGGCGCACGAGGCACTGGCCACCTGGGTACGGCAGGGTGGAGTACTGATTTATTGGGGTAGGTCAGAGGCGCTGCCATTCGACCAGGTTGAAGCCTGGTGGTGCCAGGGCAAACAGCGATACGACAAACCATTTGCCCATCTGTGTGACCTGCTCGGTGTTCAACCAGGTCCGGCGCTCCAACGAGTCGAGCGCGGAGCAATCCTGTGGTGGGACGCTGCTGCCAATCAGTTGGCGCACTCGCTGCCGTTGGCGTCAACCTACGTGGAAATCGTGCGGCAAGCCTACGCAGCGAGTCGCGCGCGCTGGGGAAACTGGCGCGAATCGAATGTGATGATGCTCCAACGGGGACCCTATCTGATCGCCGCTGTGCTGGATGTCCCGACCGGCCAGCCGCCTGTAGTTCTCAATGGCACGTTTGTTGACCTATTCGATGGTGATCTTCCCGTGCGAGAGACGATGACGCTCACGCCCGGCCAATACTACCTGCTCTACGATCTGAATCGCTCTTCAACAAACGGCCGCGTGATCCTGGCGACGGGGCGCGTTGAGCGAGAGGCATGGTCCTCGCAGGGAGGGCAGGTCCTTATCCACACTCCCCCGCATATCCACGGCCAGCTCATCCTTCGTCTATCGAGCAGCCCTACTTCGGTGAGACTGCGGACCGGAAACGTAGCATCCCCCACTGCGTCCGTCATCGAGCCTCGCTGGGAATGGGACGACACGCACCGGCTGGCGCGCGTCTGGTTCGATGGCTCCCCGACCGGGGTCGAGATTCTGGTTGCGCAGAAGGGTGCACCTGGCATACCTTGATACTGAGATGGGTCAACGTTTCGTCATTCCTTTTTGACAGCCGCAAATAACTACTTTCAAACGATGTTGGAGGGAACAATACATGTCCAAAAAGTTCAAAATGCATGTGATCTCTGGTACACACTGGGATAGAGAATGGAGACATACTGCGGAACAATCAAAATTACACCTCGTTGACCTTATGGATTCGATCCTTCACGTGTTGGAAAGTAACAAAGAGTATATGTGCTTCTGCCTTGACGGGGGTACAGTTGTATTAGAGGACTATTTAACCGTTAGGCCCGAAAACCAGGATCGAATAAAGGAATTAATCGAAACAAAGAGAATGCAGGTAGTAAATTTCTATACCTTGCCAGAAACAAATACCGTTGCCCCCGAATCTCTAATAAGAAACCTGCTGGTGGGCCATAGAATGGCCAAGGAATTTGGCGGCGGAATGAAATCAGGATACACAGCGACCTCTTACGGGCAGCACTCTCAAATGCCCCAGATCTATCAAGGTTTTGGCATCGATACAGCTATTTTCTATCGTGGGACGAACAAACACATCCTGGCGCCACTTTTTATATGGGAAGGTGTAGATGGTTCACGACTGTATGCGCTTAGAACATTTGACGAGGTAACAAGAACAAACTGGTACTTCTATGTGCATCAGCCGCTGGTTCTGGGTAAACCCTGTCGGGACCTCACATATACTTATGACAGAGATCACGCTCCGGTTCATCTGTGTGATGAAGGGCTTTATGAGAAGGCATTTGTTCTCTTGAAAGAAGATTACGATTTCAAGAAAGACAAAGAATCTTTGCAGAAGGCATTAGACGCCATCACCAATCAGGCTATGCCATACGCTATTGGCCACCATCTGCTAGCTCTAAACATGGAGGATAATAGCCAGCCTTTTGGCCTACTGCCTGATATGATACAAGCGCTAAACAGTATTTCACCTGATATTGATATCGTTCAAGATTCACTGGATGAGTACATGCAAGCAATCATCGGTGAAATGAAAGATAAACCACTGCCTGTCCATAGAGGTGAGCTCAGGTACACAACTGTGGAGCACGGAAATTTTAATGCTTTATTAGGAGCTACACATTCGTCCAGAATCAAGCTTAAACTGTTGAATGAAAAAGCAGAAACTAATCTGATATACCTTGCCGAACCTGTTGCAGCCATTGCGTCAGTGTTCGGCAAGGAATATCCCAAAACCAATTTAGACAGGGCGTGGGAAGCGCTACTCAAGAATCATGCCCACGATAGCATATGCGGCGCTGCCGTTGACCTTGCGCATGAGGATATGCTATATAACTTCTCATTAGCTAACACGGTTGCTGAGGAAGTCAGCGCCAGAAGTATTATTTCGTTATTCAGCAAAATAGATACGGCCAAAGGTTTTAAAGGCACGGATCATACCATCACATTCTTTAACACGCTGAACATCCCACGTAGCGAAATCATACCTGTAATCATTGACCTGCCCGAAGTGACCGAGAGCATTAGCAAAGATATCGGGGTTGAGGGGATCAGCGGGAGCGATGTATTCTACGACATCGTTGACAATAAAGGGAATAACATCGAATATGTCGAGTTAAGCTGTGAACCGATAAAAATCGGGGTTGAAAGAGAACTGGATTCTAAGGCAATCAAGTTCCCTGCCAACAGGAGACGAATACTGATCAATGCCAATGTACCTGCCATGGGCTATACAACTTACGCTTTGCGACCTCGCAAACCCAGGTATGTCTTGCATCCTGAAATCGGTCCGGATCGGAAGCTCATTGCCCGGGAAAACGGCGTATTGGAAAATGAGCATTTAAAAGTTACGCTCAACCCGAACGGGACCTTTTCAATCTTGCACAAAGAAACCGGCCGGTTAATGGAAGACTTGCATTACTTTACCGATAGCGGTGAAACAGGCAGTGCCCATTTAAGTAACAGACCGCAGCGCAATACTATAGTCACGAGCCTTGGCAACGCAGCCACAATAACCCTGGCTGAATCAAACCTCCTGCGTGGACAATACAAGGTCGAGCTATCCATGAGGGTTCCGGCGGCGGCGACACTGGATAGCCGGGATCGCCTCCGCCAGATGGTAGAGATTCCTATAACGTACTGGCTCACACTTGAAAAAGGCGGAAAATATCTAAAAATAAGAACTCGCCTGCATAATGAAGCCCGCGACCATAAATTGTGTGTGAACTTTCCCAGCGGCATCAAGACAGATTTTGCGACCGTAGAGAGCGCTTTTGCTGTGGAACGACGCTTTATCCGCTGGGCGGATACAGGCGACAATCAAGAGCCATTCTACCCCTTCCAACCTATGCGAAATTTTGTTGATGTGAACGACGGCAAGGTCGCTCTCGCCGTATTGAATAAAGGCCTCCGCGAGTACGAAGTTAAGGACGATGCCGACAGGACGATAGCCATCACTTTGCTTAGAACTCATCGGGCGTACATGACTGCCAACACGGATATGACGCCGGAAGAGTTCGACAAATATACCGGCTTGCATTCCTTTGGAGATTTCGAATATGACTATGCTCTATATCCTCATGTCGGAGATTGGGATGAAGGAAAAGTTCTGCAATCCGCATACCAATTTAAGGTAGATGTAAAGGCAATTCAGGGTGTTACATTGGGCGGTGAATTGCCCAGCACAAATAGCTTCTTCTCCATTAGCCCCGCAGAAAAAATTATGCTCTCCGCTCTAAAGTGCGCGGAAAATGGAGACGGCATTGTAATGAGGCTGTGGAATACCACATCAGAAAAGCAAGATGTTAGTATTGCAGTCACATTGCCGATAAAGACTGTCACTAACATTAGACTTGATGAAACGCCCATTTCCGAAGTCAGCCTCAAGAATGGGAATATTCAATTCGAAATGGGACCGCACAAGATCTGCACGCTCTTATTCAAATAAGGGAAAACACGAATCCCATATGGCATCCATACACATACCAGACATTGGCACGGTTGAGGACAAAGCCGGTTTTATTCAACTAGAAAAATGCAGCGATGGCAAATTTTGTGTTGGAAAAGACGGGGTGGTTTCTATCACGGCGACAGGTGATGGAAAGGTAGAATTCATTGCTTTTAGTAACCATACCCTGGCCTATGTAAAATCTGCCCTGGGCTACCCAGCTTATTACCCAATTCACCCTGTCAGGATTGAGAAGCCAATTAAAGCCGTACTAATGGATTTGGATGGTACGAGTATACGAAGCGAAGAATTTTGGATATGGATTATTGAAAAGACTACAGCCAGCCTCTTGAACAACCCAAAATTCCAATTGGAAGAGGCTGATTTGCCTTTTGTATCGGGTCATAGTGTCTCAGAACATTTAAAGTACTGCATCAACAAATACTGCCCGGGCCAGTCATTGGAAAAAGCGAGGAGTTATTACTTTGAGCACACCCATCGAGAAATGAAAGAAATCGTGGAAGGTAGAGGCAAGGAAGGGGCATTTGTACCTGCGCCAGGTATTAAGGAATTCCTTCTTGAACTCAAAGCGATGGGGGTGAGAATTGGGCTTGTTACCTCGGGGCTTTATGAAAAAGCCTGGCCGGAAATCCTCTCCGGTTTTCGCACGTTAAAATTAGGTGATCCTAGGAATTTCTACGATGCTATAATTACTGCTGGCTTTCCCCTTCGCAAGGGTGAAGTAGGCACGCTCGGAGAATTATCCCCTAAGCCACACCCATGGCTCTATGCAGAGGTAAGCAGAGTGGGACTGGGCATACCTTTTGAAGAACGCAACTCTGTGATTGGGATTGAAGACAGTGGGGCAGGAGTTTGTTCTATCAGGCTGGCAGGCTTCCCTACAATAGGCATTGCAGGAGGAAATATCCTCAGTAGCGGCACCAAGGTACTTTGCACCAGCTATTGTGAGACATTTGATGAAATACTCAGAATCATTGCAACTGCTTAGGTTGCCCAAGATACTGTCCAGGTCATTGTTCATTATCGTGTTGCCTACCCTACCCACATATCGAAGGTAAACAGCGTTGCCAAGAAACGTTTACCCCGTCGCCGGAGGTTGTAGTCAATCACGAATCCTGCGTGCAAGACCACGCGGACAAAGTTTAGGATGGGCGTGGTGAAATAGCCTGCGTCGGCTCGCCCCACCGAGATTGGGAATCCGACCGTCCATATGGCCTCCAACTGCGAGTCAGGGAAGCGGACATCCCTATTGTACTCGCTTTTGGCGGCCAGTTTTTAAAGATCCGAATTACCGAATGCTCTTGACTTTTAAAATCAAAACGCGCCTATGGTCGCCGGGGCGGGTGACCGCCCCAGTGACCACAGCGCAACCGACCGTGCTATCGAGTATCCACTTGAGGTTTGCGTCGCGTTTGTGGCGTTTCAGGTCACGGATGGAGTCACTGCGGCAGCCGCACGGCGGCCCTTGCACCGCGTATCCCCAATGCCCAACGTCCACGTATAAATTCTTGACACTCCATCTCCCCCTGCTATAATACCAGTGGTACGAGGGACGGCCTGCCCAGGCCCGTCCCTTTGAGGCATGAATCCACACAGCGAGACGAGAGGTAGAAACTACTAATGGGACACATCCTGGTGGTAGATGACGAACCGGCCATCGTCACTGTCGTGCGGGAACGGTTGGAGCGGGAGGGATTCGCAGTGCGGGCGGCGGCTAGCGGCGAAGAGGCTCTGGCCTACATGGATACGGACCCTGCCGATCTGGTAGTACTCGACTTGATGCTTCCGGGCATGGATGGCTTTGAAGTGTTGCGCCGTCTGCGAGGTGCAGGTCATACGGTGCCCGTCATCGTGCTCACCGCCAGGGACGAGGACGTGGACAAAATCGTGGGTCTGGAGATGGGGGCGGACGATTACCTGGTCAAACCCTTCAACCCTCGCGAGTTGAGCGCCCGCATCCGGGCCGTGCTCCGCCGCCAGGCCGAGGTAAAGACCCTGGAGACCAAGATAGCCCAAGTACGGGCCGCGTTAGAAGCCGCCGAGGCCGGCGAGGGGTCCGGCATAAGCAAGGCCGAGGGGCTGCGCTTCGACCACCCCCGCCGCCGGGCCTGGTTCCGGGGCCAGTCTTTAGAGCTTCGCCCCAAGGAATATGACCTGCTACACTTCCTGGCCCGCCATCCAGGCCAGGTGTTCACACGCGAGGCGCTCCTGTCCCACGTGTGGGGGCACGAAAGCTACATTGACGAACGCACGGTGGACGTGCACGTCCGCCGCCTGCGCAGCAAGCTGGCCGCCATCGCCCCTGACGCTCAAGTCATCCTCACCGAGTGGGGTGTGGGCTACCGGCTGGCCGAGGACGTCTGAGAAGCCAAAGGTCTCGTTCAAAAAGAGTGGCAATGTCAGGATGTGGTGGCGCGTTCCAATGTGGCTTCGTCTGGTACGAAGTATTGATCCGGCGGTACTGTCGCTTTCCAGGTAATGGTATCGCCGTTGTGGGTAACCGTTGCCTGACCTACCGTGGAGGCAAAGCTGCTCTGGAATGTGACCTCGGCCATCTTGCCATTGACACTGCCAAAGATAGAGAGAGCCGGTAGAAGAGAGTCTATGCGGTTTCCCCCTTGCATAACTGCCACGTGGCTACCCTGTAATTGATTGCCGCTTTGTGTCAAACTCAAGGTAAATGTCGCCGAGCCATC
>JBGVTF010000403.1:0-2729 GCA_041862415.1 Anaerolineae bacterium | reverse complement strand
TCCTCTCCCCTGATCGCCCGTGGATAGGGTTTGCCTCTTACGAATACCTGCACAGCCACGAACTCACCTCTTCCTCAAGTCCACGTCTGCTCATCATCCCACACGAAGGACAAAAGCAGACGCTGGACAACTGGCTGGAAGAAAGCGTAGATACAACACAGACACGCATCATCATCTATGATACTGAAGAACGCGAGTACATAGAAATGACGACGTCCCTCGTCCTCACCTTTACCCTGCTCGAATGCATGATCGCTGCCGTGGCTGCCATCGCCCTGGCTACGCTAAACCACATCTTTTTCACCCAACGCAGAGAGGAGTTCGGCATCTTGAATGCCATTGGCCTCAGTCGTCAGTGGCTCGTGCTGCGCACAATGAAAGAAACGGGCAGCGTGGTCGGCGTGGCCTGGGCCATCGGCGCAGTGCTGTGCGGGATCGGCCTGCTCGGCATGCAAAGCCTTGTCTACGCCCCTCGCGGCCTGACCCTCGACTTTCTCAGCCTTGCTCCGTGGCTGCTCACCATACCCGTGCCGCTGGCCGTCGCCCTGGCCAGCGTAGGCACCATCGGCTGGATGTTATCCCGGCTCGATCCCGTAGCCATCATCGAGAGGAGATAGCACGGATGAACCCATTATCACCTTTGACGTACTACCGCCGTCACAAGCACCAGACGTTGTTGCAGATGAGCCTCGTCGCCCTGGTGACGCTGGGTGTCTGTGCTATGGTGCGTTTGCTGGACTCGGTGCCGGAGAACTATCAGATGGCCAGTAATTACCTGACCCGCGTCAGCCTGGTCTCGGCTAGTGGCCCTTCGCTTGACCCTGGCGTCGGGGCGCAAATCCGCACGCATGCGGGCGTCGCGCACGTGATCCAAGAAAAGGGCCTGGACATCAGTTTGCCGCCTATCATCAGTGAGCATCACTTGTTTGGTGTGTCCGAAACTGATATGCAAGTGCTGATCGATGTTTGCGACCTGAGCCTGAAAGAAGGACGGCTACCCATGCCGCGCACCAACGAGATGGCCCTCTCGGAAGAGATGGTCAGCGCGATGGGGATACAGATCGGCGACCGGATTGACCGCACGGTCGGCCGGGGTTGGTCCGGTGAAAGTTGGTACGACGCCATCCCCGCGCCGCTGGAGTTGGTGGGTATCCTGGAAGGGATGGGATCAGGACCGAGCGTTCGGATGGGATTCGTCTCCTACGAGTACGTGAGTAACCACGAGCTGTTTGGTCCCCCGTGGACGCCCGGCCTGGTCGTCATCCCCCAGGAGGGCCGCAAAGCCGAGGTAGATGAATTCCTGGAGATCGAGATCGCCTCTTTGCGTACAGAGGTGATGACCCATCGTCTGCTGTCCGAGCATGCGGCGCAGCTTTCATTCTTCTTCTACCTGATATTCGGCGTGGTGGACGTCGTCGTCGCGGCGGTGATGGCTCTGGTTGTCGGGGTGATCAATCAGATTTCCCAGGCCAAACGGCTGGAAGAGTTTGGCGTGCTCAATGCTCTGGGACATAGCAAGAACCGGCTTATCCGGCGGTTGACGCTTGAAGCGGTGGGGATGACCGGAACGGGGTGGATCGGGGGGCTGGCGCTTGCCTGGCTGCTCTTTGCTGCGCTCAAGGTGGGGGTTTACGAGCCCAAGGGGCTGGTACTTGGCCTGGCGGACCTGACGCCGATCTGGTTCTCGCTACCCATTCCGTTGGCAACCGCTGCTGTCGTGGCCTTTGGCACGATGAGGACGTTCGCGCGCCTGGACGCCGTGGCCATCGTAGAGCGGGGTAAGCTCATTATGGAAGCTGACAGTAGGCAAAAAGTAGTGAAACAGTCATCGGCCAAACCATTGTCCTCCAAGACATTCTATCTACGCCATCGCCGTCGTGGGTTGATTCTGCTCACGACGATGGGCTTGATGATCCTGGGGGTATCGTTCCCGGCGTTCCTCTTTGCACCGATGGGCGACGCAATGCAGTCCTTTGCCGAGCCCCTGCGCCAGATCGGCATCGTCACGCCGCGCATGGAGGGTTCCGTTGACCCTGGCGTGGCGGCGCAGATCAGAACGCACCCGACCGTCTCCCAAGTCATCCCGGCTGTGGAACTGGGTCTGAGGGTTCAAGTGCCGCCTTTAGGCTACACTATCAGTGTCTATGGTGTTTCTGAGAGCGATTTGCAGACGCTCATCAACCTGTACGGAGTGCAGGTGAAAGAGGGGCGTTTGCCCCGTCCCCGTACCAACGAGGTCGTTCTATCGGAGGCGATGGCACTGAACCGGGGCTTGCGTGTCGGCGACAAGATCGGGCAGCCAGTCAACGAGGACGACCAGGGCATACCGACTGAGATGGTGGTCGTGGGTGTCCTCTCCCGCCCTTCGACTTCGCCCCTCGACTCTGCTCGGGACGTGCTCAGGACAGGCCTGTCGCAAGGTCGTGGGGAAAACGACTTGTGGTTGGGCTTCGCCTCTTATGAATACCTGACCTGCCACGAACGCTATGCATCCCATCCAATGCACCTGCTCGTCATCCCAAATGAGGGACAGAAGGCGGAAATGGATGCCTGGCTGCGGGAGGAGGTGAATCCAGAGTTGGTAGAGGCGTACACTTTTGATTGGATGCGAACGAACTACCGGTTGCTGGTGCTGATTTTGCTGGCGGTGTTCGGTGTAGTAGAGGTCGTCATTGCGATCGTCGCGGCGGTGGCGCTGGCCGTGCTGAGCTATGTCTTTTTCGCGCAGC
>JBGVTF010000402.1:0-8131 GCA_041862415.1 Anaerolineae bacterium | reverse complement strand
CTCTTGCTCCACACCGAAAAGACTCCTGCTAGACTAGCGTTCAACGAGAATGCCAAGGGTACGAACGAGGGGCCTAAGTGAGCCTAGATACGTCCAACAGCTCTATGGAAGGCAGGATGGCCTAAGGGACGAGAGTCCTAAGGTCGCGGAAGCGTCTTTTATGTCACCCATCTCCAGGGGGCAACGTGCTCTCCCCTAACTCGTTTTCCACTCCTACATTCGGAACAAGCCTTCTTCGTGCCTCTCAAACTGACGTACCTTCCAAGCCACGATTGACCTTTTCGTATTCATTATAGCACAGGTCTATTACAACTGCAATATCGTTTGAAATGAAATGGCCTCGGCCTTGGTCTTGTCCTGGGACTTTGATCTCCGTGGCGCAGCCGCCTCGTGGCGGATGGCCTCGATGATGGTCCTGTCTCACACCTCTTTGCGTTTCCAGCGTCCCAGCCGGAACCAAAAGGCAAAGAGCAAACCGTTGGCTGTATTGGCGAGGGCTCGCCCGACCCATACTCCGGTGATGCCCAGCCCCGTCCCCTGGGCCAGACTATACGACAAGGGGGCTTCCAGTCCCCACAGAGTCAGCAGGTTGACGAACATGGCTGGCACGGTGTTCCCGGCCCCATCAAAGGCGCGGGCCAGCACTATCCCCACCGCGCTGAAGATCAGCGAAGGAGCTACCATGCGCAGACATTCGGCACCAATGTCTACCACCTCCGGTGTGGGGTCGAAGAAGGCGACCAGCGGGCGGGCGAAGGTGAAGAAGACCACCGCAAAGGCGGCCAACAGGCTGGCGTTGTAGACCGTCACCCACCAGGCGCTGCGCTCGGCCCGATGGGGCTGGACGGCGCCCAGGTTCTGTCCCACCAGGGTGGCGGCGGCGTTGCCCAGGCCAAAGCCCGGGATGAGGGCGACGAGCAGGATACGGTTGGCCACGCCAAAGCCAGCCGTGGCAAAGGTGCCGTACAGGCCGATAATGGCCAGGATGATCAGCCGCGAAGTGGAACGCAGGGTCATCTGAACGGTGCTGGGCAGGGCGATCTTGACGATGCGCCACATCAAGGGCAGGTCGGGCCATGGATCGTGAAGGTCGCTGTTGATGGCGATGCGAGCCCGGCCGCTCAACAGGATGGCTATCTGGAACAGTGCCCCTGCTCCAAAGCCCAGCACCCCGGCCCAGGCAGAACCGTCCACTCCCAAAGCCGGGAACGACCCCCATCCGAAAATGAGGAGCGGCTCCAGGACGACGGTCAGGCCCTGGCTCAAGACCAGCACCGCTAAGGCCAGCCCGGCCTCGCCCGCGCCGCGCAATAGAGAGTTGATGACAAAGACCAGGACGAGGGTGAATAGGCCGCCAAAGACGATGCGCAGAAACGAGACCCCCATTGCCAACACCTCGGCGTCGGCCCCCAGGACGCGCAAGACCGGTTTGGCTAGCAGGATGCCCACGGCACCCAGCACCAGGGAGACGAGCGCGGCCAGCAGGACCGCCTGCCAGGTGGCGTGGTCGGCCTGCGCCCTGTCGCGGGCCCCGATGCGCCGCGCCACCACAGCCATCCCGCCGATGCCCAACCCGTTGGCCAGGCTGTTGATGACCCAGCGCAGGGCTATGCTGATGGTCACCGCAGCCAGCGCTGCCGAGCCCAGCTTGCCTACCCAGTAGGTATCCACTATCTGAGTCATGCTCAGCATGGCCATCTCCAGAATCATGGGGACGGCCAGGGTCCAGATGTTGCGATGGACGTTGCCGGTGGTAAGATCCCGCTCCCCTGCCAATTCCCGCTCAGCAGCCTTGTGTGTTTGCAATGAAAGCTCAGTGTCTGCCATGATTCCCCTTTACCGCTGTTGCCCCACTGTGCGGTGTAGACGGTGCAGGTGTCAGTGTGTAGAAGTGCTACAGCGCTCCTGGCGTAGCGGGCGAAGGAAAAACAGACAAATGCACAAGCCGCCGATGCAACGCGCCGATAGGCGCGGTCGGGTGCCTGCCCTTGTTAGGGCGCTGGTTGGGGTGATGTCACTTGTCAATCTGGATAGCTAAACGATAACTACTTCCACTTTCTATCTGGATATCGGAAAGATGCTCAGCTATTGCATTGGCCTTTGCCAGGCTATGATGAGCGTGAGTTGTAGCAATGGCTATCGCTTGCATACCGGCGGAACGGGCAGCTTCAACCCCAGCCGGTGCATCCTCGATAACTACGCACTTGTCAGGTGATATACCCAGTCCTTTGGCTGCAACAAGATAGGGCTCCAGGCTTAATTTGCCCTTGGTAACATCATCTGCAGTAACAAGAATGCCCGGAACAGGCAAGCCAGTGTGCCTTAGTCGAGCTGTGGCAACATCTCTTGTCCCTGATGTCACAATTGCCCAGGTATCTGAGGGAAGCAAACTGAGCAACTGCGAAGCACCCTCTATGGCTATGACACCGTCTGTATCAACGGCTTCGACCGCTGCAAAATGCTTGGCTTCCTCATCCGCAGGAAGGTGTGGAGCAACGAGATGGATGGTCTCTACAGTTCTCCTCCCATGTGCTACTTGCATAATATTAGCCAGGTCAAGACCATGCTTCTGTGCCCATTGTTGCCAAAGGCGTGTAATGCAAACGGTAGAATCAATCAAAACGCCGTCAAGGTCAAACACTATAGCATCGCATTCAATTTGTATCATTTCTTTGTCTTTTCACCACGGAATATTCCAACGGTCGGGGTTTATCAGAACTGTTTCAGCTGTCACTGCATTCTGCCAAGCAGTGCCAACCGGAGCTACCATCGCGTCCAGTTCATTGGCGATATCCATATAGCACGAATGTAGTTGTGCCTGCATCTCATCAGAGTTTCTGTTGTTGCAAGCAGTACTACCGTCGCGGCATCCCCACTGCATTATCTTTGGCGATTTTGCAGGCCACGATAGTCGTATCGTCTGCGAGGGGTTGACCGTTGGTAAATTCCTGTAGCATGTGGCGCAATGCTTGTACCAATTCCTTCGCTGATAAATCCGATTCTTGCCGAATACATGCTGCCAATCTTTCCCGCCCGAATTCTTCTTCTTGAAGGTTCACAGCTTCGGTTACACCGTCTGTATATAGCAACAGAATATCTCCCAGCGCAAGAGTGATAGTCTCAGACGAGATTTGAAACTCTTCAACAAGACCAATTGCGGCTCCGGTGGGTTGCAGCCAGGATATTGTATTCCTTCCAGTTTCCTGTTTACGGAAGATGAGAGGAGGATTGTGTCCAGCGTTGCAATAGTTTAGCGTGCGCGTTTTATTGTCAAACCGTCCGAGAAACATAGTGACAAATGTCGTAAAGTGGACGTTATGGAGGAAGAAATGGTTCACACGCTGTAACACGTCTGATGGAGAATCACTTTCCGGGACTAAGGTGCGCAGTGCTGTTTGGACACTTGCCATGAGCAAGCTTGCGGATATGCCGTGACCCACTACATCTGCAATTGCCAGTCCGGGAACACCATCGCGAAATTGCGGGAAGTCAAAATAGTCGCCACCTAGAATTTGGGCTGGTCGGCTGAAGACTGCAAGGTCCAACCCAGGAATTGCTGGCACCTCTTGGGGTAACAATGCTTTTTGTATTACTTGGGAAAGTTCCAGTTCCGATTCCAACTGGCGTGTTTCTTCCGCGGAAAGATGATCGAGACACACGCAGGCGGTGTAGTCCATTTCCAACAAGTCAGATCCAATGTAATCGTGACAAACCGTGCATAGTCCCAGTGTTTTATTTTCGGTTTTTTCCAATGCAGTGTCGAGAACGTGCATGTGTGCATGCACTGCCATCTCATCTGCAGGTCCCAAACGAACTTGTCTTTGGGGGGTAGGAGTTGTGTTGAGCCAATCCGCGAGATTCTGACGCTTCTCAAGCAGGCTTCTCCTGATTCGCTCAAAGACCTTGGTCTCCATTAAGTGCCTCCGCTCGTTATCATATTCTAAATGCCACGAACATAAGAAGTTCCTTGTTTACTTCGTTCCCCTATTTTCGCCGGTTCGATGCGGAATTAAGATTAACAATTATACCGAAAGCGACCGTGGCACCAAGCCGCATAGCATCCCCCGGCATATTTGACTAATCGTACGCTTCAAGAAAATGCCTCAAACTCTTGCACCCTTCCTCGATAAACTCCCGTGGATTTGGATCAACTCGCGCAACATAGTTTATGAACATTGCCTTCCGCGCTGCCATCAGAGTCTCTAGCTGACCAGAGCTCTCTACCGGCCATTGCCGTAAACTCGTATAGCCCTCTCTGAAGGCCGCACAAAGCGCCTCATAATCTCCCCGGTCACGACCGTAGTACAATGTTATCGTGACATCCTGCACTGGATAGCCCAGCATTACATCTTCGAAATCCAGCACGTATAACTCCCCTCGATAGACGTGAACATTCCAGTAGTGCAAGTCTCCGTGAATAAGCATTCGCCCTCCCTCACCTGCATAGAGCTCTTCAAACAACCGATCAGCATGCTCAATCACCTTATCAAGGAGGACGATCTGCTCCAAGGAGAACAGATGCCCGTACGCCTCAGACGAATAGACTACCGGCTCGTCCGGGTAGTAGAACACTTTGTCCCATCTTTTGGGTTGGATATCTGAGGGCAGATCTAATGACTCTGCATGATTGTGCAACTTGGCCATAATCTGACCAAGCTGACAGTACTTCTCAGGTGTGAGATAATGTGCCAAACATCGTCCAGGCACCCGCTTAAACAGTGCACACCGACGCTCTCCAGGCACACCTGGGGCATTGACCACCGTGATGTAATCACCATCCCGCCGGGCCACAGGTTCGATCACATTCAGATCCGTGTCGCGCTTGAGAGCGTTCAGCCAGAACATCTCTGCCAAGTTGTCTCGCAACGTCGTCTCTTCATCCGAGTAAATGCGAAGTAAATACCTCGCGCCATCTTGTGCGTCGACTCGAAACATCGTATTCGTCTCGACTGCGAAAAACTTGAGACGCTTGACTTGAAGATCATACTCCTCAAGAGCCTTCAATGATAGAGAACGTAGCCGCCTCAATTTCCCACGTGTTGTGAGTTCCTCATACGGCTTCATTGACCAGTTTCTCCATCGAGATAGTTAATATCACTCTGGTTCCCGCACGTTGCGGCGCGGTCTAACGATTGCCAATTGAGCCACCCGCGCATGTGCGTGAAGCCACCGCCGCTACAAGACCAACAACAAGCGCATGTAGCCGCCCGTATGCGCGGGTCGGGTGCATGCGCTGGCTAGGCCGCATCCCTTGCCATCCGCTTGACGACACGCAACTAGAATCCTATGGGCCTTCTCCTGTGCTAACACTCCTCCAAGTGCGCCAGGTAAGGAAAGCATACACCACCAAGTATAGTGCGCCTCCTATGTATCCCATCCCTAATAGAAATGGATACACGCCTGCTCCATAGTCCACGGCGAATCGAGGGGCATACATCGTCTGACCAGGAAGCTCAATCGGTGCCAACTGCATGCCTGAGATTGGCAGAACAACAACACCAAAGTTACCAATTGCTGTCATGACCAAAGCTAACCACAACAGTACTCGCGGCCACTTGCAGGTTAAACCGAAAATCATAAGAAAGGGCACCGAGTATTGCAACAATGCTGCCCCTGCCTTCACCAACTGTCCAGCTTTCACCAGGGCCAGTGCTCCGCGTCGCATACCCACAAAGGAGAGGGGAACAAAGCCCGCAACATTCGCTACCGCCCAGATCACAAAGAGAATCGCCGCCGCCCAGGCTAAGCGACGGTGCAGCCCTCCCACTTGTCGGCTGTCCACGGCAATCAGAACAATCGCCACAATCTCCAGCAAGATAGCCAAGGGATCCAAACAAGCGACCAAACAAGCGACCAAGAGTGTTGGCACACTAAACGCGGTCAGTGCTGCTGAGTCGAGTTTACCCCCCATCGCCACCAGCGAACCCAGCGCAATAACTGTACCCAACAAGAACGACACCAACATTGCTGACAATCCGAAAGCAGTACGTTTCATCCTCACCTCCATGATGCGGCCTAACGATGAAGCTGGTCTGCCGGGCGGCTTTGCAAGACCAACCTCGCTAGGAGGCAGACTGCGATAACGAAACCAGCCTTGATTTCGGGGCGCGATAGGGCGGTCAGGTCTTGCCCTTTGGATTCGACTGAGGACGGGGCCACAATCTTAGGACGATTCGCTTGTCGAGGGCTCGCGTGGCACCTCGAACTGTCTTGTATGGCCTAATGTCACGCATACCCCACCTCTAGCTGTCGGGAACTCAACAAGGCGGCCGAGCAACCCACGAATTGCTGCCTAATGAGCTGTTGGGCAGGCCCGCCCTGACAAGGCTAAGCCAAGCCAGGTGGCCGAGCCAGGAAGGCTAGACTGCCACCTGATTCACCCTAGAATACAGATAGATTCAGCGTTCTGCAGCATCCGCGGGCTGGCCCGGCCCACCTCAGCGACTGATTATTCCATAACCCAGAAACGATTCACACAGCGGGCAGATGAGCACCTGCTGCTGCTGGACTATTCCTAGACCCCTTGATTTAACCCAGACTTTATCCAGCCTATGTTTACAGAAAGGACACTTCGGCAAAACGTCGTCGGGAGCCTTCTCAAACTTGATTTCCATGCAAGCATCTCCTGTACAAGCGTGTACTATATTATTCCTTTGCCCATCGCCCATAAAATCCGATTGCACCAAGGGCGAAAGCGACAATCGTAGCGATGTATAGTCCAATTCCCACCCAGTCGTCGGGCAACCTGCTGAGGTACCTGATGAGGCCTATGGCCTGAAGAAGACAGGCAACAGTAGAACATACTGCCGCAATCAGCATATTTCTTGACTTCATAGTTTTCACTTTCATTCCTTTCCCCAGCAACGTGGCGGTATAACGGATACGAGCTGAGCGGCGAGGCAGGCTAACGAACGCGAGCTAAGCCGCCGCCGGGTGAGACGACACACCCAGCAATCACCAAGATGACCCACAACCAAGACCGGCAGCAATTCGGCTCTCGATTAGGCGGTCGGGTTCAGCGAGTTGTTATGCGGCCTTACATCACCGTGCCACATACCGCGATATTGATGACGTGAGAGTAAATAATAGTTTACCTAGCGTAAATAATACTTGACAAGACGTAAACTTTGCTGTATAATGTTTGTGTATCTATCCCCTAGGCAAAGTTTTGAGGAGGCAACCTTGGCTGAACTGAGAAACAAATTAAGACTGTTTAGATTTATGAACGGAGAAATGACCCAGCAAGAGCTCGCCGACAAATTGGGTGTCACAAGACAAACCATTCATGCAATTGAAAGAGGAAAATTCAACCCCTCAACCAGATTGGCCCTCCAGATTGCCAAAGTCTTTGGCGTCAGTTTAGAAGAGATATTCTTTTTAGAAGGAGAATGAAATGACTACGAAACAGCGTAACCAAGAATGGGTTGCCAGGGCAATGATCGTGATTGTCTTGTTTGCTGGATTGTTCGGAATAACTGTACAGTTCTTTGGAGATTTGAAAGATATAGCTATCTTCGTAGGGATTGCCGTCTTTGGCGGACTTGTTGCCAGTAGCAATAACTTCGATGAAAGAGAACAGCAACTTTTGTCCCAGACTTACAGCATGGCATTTCAATGGTTGTTCTTTGCTTTACTTGTGGCTTACGCATTCCTTGAGGTCTGCGAATGGCTGAACGCTGCAAATAGCATTACCGTTTTCTTGAACACTCACTGGCTAGGATTGACTGTCTCTTTGATATGTCTTCTTCTGGGAATGGCTGGTCTACGACTGTTTAAGGAAGAATAGAGACCTGTTCAAATCCTGAGTCTATTTTCTTACATTTGGGGGAGTGATAATCGTTGGCATCTTGTCATTCCCCTTCTTTCTGGCTGTGGAAGCGAGCTTCGTGGGCCGCATAATGGCCCGAACTCACCCGCCGCGCCGACTTTGCGCGGCTTCCTCCGCCTGGACAGCCTCACCGCTTGCAACCGCGCCGCTGCTATCGAGCGCCGCAGGCGCGGTCGGGTGGTTACGGTCGGCGGGGCGGTCGCCCACCCCGCCGCCGGTTCAGAACCGGACGTGAGACTTTCGCACTCATCCGGCTCCTCAGTACGTGGGGCCTTGTCAATGGTACTACCCGGCGTGCGCCTG
>JBGVTF010000401.1:0-5482 GCA_041862415.1 Anaerolineae bacterium | reverse complement strand
TAAGCGTAGCTGGTCACTTCTTGGACTTAATAATGAGGGCAATTAGCGCTCCCAGTCCTCCTCCAACCAGACCATTAGAGAAACAGAAGCTATCACAAATAATGACGAAGGCGAACTCCCCGCTGGGGTCAGCCAGGTTGACCGGGTTGTTGCCCACGTAGACGTAGGGATGCTGCGTGGTGGGCAGCGTTGCCAGGCCAGGGAAGGGGTCTCGCGTCAGGAAGCGGCCTGTGGCAGGATCATACCACCGCGCCCGCAAGTAGAGCAGGCCGGTGGCAGCGTCCCAGTGCTCGCCGGTGTAGCCGTAGGGACCTGGCAAGGAAGAGGTTCTTGTTCAGGACTATTTCACGAGCAGTTTTGCCCAGATGTCGTAAAGTTCCCTCAACCTCCCTGGCCCATGTGTATTGTCTGCAAGCGAATACGCATAAGTCACCACTATCCAAACGGGGTTGAAGGCAAGCTTGCCTGAGCCAAATAGAACAGGTTGTTGAAAGTCCGCATCGTTTTTTGGTTTCTTGACCATCTCCCATTTCAGCTCTGGTACGTTCTTCTCAAACACACGGCTGAGATACATCCCGATGTCCATCGCCAAAGAAAATGTTCGGTCGGTCAGATTCCAGTCCTGAATCTCAACACTTCTGAACCACGCCGGAGCTTGGCTGTAGATTTCTTCTCTCTCCTCCTTTGTCCTTTTACGGGTCTCTACGTGTTCATAGAACCATCGCCCTAACCTCTCCAAAGATTCAGGGGTATAATCAGCTTTCCAATCTTTATAGCCAGGTGTAGACTGAACTGCCTGCTCAAGCACTTTGATCCTGACCGGAATCTGTTCCATAAACCAGTTGAAGTAATCGATTGCCTCCTGTCTACTCATAGTTCGGAAGTCGAGGGTAAATGGCGGTTGAATGATCTCGTATCTCATAGTAACGCCACCTTAATATATGATAATTTGTATGCCTGCATTTCTGAGCGCCTGCGCTAGGGGCGCACTTGGGCCTCCTTGCCCCGTGACGGGGCTGGTGAAAAAGTGCCAGACTGCTCCTTTAATACGGCCAGTTGCTATCAGCTCAGCATCTTTTGCTATCTGTCTTTGAATGGTCGGTGTCAGAGTTGTGTAGCCCACCTTTGACTCGTGAGCGATCCTATCCACAAGCTGGTCAACGTATCTGCCGCCCTGGCTTGTCCTGAAATAGATCTTGGATTCACCGCCTAACCTTCTCAGCATTCGTTCCCCAATCCGGCCAGTCCACCCAATCCCAGAGGGGCGGAGTGCCTGTCGTATCCCATACCCTACTGCCCCGAACACCCCGCCAGTGACGACACCGCTCAGCATGGCCGCGCCGACCAGTTGCGGGTTCCGTATCTGGCCATACAGCGCCAGTTGGGTCAGGGCCTCTCCCACGCCACCGATCAGCCCACCGCCCACCGCCCCGGTGATGATGGCGCCCGCCAGCCCACCACCGAAGGCCCCCACACCAACCGCGCCCACTCCGAACCCAATCAAGCCGCCCACTGCCCCGCTCAGCATCCCGATGCCCACTGCCCGTAGAAAGCCAGGGTCGCTGAGCAGAGACGGGGGTGCAGCACACGGCTGAGCCTGCCAATAGTTGTATGCGGCCAAGCCCCCGCCGATGGCTGCCCCCAACAGCAGCGGAATGACGAAGGCGAACTCCCCACTTGGGTCGGTCAGGTTGACCGGGTTGTTGCCCACGTAGACGTAGGGATGCTGCGTGGTGGGCAGCGTTGCCAGGCCGGGGAATGGGTCGCGTGTCAGGAAGCGGCCTGTGCCGGGATCGTACCACCGCGCCCGCAGGTAAATCAACCCCGTGGGGTCCTGGAATTCCCCGGCAAAGCCCCACGGACCGGGCGGGCTGCCCTGCTGCCACAGTAACGTCCCAAAGGGCGCGTAACGGGCAGCATAGGTCATCTGACCGCTGGCGTCAGTCCATTGCCGTAGGCTGCCCAGGCCGTCCAGCCCGTAGTTCCCCTGTTAGCCGCTGCCCAGGTCACGGCGGGCGAATGGGCGCGGCGCAGAAAACCCGGTTGTTAGATTGTTAAAGTGCTGCGAAGATCAATGAACAGACTACCGATTCTTGCCAGCCCTAGCCAGCCTCTTGTCAATCTTGGCCAGTGCCCGCCGCGCCTCGTTGCGCACCCAGGTCTTAGGATGGTCCACAAAACGCTCAAGCGCACTCCGCGCCTCGGGCGGCGCCAGCAAGCGTAAGGCATACACGGCATGCCCGGCAATCTCTTCGTCATCGAGCAGCTCAATTAGCACCTCCACCGCCCGTGGGTGCTTTGTGTTTGCCAGAGCCGGGGCCAGCATCTCCCTCGTTCGGCCATGCCGCTTGTCGCGCACCAATTCCACGATGTCGTCAAAGACGCTGGCATCGGCCACCTCTGAAAGAGCGTTGGCAATGCTCCACTTAAGACTCACCTCTTCCATAGGCGCCTTGCGGAACTCCTCGATCAGAGGCCGGGCGGCCATCGGTTTGGCCCATTTGATTGACAAAGCGTCAACTATTGTCCATTTGACTCTTTTGTTATCCACCAAGGGCAGCCACTTGAGGAGGATGGGAATAGCCGCCCGATAGTCAATGGGTTTCCTATACAGGTCCTCTATGCGTTCGATCTGAAGGACCCCCTCGGGCGTGCAGGGGATATCTGAGCGTAACCGGCTAGTGAGATCGGTTAGGCTCTCCAATTGAAGGCCGATCTGGGCCAATTCCGCCAGGATGGGAGCTTCCGCTCGACGTGAGGCAGCAATCAAGGCTTCCCGATTTGACTCTTGGTTTTTCACCATGGCAGATACCTCTGGATGATTTCACCACGCTCAATCGCCGCTTGTAGAGGGCCGGACAATCGCGTTGTCTGTCGTACAATCAGTTCGAAAGTGTAGCCTTCTCGTTGGGCCCAGAGAGAATAGTCCCGGAGTTGTCTTGTGTAAGAGAGCCTGGCCACATTCTTGACCTCGCGCACGACTCCAACCGCCTTATCTACTTGATCTGGCACCCTGAATTTAGCTGTGCCGGCAAGAGAGTCAATCCGGGTCTTAGGTCCGGTTATACCGGCTGCCTCCTCGCCTGCGCGGCCAATAGCATTAGGGTCCAAAGAGGTCGCCTCCCCCGCCGCTGGCTGTACTAGCTGCCCAATACCATACCCCACTGCCCCGAACACCCCACCGCTGACGACGCCGCTCAGCATGGCCGCGCCGACCAGTTGCGGGTTTCGTATCTGGCCATACAGCGCCAGTTGGGTCAGGGCCTCTCCCGCGCCGCCGGCCAGGCCGCCTCCCACTGCGCCAGTGATGAGGGCCCCCGCCAGCCCGCCGCCAAAGGCCCCCGCACCAACGACGCCTACTCCAAACCCAATCAGGCCGCCCACTGCCCCGGTCAGCATCCCGATGCCCACTGCCCGTAGAAAGCCAGGGTCGCTGAGCAGAGAGGGGGGTGCAGCGCACGGCTGAGCCTGGAAGTAGTTGTAGGCGGCAAAGCCCCCACCAATGGCTGCCCCCAACAGCAACGGGATGACGAAGGCGAACTCCCCGCTTGGATCGGTCAGGTTGACCGGGTTGTTGCCCACGTAGACGTAGGGGTGCTGCGTGGACGGCAGCGTTGCCAGGCCGGGGAATGGATCTCTGGTCAGGAAGCGGCCGGTCGTTGGGTCGTACCACCGCGCCCGCAGGTAGAGCAGGCTGGTGGCAGCGTCCCAGTGCTCACCGGTGTACCCATACGGCTCCCCGCCGCTCACGCCCAGCGGCACGCCAAACGGACTGAAGCGGTAGCTCTGCACCACCTGGCCCAGCGGGTCGGTCAGGTGCCGCACGCTGCCCAGCCCGTCCGCCAGGTCCGAGGCCCAGACTCGTTAGGCCAAGGCTACATCTGTGATTGTTAAAGTGCAGCTTTTATCCTAATTTCATGAATCCTTCAATCCCATTTCAGAATGCCCTTTTTTAACACCTCGCCAACGCCTAGAGCGAGACGTCGCCACGGGGATGCCTGGGGAAAAGCGACTAAGTATGGCTCAAGACCACTGCCGACTACTATCCCAGTTCCAGTGTTTGTATCTTCAATGAGCGCATAGAAGCTATCAACTTAATTCTTCTATCGAATGTCATCCTTCTGCTCCTGTCTGGCAAGTTCTTACAGAGATTCTGCTTGGCGGGTCTCAAATGTGCCCCTACTGGACTATGCAGAATCTATGTACATTATAACCCATAGAAAGACCTGATGTCAAATCCGTAGTAACGACTTCAGTCGTTCCCAAAGCGGCTCCTGTACCGCAACAGTGGTAAAAGCCGCCACAAACACTTTTCGGTGGTCAACCTGTGCCCCAACCACCCAAAAGGTGCAAATGTAA
The DNA here is from genome assembly GCA_041862415.1 of Anaerolineae bacterium. Taxonomy (GTDB): domain Bacteria; phylum Chloroflexota; class Anaerolineae; order E26-bin7; family E26-bin7; genus E26-bin7. Next base: position 1,123 of record JBGVTF010000401.1, on the reverse strand, counting down.
GTGATGGACTATCTGTCCAGCGCCGTAGCCGCAATTCATGATCAGCCGATAACCACTGCTCTCAATGCCTTCCTGGTCAGCCAAGTCCTTGGCCACTTGCAGCAACCGGCCCAACAGGAGCGTATCTTCGGGCTCAACGTAGGCCAACGAGCGGATATGCTTGTTAGGCACCACCAGGATATGGGTGGGAGCCTTGGGGTTGATATCGCGAAAAGCGGTCACCTCTTCATCCTGATAGACGATTTCACCGCTGGCTTCACCCTTTACAATCCGACAGAAAACACACATCGTCCCTCCTAACAAACTTCCCCCCACATCCCATCTCCGGCCACAGCAATCAGCTCTGTCCGAGTGATGGTGTTGCATAGATTTCTTCCCTTTCGAGTCCTGACCCGCAGGTAATTATCGGTCAGCCCACTCCAAAGGGCTTGCTGCCCCGACTCAGAGCTCTTCATCTGCCCTTCCCACAAGACCTCCAGCGTGCGTCCCAGGAAGCCACGCCGAAAGGCTTTTGCGCTGTGACGGCCTACCTCCGCCATAGCCCGGCTGCGGGCCTTCTTGACGAGAGGGGGAACCTGATCAGGCATCGTCGCAGCCTGTGTGCCTGGGCGAGCCGAGTATTTGAAAACATGAGTCCTGGCGAAACCCATGGCCTCAACGAAGCGCACGTTCTCGTTGAACTCGGCCTCGGACTCGCCAGGGAAGCCGACGATAACGTCCGTGGTGATGGCTACATCGGGGATGGCCTCCCTGGCCGCCTCGACCAAGGCTGCGAACTGGCCGGGCGTGTAGCTCCGGCCCATGCGCTGCAAGGTGGCATCACAGCCACTCTGCAGAGGCAAATGCAAGTGGCGACACAAGCGAGAGTCCTCCCACAACCGTAAACAGGCCGGGTCCAGGTCCCACGGTTCGATGGAGGAGAGGCGCAAACGCCGCACACCGGTGCGCACCAGGATAGCTTCCACCAACGCCCACAGGCTCTCATCCCCTTGGTGTCCGCTGTCACGGCCATAAGCTCCGATGTGGACACCGGTCAGAACGACTTCCTGATAGCCAGCCGCCACCCGTGCCTCGACTTCTGCCAGAACATCCCTCTGAGGCCGGCTGCGCTGCCCTCCGCGAG
>JBGVTF010000400.1:0-26586 GCA_041862415.1 Anaerolineae bacterium | reverse complement strand
CAGGCGCACGCCGGGTAGTACCATTGACAAGGCCCCACGTACTGAGGAGCCGGATGAGTGCGAAAGTCTCACGTCCGGTTCTGAACCGGCGGCGGGGTGGGCGACCGCCCCGCCGACCGTAACCACCTGACGCCCTTATGCGCCTTGTTTTCAAGCGTTTCTCGTCTGTGGAGTATCTCGGTAGGCGGGCGTCCATCGCTACAGTCGGGCGTAGGTGAACCCCACCGTTGGGCAGCCAGAAAAGCTGAGGCAAGCTGCTCACAAGGGAGGTCCAAGTGAAATATCGACTCTTTCAATCTGTATATGCCGTCGCCAATGTGGGGCTTATGGCGTATGGCCTAATGGCAGCCATTGATCCCAGCATCCTACTGGAGCCTTTCTCGGAGCATGTCTATGAGTTCCCGACCAACGCAATCGACGCTGTCATATATCTTGGTGCTTTGTTTAGACTACTGAGCTTCTTCAATCTCTTGCTCGGAGCGTTCGGCTTGCTCCTGTTGTGGCGTTGGCGGCTTGGTTATGAGCTCTGGATCTTGCGATCACTGATTGGGTTAACGGTTTCTTCGTACCTAGGCCCTGTCGTCTTTGACAATACAGTTGGGGCCATAGGTTTCTTTGAGATCATTGAGCACATTGTTTTTCTCGCAGCACTAGCGTTGGGAATCGTAATGCTTTCGGATTCGAGACCGAGGGCTGCTGCGGAGAGCGGTTGACTACCGGGAGCCCGCAATCCTCCGCAGACATATAAACTGGCTGCCTCCCAAGTCGCTGATTCTGTCGGCGACTTGCTCAAAGAAGGATACTGCAGGTATCCTGGACCGCTAACAACTCGCTGCATCTGACGGCTACACGGTTGTGCAGAGTATTTTAGGAAGAGATGTTTCATATTCATCGTTGAAGCACGCCATTTGAAGTTCGCCGCAGATGAGCTCGAGGCCGTTATCTCGACTCACGGAGGGATTTCATGTCTCAATCAAATAACAAGGCCGTCTTCGCAATCTCCATAGTCATCGTCGTGTTTGCGGTCATTGCATCTGGAGGCGGATTGCTCATAGAGGATCTGTATCAGGGCAATCCCTTCGCCAAGACCGTCTGGAGAGCGAACGACCTCATCACACTAGTGGTTGCGGTGCCCCTGCTAATTCTAGCTATGATCTTCGCCCGCAGGGGCTCCAACTGGGCCGTGCCAGCATGGATCGGTATGCTGGCCTTTATGCTTTACAACTACGCCTTCTATCTCTTTGGCGCCTATTATAACAAGATGTTCCTGGTCTATACCGGCCTGTTTGCACTGTCGATTTTCGGGCTGGTTTTCGGGGTTCCGAGGATCAATGTAGATGAACTGGCTGGACAATTTCGAAAGAAGTTGCCTGTTCGTTGGATCAGTGCATGGCTGGTTTTCATCGCCGGCGGCCTCACCATTGTCTATCTTCTGCAAGCCTTCGATTATCTGCGAACCGGCCAGGTGCCCGAAATCATCGAGCGCACCGGCCATGTCACGAACGTCATTCCGGCGCTCGATCTCTCGCTGATAATACCCTGGTACGCGCTTGCTGCTGTCTGGCTTTGGCAGAAGAGGGACTGGGGTTATGTGCTCGCGGCCATCGTATCTGTCGAAGGGGCAGCCTATCTCCTCGTGCTGCTCACCGCAGCCGTCTTCGCAGCCAGGGGCGGCTTTCCAGGTGCAGCCGATGAGCTTCCCCTGTGGGGGACCTTCTGCGCCGGGTTTTTGATCACGAGCGGATACCTGCTGGCAGGGTTTGGCGGCAAGAAATCGCAATAAAGAAACCAGGGTGCGGTGCTTGACCAGACCCATCGCGCTATTCGTGGAGTATCCACGGAAATGCGCCGATGTGTTCCGTATATCCGTCTTCGATCTCCAGCCACGCCCAATTGCTGGTGTCATTGCATATCCAAGGTGAATGCAGTCTACCTATTGAGAGCAAGTCCGCATTCTGCCGGATCGCCCAGGAGGCGGTTAGCTATATTGCCTACCCTACCGAAGCGTCAATCGCTGTCATCAGCTTGCGGAACGCAGGCGATGCCGCTTAGCTGGAAACCGTCGAGGACAGGATGGGGTTTGGCCGTCATTCCGCGGATATGGAGAAACGTGGATTGGGGATCAGGCGGGTTCGCCAAAGCAGCTCAGGGCCGATCTCGCCAGCCAAAGCGCAATGGGTGGCGCGCGGTATTCGACGATCCTGAGCCGACTCGAGATGGGAACTGCACGGGGCCAATCCGCCCGCTCCGGGGAGCTACCTCTTGATGAAGACGATGACTCTATTGAAAGGTGACCTACAACGAGAATGGTAGAAGAGAAGGAAATGTCACGATGATTGAATCCAAGCGAAGATCCAGGCGATATGGATGGATACTGCTGGCATTGTTCCTGGCGCTGATTGCCAGTTGGTTATGGTCATCATCACCAGACACTGTTTATAGGATGATTCGGTACAACGTCACAGGGGTTGATGATTTCAGGATATTTCCCAGTCGACCGCTGAAGGCCAGCCAAACTCCTTTCCGGTTTATGGACGGGAAGGACGAAGCACGAGTGCCGTTGACGGTCCCATTTGGCGAGAACGAGGATATTTCGCTAGACGAGTTGCTCCACTCAAATGACACGCTTGCGTTTTTGGTTATCAAGGGCAACAGCATACTTTACGAGCAGTACTTCAACGGTCATTCTCCGTCATCAATATCGCTTTCTTTCTCCATAGCGAAATCCATCTTGTCTATTCTCGTAGGATGTACGATCGAAGACGGTTACATTCAATCGGTTGACCAACCCGTCACGGACTTTGTGCCGGAACTGGCTTCAACCGGATTCGCTGATGTCACAATCGAGCACTTACTGCAAATGACTTCGGGGATGAAATATGCAGAGAACGATAATCCCTTCGGCATACACCCTCGTTTGTACTACACCGCAAATCTCGAACATGAACTTGTAAAACTGGACCTGCGAGAACCTCCTGGTCAAGAGTTCAACTACAAATCTGGCGATACGGCACTCCTCGGTCTTATCCTCTCTCGGGCATTGGATCCCCAGACGATCACAGAATACATGCAAGATAGATTATGGGAGCCGCTCGGAATGGAGTTTGATGGACTCTGGAACATTGATCATGAAGGAGACGGACTGGAGAAAACCTGGTGTTGCATCGGTGCAACCGCACGCGATTTTGCCAAATTTGGGCGCCTGTACCTCAATTACGGGAATTGGGATGGGAATCAAGTTGTATCCCGCAGCTGGGTAGAACGCTCCACAAGGGTCGATACAACCGCCGGTAGCGTTTGGAATTACCAATATCAATGGTGGCTGGTTTCAAGAGAAGCTGGTGACTATAATGCGAATGGCCATCTTGGACAATATCTCTACTTACATCCCGAAAATGATTTGATCATCGTTCGTTTGGGAAACAGTAGCGGCAGCCTGGTGCGTCAGGATTGGTTGGCGTTGTTTCAGTTCCTGGCGGCCGAGTCGAAATAGGCCACAGCCAGACGTTCTCATTTCTGAGCAAGTCATCGAGATTGAATGACATCAAGGCTTGGTATGTTATTGATCGGATAACGTCGGGATGGATCGGACGTCGCGCGCTGCTGGATGTCAATCGCTCGGAGTCTTGCGCCGCCGATCAAGCCCTCCCTGTGGTCGGGCTTCATGGCCTGACGCTGGCGGGTTATCCGCTGCGCCGTTGGGCCGTCAATACCATCTGAGCTATGGAACCACGCAAATACGAGCTGAAAAACGGTCGTGTTCTTCTGATCCGCGAGGTGTCGGTTGAAGATGCCCGGGCACTTCTCGATTACGTCAAGCGCATCAGCGGTGAATCGGATTTTCTGAGCTTCGGCCCCGGCGAATTCGAACTCACGGAAGGTCTTATTGGAGCTACATTGTATTTAGCATCAGGCTTTTTACCTCTGTTCGGCCATGGTACTCGCTCGACGATCTATAACCTTATGGAAGCCCCATTAGGCTTGCAAGAAATGGTTTTGGCGGTATGGCTGATCGTTGAAGGATTCAATTCATCTGCAATCGCTTCCGAGTCTGCCTAATCAGGATCAGGAGTGAAACAGTCCGTCTAAAACGCTGTTTGGAGGTTTAGACGGCAAAACTTGCGTCTAATCCACCGAAACAGAGGTTTAGACAGCAAGATATCCGTCTAAAACGCCACCTGGAGGTTTAGACGGCGATACTGCAACCTACACATTGTTAGATTGCCCAGATCTGACATTTAATCATTCGCCGAAGGGTTTTTGATCTGACTTGATGATCGCTTGATACATTGGAGGTCACTGGTGCTTCAGCCTTGGTTCAAGGACCTGATCAGCATTGCTAGCGAAATTGCAGTCGGGCTTTCAGCCGCAATAGTGGCTGTTGTGGCCATTCTTGGTCTTTCACAATGGCGGAAGGAGCTTCAGGGAAAGGCCAGGTTCGAGGCAGCTCGAAAGTTAGCGTATCTAGCCTATCAGTTTGGGGACCAATATAAGCGAGCGCGAGGGATGTGGACATCGGTTTCAGAATCAACGGAGAGAGACCGACATCCTGATGAGAATGCATCCGAAGCCCAGCATCGGGACGAGTGCTTCGCAAGGATGAATCGCATACGCCCGGCACAAGAGACATTGAAGGAGATACATCAGGTATGTTGGGAGGCGGAGGTGCTGTTTGGCAAGGATATTGGCCGTCTAATCGAGCCTCTCGAGGACCTCTTCAATATGCTGCACACAGCGATCGAAATGTACTTCGGTCATCATATCGAGCGAGCGATGAAAGGAACCTCTGTGCCAGAATCGGATTCAGCCTGGCTAGAGGATAAGTTCAAGATAATCTATGGTCACAGTGAGGATGCCATTTCAAATTCGGTCGATAAGACTGTGGCGAGCTTTGTGCAGGAGATTAGGTCGTTGGTATGATAGCCTGATAATCACTGAGTGTCATCAATGGGGCAATCTAACCACTCACAGGAGCGGACGCCTTCACGGCGCGATTTCACTTCCGATGTAGTTCAGCCAACAAGTTGGTCTATTACCCCAAGAACATACCCGCTCTTTCATTGTCGTGAACACAGAGCGCACTGAGGTTTCGTGGATTTCTCGGCGTTCTCTGGGGACACAGTGGACTATCCTGGTGTTGTCGACCCTGTCCAGAAGGTGGCTTTACTCGTGGACAACCAGGCCATCATGTACATAATGTACCTACTCCTCTATGTGGTATTCGGCATCTTTCTGGTTGTCCTGGCGCTAGCGCTGGGCACTGAACTACTTTGGCGTGGTGATCGGTGTGGCGGGTATCCTCTCGGCTGTCCCGGCTCTCGGCGAGCTAGGGCTAGGGATCATTTTGGGGCTGGGTCAGATCCCGTGGTTCGTATGGCTGGGGATCGTCATGTTGCGCGGTAGCATAAGCGCGGCGGCGTAAAAAACGAGCCAGAAATAGGTTATCCCATCCATGATCGAGGGACAACTAGAATAAACATCACGCTATTGGATAAAGAGAAACGAACATGAAACCGCAAACCATTCTAATCAAATATCACAAAGTAGTTTTGTATTTGACCACACTTGGGCTAGCTGCATATGGCATTATGGCGATAGTAAATCCAGAGGTATTGGCTGCTGGATTCGACAGATTCACAAAACAAGACTGGCAGGAATTTCAAAAAGATAGCCATATCGTGGCGGCCTACGTTACCTTGCTGTGGAGACTTATCGGAGGATTCAACTTGGGGGCTGGTTTATCGTTAACGTTAGTCATATGGAGGTGGTTACAACCAGGCCACAGGTGGGCTTGGACCACATTGCTTCTTGGTACTCTCATAGCCTATCTGAGTCCTATGATCCTAGACCTTACGGTAAGAAGTATAGAAGCCCCTGAAGTGATTGAATTCCTGTTGTTCGGGCTCTTTGTGACGACGATGCTGTTCGTACGCGAAGAATACTTCACACAACCGGACACGCGAGGCCAGCAAAAATGAAGCAAAGATATGCGCTCGGTGTTTCAGCGTATGCCCGTGGGGTTGGGAGAAGCAAGGCGCCTCATCAATTGCGTGAAGTAGAGATAACTTGGTCTTCCCCCAGTCACCCGCCGATCACCCCAGTGCAAGATTGCACCGTTTAATGGCGCGTCTTGGCAGAAGCGCCACTATTGCGGCACAGGAGGGTGCCGTATGCCGGCAACAATTCTAATCGTCGAAGATCACGACGCCGTACGCCGGTCGCTGCGAGACTGGCTGGAAGTAGAGTTTCCCCAGTGTCGCGTGATTGAGGCTGCCAGCGGTGAGGAAGCCGTCGCCCTGATCCCAATCGAGTCACCGCGCCTGGTTGTGATGGACATCAGCCTGCCAGGGATGAGCGGCATTGAAGCTACGCGACAGATCAAAGCCATCTTGCCGTCGGCGCAGATCGTGATGTTGACCATTCACGAAGACGACCCCCATCGCGCCGACGCGACAGCGGCTGGGGCGAGCGCCTACGTGCCGAAGCGAGCGATGCAAACCGAACTTTTACCCACGCTGGCTGCGCTGCTCATCAGCGACCACGACGGGGAGGAGGTTAGAAACAAAAACTTTTCGCAAAAGTCCGTAAAAAACGACACAAGTCAATTCTCAGATAATTCAATGTAACTCTGGACGAGGAGAAAGGAGGTTAACCATTCGACATAGAAAGTGAAACCGCCCTATTTGACCAAACAAGCGAACTATCCACTAGATAAAGAGAGATTGGAGGTTTTGTCATGTCCGCATTAGCTGCAACAGTTGAAAAACATCACCAACTCATCATTTTGGTGCTCGTGGGTGTGATTCTCTTCTTTCTTGCAGCCTGCACATTCCACGATGTCATACCAGTTTGCCATTGGTTGTTCGGATGTGACCATTTGATGCATCCATAGGAGCTTTTGCAATAGCTGCATGAATGCGCTGGATTTCGCTGATCTTCAAAAGGCAGAATCCAGCGCATTTAAACAAAACCAAGAAAGGAGAGACGAGATGACCTTCGAACAGGAGACAAGCCAACAAGAGCAACGCCAGCGCCTAGAAGCCGGATGGTGGGCGGGTGTGTTCATCTGGGCGGGTCTGATCTTTGGAGCCGACAGCCTGGGCTATCTGCCGCAAATCGGTGGGGCCAGCGCGTGGAGTTGGGTTTTCGCTGGTGCGGGGTTGTATGCGCTGGTGGGGGCGCTCTGGCGCGTGACCTCGCCGGATCAGCCGAACCCGACGGCGTGGGACTATACTTGGGCCGGAATTCTGCTGATTCTCGGTCTCGGCGGCTTCTTCAACTTGACGATAGGCTTTCCGCTGATCCTGATCTTGATTGGCGTGGTAATCCTGGGCACCATGCTACTGCGCCGCTAGGCCACCACGCCCCCGCAGCGCATTGCCTGGGCAGAGGCCTGTCCTGAGCAAGGTGGAAGGGCCGAAGGACGTGCTGAGCAGTGCGCTGCGGCTTAGCCCTTTCCACATGAGATTGGAAAGAGTCCAAAATACTCTAGAGGAGACACCATCATGAAGAAAGTGCGATTGCTGATAGCATTACTTGGCGGCGCGATTGCCGGCGTGATTGCTGGCCTCATCATGCCTGCTGAGTGGCGCCGCAAACTCTCTCGACCGCTGGGGTCCTTGATCGGGGGAATGGTAGAACACATGCCAGACGGGTGACCCTGAAAGGTCATCTTGTCTGGCGTGCTCCAGACACTGGAACAGAACATACAGGACCTCGCCCTTTTGCAGGAACAGCAGTAGTTACGGGCAGGACGCCCTTTGGGGTGCTACACAAAGAACCATTGATGAACACAAATAAAGCCCATGCTTGCCAGATTGGATACGGAACAGGCTTCCTGCTATCTTGAAACCCAAAATCGGGAGAATGTGCCTATTTACCAGCATTATGGATTTCAGGTGGTCGAGGAGGATACGATTCCTGGCACCGACGTTGGCCACTGGGCTATGTTGCGATAACAATCTATGAAAGAGGTGCTAAAATGGCGTCTATCAACATGGTTCCCGAAGAAGAGGCTACGGGCAAAATCAAAGATATTTACGAGGAGATCAAGTCCCAGCTCGGAATTGACTTTGTCCCCAATCTCTACAAGGTGATGGCTTCCAAACCTGATTATTTGGAGGCGAATTGGAACAAAGTGAAAGCGGTCATGGTAGAAGAAGGGAAACTTGACCGCTTGACAAAGGAGATTATCGCTGTCGCTGTCTCAGCGGTGAATGCATGTGATTACTGACTCTGGGTTCATACTTCTGCGGTGCAGAAGTTAGGGCTGGATGACGAGGCTGTGCTCGAACTAATGGCCGTTGTGGACTTGTTCAGCGGTTTCAACAAGTTGATGGACGGCTTACGAGTCGAACCAGACGAGAAACCCTGGCATGGCTGAGGTTAGGAACTTGAATGCCGTGAGCACTCACCAGTAATCTACCCTGACAAAGGAGCTCGACCTCAACGTCCATCCATAACCCCTTGGAGAAAGGAGGCCATGACCATATGTGATATAGAAAAGCTTATGGGAGGCAGAATCGGTAAGATGAAACCGGAAGAAAAGAAAAGGAGACAAACAATGATGCCAAGATGATGCAGGAGATGTTCCGCGACATGGACCCAGAGAGCATGCGATCAATGATGGAGGCGATACCCTCCATGGTGGAGCAGTGCTTTGCCACGATGAATGCGGAAGAGGTGGGTTCCATGATGCAGGACATGATGTCAGAGATGATGGAGAGCTGCTGTTCCATGATGGACGCCGAGCAACGACAAGAGATGCTCAGCATGTGCCGCAAGATGCTTGACCAGTTCGAGGAAAAGTACTCTTTTCAACAGGTCTAGGGGGGAGGTTCATCAAAACGATACGAAAAGACTGAATTCCAAGGAGTTTGCTCAAAGTTACTGACTGATAGCTGGATTTCGCCAATCTTCAAAAGGCAAAAGTCCGGTGCTGAGAAAGGAGAAGAAGATGAAACGTACAATAACCCTTGTTCTTTTGGTCCTTGTCGCCGTGCTGGCCTCTGGCTGTGTGGCACAGGTGGTCACGAGCGGCAGCTACACGCTGAGGAGCGGAGAAACCCTGAGAGGAGACCTGGTGGTCTTCTCAGGTCATGTCACACTCGAAGAAGGCTCACGTGTAACCGGCTCTGTGATTATGACGAGTGGGGACCTTTATGTTGAGGCCGACGCACAAATCGAGGGGAACGTGGTCATGACCTCAGGCGACGTCTATCTCAGACCCGGGGCGGTCGTGCACGGCGACGTAGTCGGGACCTCAGGCGATGTCCACCGGGCGGAGGGCGCGCGCGTCGAAGGGCAGGTGTCGACAGACGCCTCCAGCTTCAGCGTCAGAGGTGACTTTATCACCGGGCTCATCGGCACATATTGTGTGTTGCCCGTAGTGGTAATCGGCGCGCTTTTCTATCTGCTGGCAAGCCTTGGTCGGAGGCGACCGGCCGTCGTGGAACAAGCGCCGGCGGCATCGGAAGACCCGACTCAGAAATTGAAGCAACTTCAAGAGATGATGGAGCGCGGCCTGATTACGGAAGCCGATTATGAGGCCAAGAAGGCCGAGATCCTTTCAAGAATGTGAAGCCATTTGACCAGACGCTTCGTGAACTATACTTTCAAATAGGAGGTAGAAAGATGACTGAAGATAATGGGAACCGAGGACCGCGTATTGGCAGTATGGCCCTGGGCGGTGCTCTGGTAGTGCTGGGGATTCTGTTCATACTGGGACAACTGTTCAATATCCATGTAGGGCGCTTCGTCTGGCCCTTCTACATCATCGTGCCCGGTGTCCTGTTGTTCGTCTTTGCCCTGACAACGGGAGGTTCTGCTGGTGAGGGGCTGGCTATTTTCGGTAGCGTGGTGTCGATGACCGGAACCCTCCTGCTATACCAGAACACCTTTGATCACTTCCAGAGTTGGGCCTACGCTTGGGCGTTGGTCGCCCCTACGTCCATTGGCCTGGGGCAGATCATCTATGGCTCGATAAAAGACCGAGAGCAGATGGTGGTGAACGGCAGACGCCTGACCGCTATCGGGGGAGTGATATTCCTGGTAGGAGCGGTCTTCTTCGAGCTGATCATCGGCATCAGTGGCTTTGGCCTTGGCCGCTATGCCGGGGCGATCTTGCTGGTCGGGTTGGGGATATTCATCCTGTTGCGCACTTGGCGGCCAGGAGCGCCAGCCGTGCAAACACAGGCGACGGCAGAGTCACGGGACCCAACTGAGAAGTTGAGTCAACTTAAAGAGATGCTGGACAGCGGCATGATTTCAGAAGCCGAGTACGAGGAAAAGAAGGCCGAGATTCTCTCCAGCCTATGAAGGCGTGCAACTGTCAAAACGGCCCAACCAGAACACCCCAGCGGCAAGTCGGTGCGGCTGCACTATCTCGACTGGCTGCGCGTGCTGGCAACCCTGGGGGTTTTCCGTTCCACGCTGTACAGCCTTTTAGTCTTGTCGACTGGGTGATCATGAACGCGGAACGGAGTTTGGTGGTGACTGCTTTGACGGGTTTCCTCTTTACCTGGGGGATGCCGCTGTTCTTCTTGATAGCCGGGATTGGCAGTTGGTTTGCGCTGCGGCGACGCACGGGACGCCAGTATGCCAGCGAGCGCCTCAAACGGCTGCTATCGTAAAGCCTGCAAAATGAAATTAAGGAGGTAAATGCAAAATGAAATTGCTCATCCGTTGGGTCATCGTCAGCCTGGCGCTCTTTGCGGCTGCTTGGCTGGTGCCGGGCATCCGTGTTGACGGAACCGGCTGGGTCGTCTACGCAGTGATGGCGATCATCCTGGGGCTCGTCAACGCGGTCGTGCGTCCCTTGCTCAGTTTGCTGACCTGCCCGCTCATCATCCTCACGCTGGGCTTGTTCGTCCTGGTCATCAACGGCCTCACTCTGTGGCTGGCCTCGTCCATCGCCGTCAACTGGTTCGGCATCGGCTTCTACGTGGACAACTTTTGGTCCGCCTTCCTGGGCGCGCTCATCGTTAGCGTCGTCACCGTCGTCCTCTCGGCGCTGGTCAAGGAAGACGAGAAGCCGTGCTGAACCTGATCATCTGATCATCGTCCTTCGGAAACGTTGAGAACAAACACGGCCCGTCCGCGGGGCAACCGCAGGGTTGCCCCGCGATATCAGGGTAGCGTCAGCGTTTTCGGCAGTCCCGGCGCGGTCAACACGAACAGCTTGATGTAGGAGGGCCAAATGTCTTCAGCTACCACCGGCCTCAACGATGATGGTACGCCAGTTACCACCTTCACCGGCCCGATCATTGACCAGGCGGCTCTGCACGGTGTGCTGGCCGGGATTCGGGATATGAACCTGCCGCTGATACTTCGACTTCGCTCAGTACAAGTTTCGGTCAACCAAGTCGGGTTGAACTCGAAAGATGAATCACAAACCAACTTTGAAGGAAGTCCTTATGCTAATTGACGTCAACTAGATCAAACCTGAATTGGCTAACCATCAATCTTGACAAAAAGGAGTGAATAAAAATGGATAAAAACATCGTAAATCTCGTCTTGAAAGCAGTTGCAGTCGGCATGTCTGTTGCCAGCATCGTCATGGGATTTTTGCCGGATGTGGCTAGTGTCGACACCAATGTGACTCTGCTGGGTATTGGGCTTTTCGCACTCGCAGTTGCTGCCCTGCAGAAAGAAGAATAGTCAAACGGAGAAAAGTCTACGGCGAAAGTCGCCGTACACCGGATGAAACTAGGTTAGAAAAGGAGAAGAATCATGAATATCAAATCTGCACTCGTCCTGGTGCTGAAAATCGTCGTTCTGACCATTGTGATGTTTATCTTTTTCTCGATCGGATCTGCTGTTTTTACCGCTGATTCTGCGGCAGCGCAGCAAATGAGCCCTGAGGAATCGGCTATGTCTGCGCTCGGGCTCCTGGGTGTCAGTCTCATCGACACTCTGATACTGACCTATTTCATCTTGCGCTCCCGTCTGAGCGGTCTGCGCTTGATGGTCGTCGTCGCCCTGGTGTTCTATGGGGTAAAGACTTTTACGTCAATGCTTGAAGCCTGGTATTTCATGACCAACATCACACCCGAGGAGCTCCCGGGACTGTTTCTTTTCACCGTGCCAATGGTCGTGATCTTTCCCCTGGTGGCCGTGCCGATCCTGGGCAAGGCCAAAAAGCAACCAGAGGCGGATGAATCGCCGAACACGCGCTTAGTGATGCCCATCGGACAGCTTGTTGGAAAAGTGACGTTCCTGTCAGTGATCGTCTATTCGGTATTGTTCTGGGCATTCGGCTACTATATCGCCCTTCGAAACCCAGACGTGGCCGCTTTCTATGGCGTGACAGTTCCCGACAGTTTTATGGCCCAGTTAGGTGGCCTATGGGCGAATGATCCTTTCGTGTTCGTGTTTGAGTTTTTCCGGGGGGCACTATGGATCGCCCTGGCCGCGCCAATCATTCGCACGACAAAAGGCAGAGTCTGGGAAGCCGGTTTGATCGTCGTGCTGCTGTTCGCGCTGGTGCAGAACGATGTGCATCTGATTCCTAATCCATTGATGCCTCTCTCGGTGGCGTTATCACACTTTGTCGAAACAGCCTCGTCCAACCTCATCTATGCCGTGATCTTGACTTGGCTGATGCACCGCCGCCATAGCTCCCTGCGCGACCTGTTCAGCTTTGGCCGCGCAGCCAAATCGGCTGTGTCCGCTAGTGGAGCATCAACAACCACAGGCTGAAACAATGATCACGGTCGAGAGCCGATGGGTGGTAAAACTCACATTTTACTGAAATCTCTGTTAAGGAGGATGTCATGGAAAAGTTAAACTTCCCGAGAATAGTTGTTATTCTGGTACACGCTTTGATAGGATGGGCCCTTTGCGGAGCGATTATATGGATTGGCATGGCGGTCACGTCTATGGAGAATACGCTAATCATTCATGCCATTGGCGCGCCGGTCGTTTTTTGGGCCATCACTTCGATTTACTTTAGGGCGTTCAATTACACCACACCACTGCAGACCGCAATTGTATTTGTTTCCGTTGTCGTGTTCATGGATTTCTTTGTGGTCGCTCTCCTCATCGAAAAGAGCTTTGATATGTTTGCCAGCCTTTTGGGAACCTGGATTCCTTGGGCCTTGATCTTTGCATCAACCTATCTAACGGGTCTATTTGGAGCGAAACGGGCTGAGACCACAACTGGAGCCTAGCAGGGAGAAAAATGGACATGAGCGACTTGTTCCGAAATATCGTTGAGATAGGGTTTGGGCTGCTCTATCTAGTGGGGGCGGTATTCAGTGTTCTGTACACGCTGCGCCATGGGGACGAGTTCTATGGGAGCTTTGCGGAGAAAGCTTGGTTACCCTTCGTCAGACCGCTTATCCGGAAAGTGGTGATTCCGCATGCCCGTTCTTTCACAGGAGCGCTGATCGTGTTTCAGTTGTTGGTAGGAGTCTCGATTCTGAGCAGAGGCGCGTTTGTTGAAGTTGGGCTGTTGGCTGGCGTGGTATTTTGCTTCGGCGCGGTATTCGCATCGAATGTACCTGGGGCGCTAGCCAATCTGGTCATGGCAGTTGTTCAGTTATATCTTGCTTTGACGCGGTAGAACGTAAGGGAGCAGCCGCCCAAGTTACGGTGGGTCGGGGCCTCGCGACCCCGTCCCCCGCTCCCGAACCACGCAATGGGCTATCTCGTCCGAGCGGGCCTCAGTCTTTACGAGGCCCTGCACGCCGGGACACAGATCCTTTTCGCCTTCACATACTGATCTACGAGGGGCAGTCAGCTTTTTCTCGACCAGGCTTGATGCGATTGACGTCGAGCCTGGTGGAAAGACGCACTCGCACGCCTGAGGCGAAGATGTTAGCAGTGAACCCAGAGGTGGCGCCTTCTTTCAAATCAGGTTGAAAACGATTTCGTCGCTCGCATCCGAGAGGCGGCCGAGTCCTCGGGCGACGAGGTCCACTCTGCAATTGGCGTGTGATCTTAGAGCTTGAGCGGCGTGTCGTAGCCCCAGAACGACAGGAATACAGGAAACTGACGTCCCCGCAGGGTCCCCAAGAGATGCTGGCGCGGTCCGATCTCTCCACCGCGATCCCTGACTCGAATACGCTGCGCATCGACAATACTCACGTAGGCCCACATCAGGTGGCTGCGCGGATCGTCACGCGCTTGCATCTTCCCGACCTAGATGTGGCCCAAATTGAGTGACAAAACTTCCGATCCCTGTCAATTATCCGCATCGTGATGTGGCACTACAACGTGAAAAACTTCCTGTGGGGGCATAACATGAAAAACTTTCTATCTAAATTCTTGATTGGGTTGCTTTTGGTAGTTGGCCTGGCCTTACTCTACCTGACCAATGCAGGTATTCTATCTTCTGATAAGCCCTATATCTATGAGCTTTCGAATGAATTACCTGCTGCCAATCCGCTTGTGGCGTTTGTGAACGTCAACGTCGTCCCGATGGACAGCGAACGGGTTCTGGAAAACCAGACCGTCATCGTGCGCGATGGGACGATTGAGACGATCGGGAACGGCGAACAGGTTCAGGTCCCGGATGAGGCGCTAATTGTCGATGGGCAGGGAAAATATCTCATGCCCGGCCTGGTGGACATGCACGTCCATATCCAGTTCGAAGACGATATGTTGCTGTGGGTTGCCAATGGCGTCACCAGCGTCCGCAACATGTGGGGCCACACCGGCAAGATGTTACAGTTCGGATTTCCCGACCAATTGGCATTGCGGAAACAGATCGAGCAAGGCACGTTATTTGGCCCGACGATTTATACGACTGGCCCGTCTATGGAAGGCTCCCCCTCGTTTCATCCAATGGCGGAAGTGTTTGATACGCCTGAGGCCGCGAGGGAATCGGTGGCCTGGCAGAAGGCACGGGGATACGACTTTATCAAGGTATATGACCACCTTTCACCGGAAGTGTACCAGGCCATCCTCGGAGCAGCGCGCGAGAATGATATGCCTGTCGTCGGGCATGTGCCTCTCGCCGTCGGTTTGGATAACGTCTTGGCGGGCGGGCAACAGACGATCGAACACCTGAGCGGCTACGTTGACCCGGACACGGTGGAGTTCATCATCCCCAGAGATCAATTGGATGAATATGCTGTCAAAACCCGTGAGGCGCGTGTCTGGAATGTTGTGACGCTTACTGAGTATCCCAGGAGCAAGGAAACACCCGAGGGCATCGAGCGCCTGAAAACCCAGCCTGGCACGGTCTACTATTCGCCCGCCTGGAAATTGTTCGCACCATTCTTTTACAAGATGTCAGGAGATGCCCATACATACCCGGGCGCGGATTACCCGCAGCGCATCGCGGCACTGAACCGTGAAATAGTACAGGCGTTGCACCAGGCGGACGCGGGCATCCTGCTCGGCACAGACGCGGCGCAGGCTTATAACATTCCGGGGTTCTCCATCCACGAAGAACTCGTTATGCTCGTGGAAGCAGGTCTCAGTCCGTATGAGGCGATTGAGGCTGGGACGCACGATGCCGCGCTGGCGTTGGGCCATCTCGATGAATTCGGCAAGGTCAGTGAGGGCAAACGCGCCGACCTGCTGTTGCTTGACGCAAATCCGCTGGATGACGTGGCCAATGCCAGCAAGATCAGTGGTGTTATGGTGCGTGGGCGCTGGCTTCCGCAAACTGAACTCCAGTCTATGTTGGATGGATTGAAGGACTCATTTGAGCCGACCTTGCTCGAGCGGCTTTGGCCGCTGCTGTTGCTTGTGTCGGCAACGCTTGCAGCGATCGTGTCAAACAGGAGCTCAAGAAGCAGGCATCAATCAAGTGGCGAGGAGGGGCTCGAATGAAGGACCAAATCTGTATGATAACCGGCGCGAATTCGGGTATCGGCAAGGCGACCGCCTTGGGCCTGGCTCGGAGGGGCGCAACCGTGGTGATCGTTTGTCGCAATCGGGACCGCGGAGAAGCGGCGCTGGCCGAGATAAAATCCGCCACCGGCAACCCGAATGTCGATCTGCTGCTGGCCGATCTCTCGTCACAGGCCGAGGTGCGCCGACTCGCAGAGGAATTCAAGTCTCGCTACTCGCACCTGCACGTGCTGATCAACAACGCTGGCGTCGCTCTGAGCAAACGATCGGTGACCGTAGACGGCATTGAGACCGTCTTCGCGGTCAACTACCTGGCGCCGTTCCTGCTCACCAACTTGCTGCTGGACGTGCTCAAGGCCAGCGCGCCGGCGCGGGTGGTCAATGTCGCTGGCGATTACCACCGCAAAGCGACGATCAACTTTGACGACCTGATGTCCGAAAAGGATTACAACGGGATGCGGGCGAACAACCAGGCCAAGCTGGCGCTGATCCTGTTCACCTACGAGCTGGCTCGACGGCTCGACGGCACGGGGGTGACGGCCAACTGCCTTCATCCCGGCGCCGTGGCGACTGGAGGTCCACTGAAAGACCCGGACCTCTCTTCGTTCGCGCGCATGATGTATGCATTGGTAAAGCCCTTCTTCCTGAGCCCTGAGAAGGGAGCAGAGACCTCCATCTACCTGGCCTCTTCCCCCGAGGTGGAGGGGATCACAGGCAAGTACTTTGTCAAGAAACGCGCCGTCGCCTCCTCGCCAGAGTCATACGACCTGGACATCGCCAGACGCCTGTGGGAGATCAGCGCACAACTGACGGGAGGAAAGGCATGAACACGCCCTCTTCATCGGCCTTCAATACTTCATCCTGGTTCAAACGACATTCCGTGGTTCTGTACTTTGTCCTCGCCTATGCGGTGACGTGGAGTATTCACATCCCCGTTGCCCTCTCGGCGCGGGGGCTGATCGCGGCGCAGGTCCCGCTGGCCATGCACTACCTTGGCTCCTTCGGACCGATGACCGCTGCCCTGATTCTCACAGGCATTACCGAGGGTGGTGCGGGAATCCGCACCCTGCTCGGACGCTTGCTCAAATGGCGTGTGGACTTTCGCTACTACGCGTTCGCCGTCCTCGCACCCGTGGGACTCTTTGGCATCGCCGTTCTCTTGAATCGCGTTCTCACGGGAGCCTGGTCAAACCTGTCCCTGCTCGGTGAGGCAGACTACCTGCCTTACCTCGGCCCCCTCGGCGTGCTCGGTCTCTGGTTTCTTACGTATGGCCTCGGCGAGGAGACTGGCTGGCGCGGCTTTGCTTTGCCGCGCTTACAGCGGACCCGTCCAGCCGCCTCGGCGACGCTCATCCTGGCCTTGCCTTGGGCGTTCTGGCATGTACCCGCCTTCTTCTACCGAGAAACCTATATCGAAATGGGCATCTTTGGCTTTCCCATGTTCCTGGTTTCGATCATCTTTGCCGCAATGGTCTTCACCTGGATCTACAACGGCACGGGCGGAAGTCTCTTGCTGGTCGTTCTGTTCCACGCCTTCTTCAACTGGCTGACGGTCTCCGAAGCGGGCGGGCAGTTTGTCGCGGTCCTGATGAGTGCGCCGGTGATCGTCTGGGCGATCTACGTGGTGCGGCGGTACGGGCCTGAAAACGCGGCCCCTGTTCAAAAGCAGGTCACCTAGTCTGCAGGACTGCACGCCGGCTTGGTTGAACGATCCCTATAACGTCGAGAACGCGTTCCAGGCCCACAATCGTCCCTGGCGTCAGGGGAACGAAAGCGGCATGTGTGAAATATCGTGTTGTCCCTGCTCAAAAGGACATGGCGCCCTCTACTCGAACTTGTGCCGGATGATGGCTCCCTTGTCGGCGGATTCGGCCAGGCGGGCGTAGAGCGCCAGGTAGCCCCGCCTGAACTTGGGCTCGGGCCGCTGCCAGGTGGCCAGGCGAGCCACGATCTCCTCGTCCGGGACGCGCAGGTGCAGGCTCCGACTCGGGATGTCGATGGTGATCACGTCCCCATCTCGGACGGCGGCGATAAGCCCGCCCTCGGCGGCCTCCGGCGAGACGTGGCCGTCCAGAAAGTCGGTGATTGATTGCCGCCCTGCAGATAGATGAAAACGCCGGCCATCGGCATCATCTGCTCTTCTCCACCCCGTGGGACCACCCGCACGCCTTCGACCTGTTGCTCTCCAATCACTTCTCGCAGGCGAGTTGCCATGTGGATCTCTACTCTGGAATGCTGGCTGACCTCGGCAGCCAGGTCAGGCGATGCCTTCAGCTCTGGTGGCGGCACCAGCAGGTGGACCCGATGGGCCAATCTGGTGAGAAACAGGACCTCCTCCACGGCTTCGTCATTGTTGCCAGCCACGGCCACTGACTGACCCCGGAAGAAGGCACCATCATCTGTTGGAAAAGGTACGGCCACGGGTGTCCGGTGAAACCTATGAACCTGATCTTTCCTTTCTCTCGAGCCCTGATCGCCTCTTCTATTGCGCCTTCGGAGAAAATCCGATCCGGTTCTCCCTCGTGGATGATCTCGTGGAACTGGAGCAAACCCGTGTGATCGGTCTGAAGCCTTTTCAAATTTCACAACCACTCATCGTCTACCCCGGACTTTTTGGTCACCAACTTGTTGTCCACCAGGTACTTGTAGGCTGTCAGCGCGGCCAAGGCGCCGTCACCAACTGCCACCGAAATCTGCTTCTCCGGAATGTTCGTCACGTCCCCGGCGGCGAAAAAGCCTGGAAGTTCGGTAGACTTATCGGGGTTGACCGGGACCTCGCCCCTCTGGTTCAGCTTTATGAGCTCCTTCACGGGCTCAGTGTTGGGTGATAGCCCAATCTCCAAGAAAACCCCGTCCACTTCCAGGATCTTGGTCTGCTCATCCTCAGGAGAATAGATCTCGACCCCTGTGAGCCTGCCACTGCCGATGAAGGCGCGCACCTGGTAAGGGGTGTGGAACTTGACTCTGGGGTTACCCTTAATCTCCTCAACCAGAGCGGCGTCGGCTTTGAAGCTCTTCCTCCTGTGAATCAGGTGGATCTCCTTCGCAAAGTTCAAAAGATCCCTCACAGCCGTGAACGCCGAATTGCCCCCTCCTACAACGGCCACATTCCGGCCAGTGTAGAGCGGTGCGTCGCACGTGGCACAGAAAGCGATGCCGCGCCCCAGGTATCGTTCCTCATTGGGCACGCCCAGCCGGCCATACTCCTTGCCAGCGCAATAGATGACCCCGTGAGCTTTGAACTCCCCCTCATCGCCAGTGCGGACAACGAACTCTTCCCCTGCCTTCTTCACCTCGGTGACCTTGATCCCCAAGAGCTCCGACAGGGGATAGGATTCCATGTGGAACTGGAACCTCTCCAGAAGTTCGTTGCCCCCTATTCCCGGGAATCCCAGGTAGTTCTCTATCCGGGCGGTGTATGTCATCTGACCGCCGATCTTTTCCGCCACGAGCGCCACGTCTAGGCCCTTCCTGGCGGCATACAACGCGGCGGACATCGCCGCAGGGCCTCCCCCAACAATGAGGACGTCGTAGGTATGGACCTCCTCCAAAGGTGTGACCTTGCGAATCCCCTGCATGTCTCGCATTGCCGTCTCAATCCGCCTGTACTCTTCTGGGGCCACGGCCCGCAATATTGTCAGGTAGAAGATGGCCTCTGGATGCGCACCCTCCAGCACCGTGGT
This sequence comes from Anaerolineae bacterium, assembly GCA_041862415.1. Lineage (GTDB taxonomy): Bacteria > Chloroflexota > Anaerolineae > E26-bin7 > E26-bin7 > E26-bin7. The sequence continues at coordinate 7,099 of JBGVTF010000400.1, read as the reverse complement.
CTCGTTAATGATGGTCCTGGGGACGCCCTCCACCTGGTACTTCCTGGCAAGCTCCAGAAAGTGGGAACTCTCGATCATGTCGGATCGGATATTGTCATTGACGTAGGCGAACTGATGGGCCGTGTGCACCATGATGGGGCAGTACGGGCAGGTGAGGGTGACGAAGACCTGGATGTGCACTGGCTCCTTGATGTTCCTTACAAGAGCCTCGAGCTGAGGGGCTAGCCCAGAATTGCCCGTAGAGATCATCATGATCGTCTGGAGGAACGACGCAAACTCTTCTCCCGCGGTTAGCCCGAAGAGCCGTATCCCGTAGTCCTTCTCTCCCATCGGCACTGTGGCGGGAAACTTGTCAATGCTGTATTCCGCCATTTCTTCCTGGTGCTCTTGGGAGTTGAACATCTTCAATTCGAGCTTGTCAGACAGCGCCGTCACAGCCTCCAAGACTTCTTGTTGCTGTTGGCACACAGGGCATTGGACCTTTTCCGTGAACAACAGCAGTTTTACCGAGTTCTTCATACGGGAAAGTATCTCCACTAGGTTGGCCCTTGTCTGCTCATCCATCAAATCCGGCACCGTTATAGTCCTCCCTTCTCCTCTTCCTCGTTAACGATAAGTGTCTCGTAGGTCCCGCCTATCTGAACTACAGCGAGATGCAACTGACACTCCTTCACGGTCATCGCGGCAGTCGCCTGGCTATCCAATGGTCGTCCGGCTCTGCTCGCGCATGTACAGTGCCAGCGTGTAGAGCCCGCCGATGCCCTTGCCACTGGAGCCACTTCCCTTCCAGCCGCCAAAGGCCTGCACGCCAGGCCAGGCGCCTGTCGTCGCCCCAGCCGCCCGGTTGACGTAGGTGGTGCCAGCCCGGATGTTCTCGAAGAACCACTCAACCTGCTGCTCGTCCTGGCCAAAGAAGCCAGCAGTCAGGCCATAGATAGTGTCGTTGGCTTTCTCCATTGCCTCATCCAGCGTTTTCACTTTGGCGATGTGCAAAATGGGCACGAACAGCTCTTTCTTGACCAGTTCGTGATCCTCGGGCAGCCCCTCCACGATGGTCGGCTCGACGAAGTACCCCCTGGCGAACTCACCTTCGGTCAATGCGTTCCCGCCGACCAGCACGGTGCCATCGGCCCGAGCCATCTCCACATACTGCTGGTAGTTTGCGTAGGCTTTCCTGTTGATAAGCGTGCCCATGAAAGTATCGCGCTGGGTGGGATCGCCTACTTTGATGGCGCGGGTCATCTCGACTAGCCTGGTCTTGAACGCTTCGTACACGCCCTCCTGCACGTAGACGCGAGAGGTGGCCGAGCACTTTTGGCCAGCCATGCCAAAGGCCGCCCGCATCACACCGATCACCGCCTCGGTCACATCGGCTGTATTCGAGACAATGGTGGGGTTCTTACCGCCCATTTCGATGATGGCCGGGCGAGGATATGGCCCGCCAGCCGCCTTCTTCAGAATGGCCATCCCCACATCGTGAGAGCCGGTGAAGGTGCAGCCATCAATCTCAGGGTTGTCTTGTAACTCCTGTCCCACCACGCTGCCCGCTCCACTGACATAGTTGAATACCCCCGCAGGCAGACCAGCTTCGGCGAAGAGTTGGACCGTCTTCCAGCCGCTGTAGGGCGTATCCGAGGAGCCTTTGAAGACGACGGTGTTGCCCGTCAGGAGCGCGGCCGCTATGGGCGCTGCCGACAGCGCCATCGGGAAATTGAAGGGAGAGATGACCACCCACACCCCGTAGGGACGAAGCACGCTGAAGTTCTGCTCTTTGGGGTCGTTGGGGTTCAGCTTGCCCAACTCGTTGATGAAGCCGTGGTTCTGTTCCATCGAATTGGCATAGTAGCGCAGCAGGTCAGCAGTCTCTGCCACCTCTGCCAGTGCCTCCAGCCGGTTCTTGCCCACCTCGAGGATCATCAGCGCACTCAACTCCAGGCTGTTGTCACTGATCTTCTCAGCGATATCCCGGATGATGACCACCCGTTCCTGCCAGGGGGTTCTTCGCCAACCAGGAAAGGCTGACTTGGCGGCCGTGATGGCTGCTCTGGCGTGCGCGACCGTCCCCTTTTGAGCGGTGCAAAGGTGTACGTCGGTGTTGATAGGGCTATGGCTTTCAAACTTTTCGTCAGCATAGACTTTTTCCCCGCCAATGGACATGGGGACTTCCACGCCCAGCCACCCGGCTCTGACTTGGGTGATGGCCTCATCGTAGGCCGATTGCAATTCCTCATTGTCAACCGATAGAGTGGCATATGTAACTTTGAGCTCTTGAGACATGCTGCAACCTTTCAAATGACCCGGGGCTTTCGGTCACTTTTATTCGGTGTCCGCCTTGCGGATGCCATCACCAGCCCTTCGCCTGGCAAACCCATCACTGTGACATTGTCGAACTACTCACTCCTCCACATCGCTATGCGGTGCGTGGCTGAAAGCGATGATCTTGTCCACGCGGACGAGCAATTCCCTTTCCACCTGGGGCAGGGGCGGCTTATCCTCCTCACCCGGCACGTACCCATACATGATGCCTAGCTCCTTCACCCTGTCCACCTCACCGAGAAGCTGATATCCAACGTCTGTGGCAGTGTCCCATGCCACAATCGCTATCTGGGGGTTCTGCTGCAGATTCGTCACTGTACCCGGGCAGAACCAATCTGCCAGCACCACACGCCCGTCAGGCGCGTAGGTGAGCCTCCCCGCGGATGCCACATGAGGCAATCCGGTTGCATCCGCCGTGGCGACGAATACATGGCGGACCTTGTCAGCCAGGGCCACCGCCTTTTTGATCTCCTCCATGCCTTCCTCTTTAGCCCCTTCTATTGAGAAACTTCTCCTCTCATATATCCAAAATTACCATTGCTTTCCAACCCGACTCCGTCTGCTGTACTTGGAAACGGTGAAGAGTGACCGCTTTAACGTCTACGAGGAGTTCGTGCTGATCCGGGTCGAGTTCTTCACCATAAGCTTCAGCACTCAGGCTAAAGCCATCGTTTTGGCGCTGAATATGAACCTCCGGCACCCGCAGCAGGAGCCGTTCGGCGTCTTTGTAGTAGATTAATTCTTGCAGCAGTTGAAACAATAACATATCTACCGCGTCGGCCTCGACGTGAATGATTCGACGCTGCCGGTCAGCGATGGTGTTCAAGTCTTCTACCATGACGTTCATAGTGGCATCAGCAGCAGCCACAAACATGTCTTCCACTGTGTCCCCCCGGGCCTCAAATGCTACGTCTGCCGTGGCGATGTCTTCCAGGTATTGGTAGGGCATATTAAACCTCGCAGTCTCGAAGCTGGCTCAGGATGGCCTCCCGAGTCTCATCGAGATGAGGGCCAATGAAAACCAATTGGGTCTCCTCAGCAGGAAACTCCTCCAGCTCAGGTCGTCTTACTACGTAGTTGAAAAGGTAGCCCCCCTCTGCAAAGCGCACAAAACCCTTGGCCCGGTAGACCGAGGGTGGCAAATCAGTGATCACTTGCTGGAACTTTGCCCGTGCCAAGGGCCTGTCAGTGGTAAAAGTGAAAGAGTCAAAATCTACATCCCTATGATGAACGATGGGTATAGTACGCTTTTCTATGTCCAAGCCGAAAAGAAGGTCAAGGTCCACATCACATCGCACCGTTCTGAATAGGACGGCGGTATCGTTGTACTTTCGGACCTGAGCCTCAACCTCTTGGACCTCCTCGGGAGTGACCAGGTCAATTTTGTTAATCAACACAATATCGGCCGCTTGCAGTTGCGTCCGGGCGGCGTATCCGACATGGGGATACTTGATGCTCATGTACGCATCCACAATGCACATGACGCTATCCAAACGAACCTGCGGCAAGTTGTCTTCCACCATGTAGGCCAGGGAATCGGCCTCGGCTACACCAGTGGCCTCGACCACGATAAGCTCTGGGGCAACCTTTTCGACGATCTCGGCTACCGCCGCCTCGAACTCACCCGCCAAGGCGCAGCAAGCGCAACCGCCTGCCAATTCGACAATCTGTACATGTTCGCCCTGGATCACCTGGCTGTCAATGGCGATTTCGCCGAACTCGTTCATCAAGACAGCCAGTCGCCGGTCAGTCGTATTCAAGATGTTTTTGAGCAGCGTCGTCTTTCCACTGCCTAGCGACCCCGTGATCAGTGAAATTGGTGTCCTGACCTCCATGAATCTCCTCCTAAATCCCTACTGCTAGCGTCACCCTTTCACGTTCCCGATAGGAACCAGACGGACGACCCGTTTACTGATACCGGCCTGCTCAGTGGCCAAGATCACCTCATCAACATCTTTATAGGCTGGGCCGGCTTCTTCAGCCAATCCAGAGTAGGACACACTGCGCACATAAATGCCTCGTGCTTCCATTTCCTGCTGCAGTTTCTTGCCATGAAACATTTTCTTCGCCTTTCGGCGGCTCATGGTTCGTCCGCTGCCGTGAGCCGTGGAGTAGAACGTCTGGTGGCCACTTTCCACGCCAGCCAAGAGGTACGATCCCGTCTCCATGCTACCACCAATGATGACTGGTTGGCCCGTCTCCTTGTACATGTCGGGCAATCCTTCCATGCCAGGACCAAAGGCCCGGGTCGCACCCTTGCGATGCACTAAAACGTCGCGCATCTCACCATCCATCTGATGCTTCTCCAACTTGGCTGTGTTGTGAGCAACGTCGTAAACCTGGTGCAGGCCGAGATCAGCCGGATCCCTGTGAAAGACATTGGAGAAGACCTCGCGGATGCGATGGAGGATGACCTGCCGATTGGCAAAGGCCATGTTGATGGCGCATTTCATGGCCGCGTAGTAGTCCTGGCCTTCAGGCGAGTGGAAAGGTGCACACGCCAATTCACGGTCCAGGATCTTGATGCCATATTTGCTCTCCATGACCTTGAGAAAGACTTGTAGATAGTCTGTGGCCACCTGATGGCCAAATCCACGGCTGCCGCAATGATACATCACCACCACCTGGTTGGGAATGGTGATGCCGAAGGCTTTGGCCAGTTTAACATCGAGTACATGCTCCGGTTTCGCCACTTGAATTTCCAGGTAATGATTCCCCGAACCGAGCGTTCCGATCTGGTTGTACCCACGTTTCACGGCTCTATCGCTGATTTTGGAGACGTCGGCGCCCGCGATGCAACCCCCCTCTTCCGTGCGCTCCAGATCCTCCGGCCAACCGTACCCATTTTGGACGCACCAGCGCGCGCCCTCCTGCACGACCTGGCGAAATTCGTCCTGCGAAATCTTGACAAAGCCAGTACTGCCCACGCCCGCAGGGACGCGCTCAAAGAGCCTGTCCACCAACTGGCGCAGGTGAGGTTTTACTTCGTCGTAAGTGAGGTTGGTGAGGACGAGCCGCATTCCACAATTGACGTCAAAGCCAATCCCCCCAGGTGAGATCACTCCGGCTTCTGCGCCCATCGCTGCCACGCCCCCGATGGGAAAGCCATAGCCCCAGTGCCCATCGGGCATGCAATAAGCATACTTGAGAATGCCGGGCAGCGTGGCCATGTTCGTCACCTGATCGAACACACCCTCGTCCATCTCTCGGAGCAACTTCTCCGTGGCGTAAATGCGTGCCGGAACCCGCATGCCCTCTTTGTAAGTGGTAGGGATTTCCCATACTGTGTCAGAGATCTTTTTGATGTTTTTTGGTACGGCCATGATTCCATCACCTCTCATCTGAATCTTAGTCTGGCGAATATAATGTATCCGTTTTCGCTGCCATGATAAAATCGTTTCGATGCAACCCCCTGATTTTGTGCGTCCACCACGTAACCGTCACTCTACCCCATTCGGTCAAGATCGCGGGGTGATGCCCCTCGGCTTCCGCCACTTCGCCCACCTCGTTCGTAAACGCCAACGCCTGGGCAAAATCAGGAAATCCGAAGACACGTTCCAGACGTTTGATGCTATCCCATTCCACAATTTTCCATTTGGGCACTTGCCGAAGGAGTTCGGCAGTCTCCGCGTCTGTGACCGTCGGTTCGCCGCCACGGCAGGGGACACATTTCATCTGCGTCAAGGCTTCCATTTTTCAACCTCCTGGTATCATGAGATGTGGGGGCGGTCAGCCCACCGCCCACTTGACAATTCTCGAATCTCTGGCATCCTGTAGGTGATCCAAGGAGGGGAACGCTACACTCCCCTTGGACGAACGACAACACCTGACGGGCAGGCTTTACTGCAACCCGGCCAGGTTGCAGGCATCGGCCGCCATCAGGCTGATGCATGCTATGTGGGGGGACATGCCTTTTCAGGCTGGTGGCGGATAGAGCCTCCGCAGCCAGTACCAGGCCGACCGCGGACCAGAGGGGTCCTCCTCTCTCTCCTCTCGCTCCACGGCGAAGGTGGGGGTGAACAGGCTGAGGACCTCTTCTGGCGTCACCCCGCGGGGTATGGGCCGGTCTGGCCGGGGGGTGAAGGCATAGAGTAGGTAGAGGCCGCCCGGCCGCACCAGCCGGGCCACCTCAGCGGCGTACCGCCCCCATCCCTCTGGTGACAGGCTGTGCAGGCAACCGATGTCCAGCGCCAGGTCGAATGGGTGTGCAAGGAACGCCAAGTCGGTCACCTCCCCCCGGTGGAACTGGCAGTCCACTCCGGCTTGACGGGCCTTTCGCTGCGCCCGACGGATCGCCACGACGGAGAAATCTACGCCCACCACTTCCCAGCCGTGGCGGGCCAGGTAGATACAGTTGGTGCCGGTGCCGCAACCCAGATCCAGCACCCGGCCGGGGGGAAGGCCCTCGATCAGTTCCACCACCTCCGGCGGGGTCATTTCTGTGTCCCAGGGCGGCCGGCCCTGCAGATAGCGCAGGTCGAAGGACCAGCTCTTACGGCCCAACGACGACCTCCAGTCTCTCGGTCGGGATGACTTCAAAGAAAGTGTTGCCCATCTTCGAACTGCTCCTGCCCCTCCTCTACTAAAACCTTGTTAGGAAAGGGGAGACCTTGTCCAGACCTCATACTCCCTCACCTGATTGTTACCACCTCCCCGTAGGCTCGCGGTCCGGATTGATCTTCTTGTACTTGGCGTGTAGCTCCTCCATAGTCTCCTCATGATCAGGATCGGGTACACAGGCGTCCACGGGGCAGACCAAGGCACATTGAGACTCTTCGTAGAA
>JBGVTF010000399.1:0-8655 GCA_041862415.1 Anaerolineae bacterium | reverse complement strand
CTCTCGCCGGGATGACCGATGGGTATCATGGCCACAGGGCGCAGGTGAGATGGCAGATCCAGGACTGTGGCCGCTGCCCTCTCGTCGAAAGCGCCCACCCAGCAGGCTCCCAGACCGAGGGCTGTGACCCCAAGCAGGATGTTCTCGGTGGCGGCCGCCGTATCTTGCAGGCAGTAGAGTTCGCTCCCGCGCCGACCATAACGCGAGGCTGACCGGGCGGGGTCAGCACAGACGACGATGACCACCGGGGCTTGAGCCACAAACCGCTGACCGTAGGCAGCCTGGGCCAGCCCCCGCTTGGTCTCAGGATCGCGCACCACCACAAAGTGCCAGGGTTGGCAGTTCCCCGCCGAGGGCGCGGCGATGGCCGCCTGGAGCAATTGCTCAACCGTCTCGGGGAGAACATCGCGCCCCTGCACGTAGCGCCGGACGCTGCGCCGCTCCTTGATTGCCTCCCAGGCGTCCATCATGCTTTCTCCCTTCTCAGTAGATCACATTTTTGCTCGCGGCGGATTTGTAATCCGCCGCCCGACCGCTGGATTGCCTGTGGCGCAACAGTGCCGCAAATCCAGCGGGAGCGATAGAAATAGCGGGCCAGGCTCCTACGCCGTTCGGCTGAGCACACGACGAAGCCCGGCTTCCGGCGGCGTGGGAGCCGCCTGTGCTGACTTTTTGGGCAGGCTCCTACCTGCTAATCTTCCACCCCTGCATTTCTTCCAACAAGCGATACTCAGTCATGTCCAGGTGGAGGGGTGTGATGGAGACGCAGTTGTGAGCCAGGGCCCAGATGTCGGTCCCTTCCTCCACCACGCCGGTAGGGGGCTCTCCCCCTATCCAGTAGTAGTTGCGTCCCTGGGGGTCCTGGCGTTCGATCAGCACGTCACGGTAGACACGCTTGCCCAGCCGGGTGACCTGAGCGCCGCAGATTTCCGCTGCCGGCACGTTGGGCACGTTCACGTTGAGGAGAATATCGGGTGGCAAATCTCTCTCCAGGACTGTAGAAGCCAATTGGGACGCAAACCGGGCGGCGTAGCTGAAATCCCCATCCTGGTAAGTATCCAGAGATACGGCCAGGGAAGGGATGCCATTGATAACCCCTTCCATCGCCGCTGACACCGTGCCTGAATAGGTCAAATCCTGCCCCACATTGGCCCCCCGGTTGATGCCCGAGACCACCAGGTCGGGCTTGCGCGGCAGGACGCCCAACACGGCCAGAGCGACGCAATCCGATGGCGTACCGGTGGTGGTGTAGGCCATCGTCCCGTCGAGCAATTCTACGTGACCCACTCGCAGGGGTTTGTGCATGATCCGGGTGTGGCCAGCCACCGACCAGTTGCGGTCGGGGGCAAAGACTACTACCTCGCCTACTTTATCCAGAGCTGTCTTGAGGGCTAACAGCCCTGGCGCATCAACGCCGTCGTCGTTAGTGACCAGAATATACGCCATTCTATTCCTCACAAGTTAAAATGCCTTAATCTATCGTCGGCACATCGCGTTCGTTTCTGTGGGTGGTGGCACCGGCGAGAACTATGGACCCAAGGGTTCGTACCTCAGTTCCCGGTGGAGCTCGGCAACGAGGCGGTGTCCCGCGTCGTTGAGGTGCGCTCCATCGACTTTGATGTAGCCCTTGCTTGCGGGGTCCTCATCGCCATTTGGGCCATTGAGCGCCACATACACCCGCGCAACGGGAATGTTGTGCTCAGAAGCAGCCTGGACTATATGCTCGTTGAGAGCCTCCCAGTGGGGCTTTATGTCTTCGTAAATGCCGAACCTCTTGGTCTCATTGACCGCAGGAAAGTAGTAGTCCATGGTACGGATAATCGTGTCAGTGGTGCTCTGGAGTGAAAGAATCTCGGCGATGATAGCGTCATAGTTTGCCCTGAAAGATGTGAGTGCCTCTCGGATGCAATCCTGATTGTCTGCACCGCCACAATCTACGCCGTACTTGTATCTTCTGAGCCCTGGAACTATATCGTTCACACCGATGACGAAGGTCACGACTTCGGCTTCGCTGATGGCATTCCGCAACTTCTGATTGTTGCGAAGCATTTCAAGCAGTTGGGCACTACTCTGGCCGCCTATGCCCCAATTGTGCAGCGTGACTTTAACACCCAAGTCGGCCTCGATGTGAACGGCGTAGTAGTCCGCGTAGGAATGACCTGCCACCATGGAATCCCCAAGCGCTACGTAATCCCACGTGATGCCTCCTTCAGTCACTGCTGCGGTAACCGTGGGGGGCGCAGCTTCCTGCTGAACGGTCGGCGCGCAGCCTGGGGTTGCCACAAGCAACACCAAAGCGGTCATCAAACCCATGGCACTGAGCAGGATACTGTAACGTGACATGGCTATTCGCATGATGACCTTCTTGCAGCCGATCTCGCTGTTTGACAAGAGCTAAGGAATTTCGCCAAACTGTTTCCTTTATGCCCGCCGTGTCTTTGCCGAAAAGCAAGCCCCTTCACCTTGCGGTAGAGGGGGCTGCAAATTGCCTGGTTCGCAAAGACTACACTCTAGCTCCTCTCAAAAGGTAATCTCTCTTTCCTCAAATACGCCACCTCCCGTTCTACCGTCATGGCCGTCGGCTCAGTTTCCTCTTCTTCCTTCTCCTCTTCCTCTTTGTGAACCACGAATATCTGCACCTTGTCGCTCTCCACCGAGTTGCCGGCGGCGTCGTAGGCCACCACGTGGATCAGGTGGGTCTCGGTGTAGCCCAAAGTGTTGGAAATGATGCTCATGCCGTCCGAGAAGACCTGGGTGTAATGGATGCCCTCGGTGATGACACCGTCAGGTCTCACGAGAGGGTAGGTGTTGGTGGTGACCTGGGTGTAAGTAATGACCTGCTCTCCAAGAGTACCATCTGGGTTGGTAATGGGTACCGTGCTGGTGATGGCAAAGCCTTCGATGGGAATGGTATCGGACATGACGATGATCCACTTCTTGCTGTAAGGGGCTACGGTGCTGGTGTCTATGAGACGGTTGTCCAGATAGTACTCCACCCGGTCCATAGAGACGTTATCTGTCGTATCGGCTTTGATGTTGACATACTCGTCATCCTCCATGACGTAGACTTTGCCATCAGGAGGGTGCGCCAGTTGCACGGTGGGGGAGATGTTATCTACGGTGACCTGGATGGTGGAATCTTTGTAGTTCTGGCTGTTCTCAACGACGCGCAGTTGCAGGGTGTACAGGCCATCGAGCTCGCTCACATCCCAGTAGTCCAGGGAGGCGTTATCTCGTTGGTCATGATGGTCGCCCCCAATCTGGAACCAGGCTGAGGGGTTGAGACCCTCGCCGTACTCCAGGCGCCAGAGCTGAAAGTCAGGCGACTTGGCGTTGCCGACGATGACTGTCCCCCCACTGATGTAGGCGTAGGGCGGCGGTTGAACAATGGCCACATCCCCCGCCACCAAATCGGGCCCATAGACGCTGTCATATTCGGTGGGGGGTTGAGGGATGTTGGCCTCACGGACCCAGTCGGCAGCCTCGGGCGGGTAGATCTCGTAGACCCGTTCTTCCACCAGTTCCGGAGGGGTGTAGACGGTGGCCAGCTTGCCCGTCTCCTTGTTGATGCGAAAGGCCTGGTGGACGTCACAGTAACCGGTGGGTTCTGTGCCCTCGATGAAGATTTCCTTGACCGGCGGAGGACATTGCTCTGTAGGCAACTTACCCGACACCGGACAGACCAATTCCTCCACGATGCGAGGGGGACGGCCAAAGTTCTCCACCGGCAAAGGCTCCAGGACTTTCTCCATGAAGTCGTGCCAGATGGGAGCTGCACCCAGAGAACCAGGCACGCGGTTCATGGGCTCGTTGTCCGAGTTCCCCACCCAGACGCCGGTGACCAGTTGTGGGGTGAAGCCGATGGTCCAGGCGTCACGCCAGTTCTCGGTAGTGCCGGTCTTGGCTGCCACGGGCCGCCCCTCGATGTACAGCTTGTTGTTCTGACCGAAGGCAGCGATACGGGCATTGTTGTCGGAGAGGACGTTGTTGATGAGGTAGGCCAACTGCGGGCTCAGGATTTCTTTGACCTCAGGGGCAGCATACTGTTTCAACACGTTGCCATCGGCGTCCCGGACCATCAAGATGGCCACCGGGTCCAGTTCGCGGTAGCCAGGGCGCCATTTCTCGATGGGCACAGGCTGGCCAGCCATCACTCCGCCATTGGCGAAGACGCCGAAAGCGTAGGCCATATCCAGAAGCCGCACCTCGCCACCGCCCAGAGTGAGGCTCAACCCATAGTAGTCCAAATCCCGGTTCAGGGTGTTGATGCCCATGCGGTGAGCGGTCTTGATCACGTTGCCTATGCCAGCCATGTCCAGGACTCTGACGGCGGGGATGTTGTAGGACCGGGCCAGGGCCAGACGCATCCGCTGGGCCCCGTGATACTTGCGCACGCCCTCCCTATCGGGATAGTTCTCCGGGCACCAGGAGGGGTCCATGGGATTGGGGCAGGTGCGCACGTCCATGATCATGGTGGCTGGCGTATAACCCTGGGAGAAGGCGGTCACATAAGTAAAGGGCTTGAAAGAGGAACCGGGTTGGCGCTCGGCCAGGGCGACGTTTACGTTGCCGTCAATCTGTTTGTTCCAGTAGTCGAGGCTGCCCACCATGGCCATGATTTCCCCGGTCTTGGGGTTGATGGACACCAGAGCAGCGTTTGAGACGTTGCGATCTTCCTCCTCCCCCTCTTTGTTCAGGACAGGCTCCTGCAACTCCCTGATCTTCTCGCGGGCAATCTCCTCGGCCAGAGTTTGCATCTCCATGTCCAGGGTGGTATAGACCTTGAGCCCACCGCGATAGAGCAACTCGGGGCCTAACTCCTCTTCCAACAACTTGGCCACGTAGACAGAGAAGTGGGGAGCTTTGATATAGAACCGGTCTCCGATAGAACTGCGGACCGTCAACTCTGAGTACTTGGCCTCCACAGATTCCTCTGGGGTGACGTAACCCTCACGCAACATAGCGTCCAGGACGAGATGTTGGCGCTCCCGTGCCTCCTCTGGGGCATCAATGGGGTTAAGAGCCGGGAATTGCGGCAAGGCGGCCAGCATGGCTGCTTCGGCCAGAGTCAGCTCTTGCACGTGCTTGTCGAAATAGACACTGGACGCTGCCTCAATGCCATAGGCAAAGTTCCCATAGTAGTTGTAGTTCAGGTACCACTCCAGGATCTTGTCCTTGCCCTCTCGGCCAGGATAGCGGCGCGATATCTCCAGAGCCAGGATAGCCTCTTTGATCTTGCGGGAGAGCAACCTTTGCGTGCGTTCCTCCGGGGGGATCAAGACATTCTTGACCAATTGCACGGTGATGGAACTGCCTCCCTGGAAAGCAAGGGTAGCATAGGGCAGGCGAAAGCCCAGTCTGCTTTCGGTTTCGCGGGACAAAAGGGACCAGGCGGCGCGGGTCATGCCCCGCAGGTTGACGCCTGGGTTTTCATAGAAGCTTGCGTCTTCGATGGCGATGGTGGCCTGGCGCATGGGGAGGGGAATCTGGTCCAGCGGCACAATTGTACGGTCGCCCCAGCGCGGGTCAAAGACCTCGTAGAGGAGGTGTTGGCCGGTGCGGTCGTAGATCTTGGTGGTCTCGAACTCTTCCTGCTCGGTCTCAATGGCCCCCGGATCGGGCAGGTCCTTGGCGTAGTAGGCATAGGCGCCGGCCACTGCACCGATGCCCGACATGGTAACCAGGACAGCGCTGAGGACCGCTAGCGTCACTGCGCCGATGAGCAAACGCACCAGGAGGCGCGGTCCGCCATTATTCCTGCGCCGCCGTCGCCGCCGCCGAATCAATATCTTCTGACTGGTGTTCATCTATCCATCATCTCCTGAACAAGGGTCCATAAGAGTAACTTGCTCTGGTCGGATTTGCAATCCGACGATCCGACGGCTGGATTGCAAATCCAGCCGGAGCAAAGGTTAACCTCAGGAGGTATGTTAGCAGAAAAGGGGAAAATGCGCAAGTTCTCGTATCCGTGGCAAAACCCTTGCGAAGGTTTGGCCGCAGCTTTCGGGCCAATGCGTCCTTACCCATCCAAAATCGTCCTGGCGTCAACGTTATTCGCAACCTTCGCAAGGGTGGCTGAATGCTTACGTTCACTCTTTCTGCGCGACGAGGAAGTGGGAGAGCCCACAGGAACGCAGCAGGGGCATTCTCTCAAAGGCATAGGCCACCCCGCGCACCAAGCGGGCCAGCGCCGGGCGGCGGGCGGCCAGGTTGTCAAAGCCGGGGTAGATGGTGCTGTGGTGGAGGACGCGCACGGGGAGGCCGTGGAAGAGGCGGCGCAGACCGCGCCCGCTGTAGACCCGGACGTGACCGGCCAGCCTGTTGCGCAGCGGGTTGGGCAGGTAGTTGACCAGAGGGATGTTGCCGAAGCGATATTGCCCTCGCCAGAAGACGCCGTGAGTCTCCCAGGGCCAGAGGCGGTTGGGGGCAAAGACGACCATGCGCCCGCCGACTCGTGTCACCCGGTGGGCCTCGCGCACTGCCTGGCGGTCGTCGTCCACGTGCTCCAGGACTTCGTGGAGCAGAACCACGTCGAAGAAGCCGTCGGCGAAGGGCAGTTCCTCGGCCGGGGCCGTCTGGATGTGGGGTAGCTCCTGGCTGGCCTGGGACACCTTTTCCGGGTCCACGTCCACCCCGTAGACCTGGTCGCTGAAGCGGCGAAAGGCCCGCACGTACATCCCCAGCCCGCAACCCACGTCCAGGATGCGCGCCCCTTCCAGCGGGGCCTGGCGGCAGATCAACTCCAGCCGCCGCTCCTGCCCGGCCCGCCACACGTAGCTGGGGTGACCCAGGGTGATGGCTTTGTCCTTTGCCATGCTCCCCTCAACGTATCCCCAGCTCATGCTTGCGCTGGATCAGCATCTCGATAGCCTCATAAAAGGTATCCATGTCCTCTGGGGGGATCTTCCCAGCCTGCGCGCAATCCGCTAACAACTTGTCGCGCTCTTCAGGTGGCCAGTTGTCCGCCGTCCAGGCCAGGGCAGCCAGGGTAAGAGCCCTTTCTATAGCCTGGGGGTTGTCATCCTCAATCAGGTCCAGGAGCGGCTGAGCCAACGCCACCATTGCCTCGGCCGGACCCATGCCGTCCCCAACATCAAAGATCGGGGGCTCTCCACGCCTGACACCTCTGGATCTGCTGATCCGGGACTTGCTTCTACGTCTCTTTCGCTTTCGCTTAGTCATCTTCCCCCTCAGACTTCCGCGTTCCAGTGGATGCCCCGCCCAAGCGTCGAACCGGTGCCTATGGCAATGCGGCCTACCACAGGGGACAGGGCTATTCTATATTGAAGGAGCCGCCACGCAGCACCCGGCGGCTGCTATCGGCCTGCCCCTCTTGCCGGGGTATCATGCACGCAAAGATTTCGAATCACGAATAGCAAAGGTACGAAGGGCACGAATTTTTGACCATTGTACTACACCCCACACCCAATGTCAAAGGAACGGGGCAGCCGGCTATTCCTTGAAGCCCACGTGTACCGCCACCGTGCCCAACATCAACCGCCGATACCATACCTTGCTCAACCCCACCCCCTCCATCACCGCCTTCAACTCCTCTGGCGAGAGGAAATGGGTCAGGGAGTTGGGGAGATAACGGTAGGCTTCGCCTCGACCGACGAGGACTCTGCCCAGTAGCGGCACCAGCCGGTAGAAGTAGATGTGGAAGAGTTGACGGAAAACAGGCAGAGTCGGCCTGGCGATTTCCAAGCAGACCACCCGCCCACCGGCCTTGACCACGCGCCCCATCTCGGCGAAAGCCTGGGTCATGTCGGCCACGTTGCGCAGGGCGAAGCCGCTGGTCACGGCGTCGAAGCAACCGTCGGTGAAGGGAAGCTGCAGTGCGTCCCCTATCACGAAACGGATGCGCCGGTTCTCCCCTGCTGCTGCCACTTTGACCCGACCCATGCCGATCATCTCAGGACAGAAATCAACGCCTACCACGCGCCCGTGGGAGTAGCGCCGGGTCAGAGCCAGGGCCAGGTCGGCCGTGCCGGTGGCCACGTCCAGGGCCAGCCCTCCCTGGGGCAAGGTCGCCTGCCGGGCCACGTACCGTCGCCAGGCCCGATCGCGCCCCAGGGTCATCAGACGGTTCATAGAATCGTAGCATCGGGCAATGTGAGCAAACATCGCCCGAACAAAGTCAGCTTTGGTTGGCATCGGAAAAGAGACTCCGACTGTAAGTGTACCGCAAATCACGGCGGCTGGCAACTTTTTGCCCGGGCCCTGCGGCCTTTTGGACCACTCCCATGGACACAAATCCCCATTTTCGATCTGCCAGGCTGTACCCAATGTGGAATGCCTACCACAGCCGCACTTGAGCTTACTGCTCACGGCGGATTACAAATCCGCCGTGAGCGATTGGGGAGCGCAGGGTGTCCAAAAAAGGAGAAGTGTGGTAAAATAGGTCCGGGCGATCTGCGTCTGCGGCACCGAAAGAGATCCGCAGAACCTGGCTGAGCAGGAGCGGAAGCTACGGGAGGCCGGGGCTATCGTCGTGGGCAGCAACGCAGCGGCGACGCGGCTGGCGGGGATCACGGTCAGGGAGTTACGGGAGGCAAGGGCACAGTGTGGCGGATGAGAGATCGCTGGGGCAACACTATCGAATTAACGGGTGAGCGGTGGGCATATATTACCAAATGGCACCCCGACCTTGCTGAT
>JBGVTF010000398.1:0-26582 GCA_041862415.1 Anaerolineae bacterium | reverse complement strand
GTGGGCGTTGGCCCCTTCCACGACTTTGAGGACAAGGTGCCGGACGACATCAAGGCCGACCTGGAGCAGATCCAGGCAGACATCATTGCCAAGAAGTTGTGGACGGGCTGGGGCGAGCCGCCTGAGGGTGTGGCTGTGGCTCCGGAGATTGACTGCATGGGTGCAGCGTCGGGGGACAAGGTGACGCTGTTGTACCAGTGGTCCGGTGCCGAGGAGGAAAAGTTCAACGCGGCGGTCAAGCCCCTGGTGGATGCCTGCGGCATCGTGATAGAGCCTGAGTCCTCCCGTGACCAGGCTCTGATGGACACCCGCGTCCAGGCTGGCACACCGTGGAATGTGGTGATCTGGCCCACGACTGTGGCTCTGACCCAATACCCCGACCAGTTGGTGCCCCTGGAAGAGGCGGGGGTCAACCTGGCTAACTACGCCGACTACTGGAAGGCCATGGGCTCGGTGGAAGGGAAGTGGCTGGCTGTGCCCGTCAAGGCAGACATCAAGACCATCATCTGGTACAGCCCCGTGGTCTTTGAGGCCAACGGCTACGAAGTGCCCACCACCTGGGAGGACTTGGACGCCCTGGTGGAGAAAACGGTGGCCGACGGGAACGTGCCCTGGTCCATGGGTATGGAAAGCGGCGACGCCACCGGCTGGACAGGTTCCGACTTTATCCAGGACATCCTGCTGGTGCAACAAGGGCCGGAGTACGTGATGGACGTCATCTCCGGCAAGGTGCCCTATGACGACGCCGGGGTAAAGGCAGCCTACGAGACCTACGGCAAGTGGGCCAAGGACGAGACCTACACCGTCGGCGGGGCTGCTGGCACCGTCAGCACCGCCTTCCTAGACGCCATCTACAAGCCGTTCTCCGACCCGCCGGAGGCGATGATGGTCAAGCAGTCGGGCTTTGCCGGTGGCGAGGTCAAGGCCAAGTACCCCGATCTGGAGTACGGCGTTGACTACGACTTCTTCCCGGTGCCTGGTGCACAGGGGATGCAGGGCGGCGCTGACTTCCTGATGGTCTTCAACGCCTCGCCGGCGGCCAAGGCTCTGATGGCCTATCTGACCAGCGAGACGGGGGCCAAAGCGTGGGCTGCGGCCGGCTTCGACCTTTCGCCCAACAACAAGGTCACCGGAGCTGACTACCCTGATGCAGCGCTGGCCAAGAAGGGCGCGGCCCTGGCTGGGGCGACGGGCTTCACGCCGGACATCGGCGATACCATCCCTGGTGGGTTCGGCAAGGCAGAGTGGAAAGCCATCGTGGACTATGTCAACGATGCCGCCGATCTAGATACTGCCCTGGCCGAAGCCGCCAAGGTGCAGGCTGAAGCCACACAGTAAGATGGCCGTGGTTCGTGGGGGCATCTCCTTACCAAGAGAGATGCCCCCACGTTTCATTCAGCAGGAGGGTCTCTTATGAGCAATCATGATGAGCGAGTTCCCAAGATCATGAAGCAGGGCAGGATCGCTCCGTGGCTGTACCTGGCGCCAGCCTTGCTCATCATGATCGTCTTTATCGTGTATCCCACGCTGAACACCATCGTCCTGAGTTTAAAAAACAAGGACGCCACGCAATGGGCCACTGCAGCCTGTGTGGAAGGTGAATCCTGCTGGGGCATTTTTGAAAACTACCGCTACGCTTTGACCTCGGATATCATGCGGACGGCCTTCCGAAACAACCTGCTGTGGGTGGTTCTGATGGTGGGCGGCACGGTCAGCCTGGGCCTGTTGATCGCAGTCCTGGCCGACCGGGTGCGCTATGAAGCGATTGCCAAAGCGGTCATCTTCCTGCCCATGGCTATCTCCTTCGTCGGTGCAGGCGTCATCTGGAAGTTCGTCTACGACTATGGCTCCAGCCAGGTCCAGATTGGTTTGCTGAACGCCATCATCACCCGCCTGGACGGGGAACCCGTGGCCTGGCTGTCTGCGCCGGGAATCAACAACATCGCCCTGAACGTGGTGGGCATCTGGATGTGGACCGGCTTCTGCATGACCATTCTATCGGCAGCGCTGAAGGGCGTGCCGAGCGAGATCCTCGAAGCTGCCCGAGTGGACGGGGCCAGCGAATGGGCGGTATTCTGGAAGATCATGATACCCATGATCATGCCCACCATCGCCGTGGTGATCACCACCATGGTGATCAACGTGCTAAAGATCTTTGACATCGTGTACGTGATGACTGGCGGCAACTACGGTACGGAGGTCATTGCCAACCGCATGTACCAGGAGATGTACGTCCGTTTCCAGACCGGTCGCGGGACCGCCATCGCCGTGGTCTTGATCGTCCTCACGATACCCTTCATGATCATGAACGTCCGCCGCATCCGGGAACAGGAGGCTATAAGATGAGTGCCGATCGTATCAACAAGATTCTGAGCGGAATTCCGACACACGCCCTGCTCATCGGGCTCTGCCTGGTGTGGCTCATCCCCACCATCGGCCTGTTGGTCACATCGTTTCGCCCATTTCAGGAGGTGACGGATACCGGCTGGTGGACGGTGTTGTCGCCACCTAAGGGGGCGAAGGAGTACGCCCAGTCATGTGCCTCCTGCCACGGGACAGATGGCAGGGCCATTGAGACGGCCGATCTGACCGACCCGGAACTGGTGAAGAAGTACTCGCGTTCCATCAAGTTGCTGGCCATGCTGAAGAAGGACATCGAAGGGCAACCCCACTTGAAGGACGTCCCAACGCCAGATCAGAAGCAAGCGGCGGCCATCGCCAGCTACCTCAAGCGCCTTTCCGGGATCGAGTCCAGCTCCCGCTTCACGATCAACAACTATTTGGACGCCTTGGTGGGCTACCGGGGCACCACCAACTATGTGACGGACTGCGAGGCAGGGACGCAGCCGGTTGACTTGAACTGCAACGCCAGCGACCTGGGCAACCCTCGAGGCATTGCGCGGGGGTTCGTCAATGCTCTTCTCGTCGCCATCCCGGCTTCGCTTTTGCCTATCCTCTTTGCTCTCTTCGCTGCCTACGCATTTTCGTGGCTGCACTTCCGTGGCCGTATGTGGATGTTTGCCTTGCTGGTCGGCTTGCAGATTGTGCCGCTCCAGATGACCCTGGTCCCCATCTCGCGGCTGTATACTGACCTGGCACCGCTGGTAGGACGAGAAGGGGGACTAAACGGCACTTTCCTGGGCGTCTGGCTTTTCCACACCGGCTTCGGCCTGCCCTATGCTATCTATCTGATCCGCAATTTCCTGGGTGCGTTGCCGAGAGACCTGTTCGAGTCTGCCTATCTTGACGGCGCATCGCACTGGACGGCCTTCTGGCGCCTGGCGCTCCCGCTCTCGATGCCCGCCCTGGCCTCGCTGGGCATCTTTCAGTTTCTTTGGGTCTGGAACGACTTGCTCGTTGCGCTGGTCTTCCTGGGCGGCCAGACACCGGTACTGACCTACCAGATCAGCAACCTGGTCACTTCTCTTGGTGGAGGTTGGCACCTGCTGACGGCGGCCGCGTTCCTCTCGATGCTCTTGCCCATGCTGGTCTTCTTCGGCCTGCAGCGCTACTTCGTGCGCGGCCTGCTGGCCGGCTCGGTGAAGGGCTAAAGACAATGCGGTTTGGCAAGGAGCAGACCATTGCCCCTGACACGGATACAACCTGGTACAAAGACGCGGTCTTCTACGAGTTATACGTCCGGGCCTTCTACGATGGCGACGGCGATGGACATGGTGACTTCAAGGGACTGATCCAAAAGCTCGATTATCTGCAGGAACTGGGGGTAGACTGCATCTGGCTGCTGCCCATTTACCCTTCGCCCTTGCTCGATGATGGCTACGACGTGGCCGACTTTTATGGCATCCACCCCGACTATGGCACCCTGGACGACTTTAAAGCTGTGCTCGACGAGGCTCACAAGCGTGGCCTGCGGGTCATCACCGACCTGATCCTCAATCACACCTCGGATCAGCACCCCTGGTTCAAAGAAGCCCGGACCTCCAGGGACTCACCCCGGCGCGACTATTACGTCTGGAGCGACACTGACCAGAAATACAGAGACGCCCGCATCATCTTCGTTGATAGCCAAACTTCCAACTGGGAGTTTGACGCCCAGACTGGCCAATACTACTGGCACCGTTTCTTCCCCCACCAGCCCGATCTTAACTACGACAATCCCGAAGTACAGAAAGCCATGCTCGACGTGATGCGGTTCTGGCTTGACCTGGGAGTAGACGGCTTCCGGGCCGATGCCGTGCCCTATCTCTTCGAGCGTGAGGGGACCTCTTGCGAAAACCTGCCGGAAACCCATGCCTATCTTAAATGGCTGCGGACCTTCATGGACGCTAACTACCCCAGGCGTATCTTGCTGTCCGAGGCCAACCAGTGGCCTCAAGACACGCGGGCCTATTTCGGCGACGGCGACGAGTTCCACATGGCGTTCCACTTCCCTGTGATGCCCCGCATCTTCATGGCGCTGGCCCGGAGCGACCGCCAGCCGATCCTCGACATCCTGGCCCGCACGCCTCCCATCCCCGAGTCGTGCCAGTGGTGCACTTTCCTGCGCTGCCACGACGAATTGACGCTGGAGATGGTCACCGAGGAGGAACGGGCCTTCATGTGGGACCTTTACGCCCCAGAGTCGCGTATGCGGCTGAACCTGGGGATTCGCCGCCGGCTGGCTCCCCTTCTGGATAACGACCGCAGGCAAATCGAACTGACCAACTCTATCCTGTTCACCTTGCCGGGCTCTCCCATCATATACTACGGCGATGAGATAGGGATGGGGGACAACATCTGGTTGGAGGATAGAGATGGTCTCAGGACCCCCATGCAATGGTCAGATGAGGAGAACGCTGGCTTCTCCGCCGCCCATCCCTCTCGCCTCTACAGTCCCATCATTGACAATGACGTGTTCAGCTACCAGAAGGTCAACGTCCGAGCGCAGCGAAATGACCCTTCATCTCTTTTCCACACCATGCGGAAGATGATCTCCGCCCGCAAGAAGCACAAAAGTCTGGGGCGAGGAGATTGCCAATTCCTGCATCCTGAAAGCACCGCTGTGCTGGCATATATCCGTCGGCATGATAATGAAACCATCATTGTGGTCAACAACCTGTCCTCTTCTCCACAATCGGTTTCGCTGGAACTGGCCCCGTTCTCAGATTCTTCTCCAAGGGACATACTCTCAGGAGGATCATTTCCACCCGTTGCGGACAAACCCTATAGTCTTGCTCTTGACCCTTACCAGTATCTCTGGCTCTTATTATAGGGCTTGCGTCTGTTGACAATTAATCCAAAATGTGGTATACTGAATATGCGCATTAGAATGTAAGACCGACTTAGACCGCAAAGAAATCCTGGTCAAACACGACGGATGCTTTTGTCAGGGAGGCAGTGTGCGTTGTCTGGTTCACTGGTCACACTCAGCCGAGTCCGTCGCCGCTTCGTCGCCGCCAGAAACCATGAGCCAACGCGAAGACGTTGAGTGTCTTCGGCGTTGGCTTTTTGTTGTCTGTAAACGTTCATGGCCTCCGATCTGGTCGCCTTTCCGGTAGCTGAGCGTTTGTCCGGGCTTCATTTTCCATTTAGCCTTGCATCCCAGAGGAGAAAGCATGAAAGCCAGGCCATTGCTCCTTTGTTGGCTGGTCGCCTCCCTGTTGCTGGCCGGCATCGAGATGCTCCTGGGGAGCACTGCCATCCGGGCAGCCCAACTGACCCTGCCCTCTCCCTCGGATTTCACTCCCATCCTGACCGCGACATCCACCCCAACTCTCACACCTGCCTCCACCTTGCTACCGTCGTCTACAGTGACCGAAACACCGACCATCTCACTCACCTCAACCGAGACGCCAACTACCATCTCAGCGGAGGCCACCGCTACTCTCACAGCCACGCCCATCCCCACCACGTCATTCCTCCCTGTCACAGAGCTGCCCACCGCCACCCTTGAGCTGCTTGAGACACCTGCTCTCGCACCAACGCCTGCTGTCACCACCGCTCCTACGCCGACCGATAGGTCCACCGCTGAGCCCACCCTCATGGCCACCTTCACCTCATCTGAACTCTCTGTCCTATCGCATCAAACCACGGCTAATGCACTGGACGTGGTCATCAACGAAGTGGCCTGGGCCGGGACGGATGCCAGGAACGGTGATGAATGGATCGAGCTCAAGAACAACACCAGCGCGGTCCTCAATCTCACCGGCTGGACTCTGGTCGCCGCCGACGGGAGGCCTAACATAGCCCTCACTGGCATCATCACCGCCAACGGCTATGCCCTACTGGAGCGAAACGGCGATGACACCGTCAGTGACATTCCCGCTGACCAAATCTACAGCGGGACGTTGGGCAATGCCGGTGAGACCCTGATCCTGAGAGATGAGAGCTTGAATGTGATAGACACGGCCAACGCCGACGGTGGCGGCTGGCCCGGCGGGACGACCGGCGCTGGTAGCCCTCCCCACGCCAGCATGGAGCGCCTGGATCCAACCGCCGCCGACACTGACGCCAACTGGAGCACCAACGACGGCCTGACCCGCCGTGGGCACGACGCCGACGGCCATCCCATCAACGGGACGCCAAGAGCGGCCAATTCGGCCACAGCGCCAGCTCCTCCTCTGCCAGTAGTCATCAGCGAGGTGATCTACGATGGCACCACATCCTCCACCGAGGGCGACGAGTTCGTGGAGATTTATAACCCCTTGACCATCACGGTCAGCCTGGAGAACTACAAAGTCGGCGATGAGGAAACTCAAGGCGGGGGTGAGGGGATGTACCGCTTCCCGCGGGGCACTGTCATCGCCCCAGGCACCTGCCTGGTGGTGGCCCGCAACGCCGCCCAGTTCCAGGTCCGCTTTGGCTTCTACCCCGATTTCGAGATGCGCACTTCCGGCTCTGGCTACACCGATACCCCCGCTGTGCCGGACATGAGCCAGTACACCGCCTGGGGAACTGGCAGTTGGGCTCTGTCTAACGACGGCGACGAGGTCTTGCTGCTGGGCCCCTCCGACGAGATAGTGGATGCTGTGGCCTTTCGCAATGGCGCGTACGTCACTGTTGGCGTGACGGGCACGGTCTCGGCCCCGGAACCAAAGTCGTTTCAAAGGGTGGAAGACTGGGACAGCGACGATATGCAGGCCGACTTTGTCATTGACCAGCCGGACCCCGGCCAGCCTCTCCACGTGCCCGAGCCGCCTGTGCCACCTCCACCGTCTGCCCCTCTGCCGGGCGGGATGCAAGGGTATCTCGGCTGTCTACACTCCCACTCCACCTATTCCGACGGTTCCGGTCCCCCTCGCTACGCCTTCGCCGTGGCCCGGGCCAACGGGATGCACTTCCTGGCTCTCACCGACCATTCCCACCGGTTCAACCACCTCCGGTGGGCCGACATCCTGACCCAGGCCCAGGCCGCCACCGTGAATGGGGCCTTCGTGGGTCTGCGGGGCTTCGAATGGACCTCTCGCGAGCAGGGTCACAGCGATGTCTTCGCCACCGACACCTACGTCTCCCGCGAAGAGCCCCCCTACGACACTCTGGCTGGCTTCTACACCTGGTTGGCCGCCCGGCCGGAGGCCATCGCCCAGTTCAATCACCCGTGGGGTCCTCCTTACGACACTGGCTTCGACAATTTCGCCTACGACGCGGCGGCTGCACAGAACATGGCCCTGCTGGAAGTGGGCAACGGCAGCGGGGCAGAGTACCGCACCTTCGAGGAGGCATACCTCCGCGCCTTGACTATCGGCTGGCAGGTGGGAGCAGCCAACAACGGCGACACGGAGACGCCAGACTGGGGCCTCGATACCCCGCACCGTACAGGCATCGTGGCCCCAGCCCTGACCCGAGGCGACCTCCTGGCCGCTCTGCGGGCGCAGCGCACCTTTGCCACCGAGGACAGCAACCTAGCCCTGGCGTTGCGCTCTGGAGAGTCTTGGATGGGCTCCACCATCTCTCTCACAGCAACCATCGCCTTGAGCGTTGACTTCTACGACCCGGACGGCGAGGCCCTCACCCTCGAACTGTTCGACCGCTCGATCCTCGCTGCTGCTACCTCTGTCAGTGGGCTCATCTCCCACACCTGGACGGTCACCGTCCCCGGCGCAGCGGGACATTTCTACTTCGCCAGAGCCACCCAGGCCGACGGCGACCAAGCCTACACCAGTCCCCTCTGGGCAGAGGGAACGGCGACTCCTGATATCATCACTCTCAACGAGTTCCTGCCCGAGCCCCGGTACGAGGATTGGAACGGCGACGGCCACACTGATTCCGACGACGAGTGGATCGAGCTGTACAATCCCGGCGACAGGGCCGTGGACCTGGGCGGATGGCAACTGGATGACGTGGCGAATGGCGGCAGTTCGCTTTACGTCATCCCTTTCGGCACCGTTATCCAGCCCAAGGGCTTCCTGGTCTTCTTCAAGCGAGAGACGGGCATCGCTCTGAATGACGACGGGGACTGGGTGCGTCTCCTCTACCCTGACGGCAGCCAAGCCGATGCTTTCCACTACACCCGCAGTCCTGGCGACGATCGTTCCTGGAGTCGCGTCGTGGATGGCATCGGGGGATGGACAATACTTTTCGATGTCACCCCAGGAGAGCCCAATCGCCCACCTCCACTGGAGCCTACGCCAACCCCCTTCCCTTTATTCACCATCGCTGAAGCCAGAAGGCAGCCCTCTAGGACCCTAGTTACCGTCCGGGGGCAGGTCACTGTGCCCCCGCCTCTCTTCGGCGAGAAGACCCTCTATATCCAGGATTCTACAGCGGGCATCATGATCTACACAAGCGAAAACGACTATCTTCCCCTGGCCGAGGGCGATTGGGTGGTGCTCAGAGGTGAAGCGTATGATTACTATGGCGAGCGAGAGATCAGAATCTACCGTGACAGTGACCTCCTCTTGCATCAGGGAGCAGGGGAGCCCCTGAAACCCACAGTGCTCAAGACAGGTCAGGTGGACGAAGATCACGAGGGCCTTTTGGCCATGATCACTGGTCAGGTGGTCGGCTACGAGCGGTATGCCATCCATCTCGACGATGGCACAGGGCCAGTGAGGGTCTACATCAAACGAGAGACGGGTATCGAGAAACCGTGGGTGGAAAAGGGCCAGACATTCAGCGTCATTGGCGTAGTCAGCCAATATGCAAAAGAGAAACCTTATGAGGGCGGGTACCGTCTTTTGCCCCGCTATCAGTCCGATCTCCTGCAGCTGCCTTCATACCTGCCGGAGACGGGAACACTGAGATGAGTTGATGGTGAGCCACCCGTACCACCTGTACCGCAAAGTGGTGCAACAGTGGCAAGAGCAAGCCGCCCTGCAACATGCCGAGGGTGGAGTGCATTGGGCCAGGGCCAGCTCCAACGAAATGCGCACATCCGCTGCCTTCCTATGCAAGACAACCTTATTCATGCATCATCCACAATACATTCACACAATCTTCACGCACTACAGAGGAGATTTGTGATATAATATGGCCGTAGGGAGCAGATTTGATCGGATAACCTTCCATGACAGCCATTCATCAGCCCCCTCCGATCAGACCGCCCCGACCCGCCATCTTCTATCTTTCCATCGTCACCCTACTTCCCAGTAACCATAGTTTTGATGGCGGAATGTAAGAGACCCGCTAAACAAAAAGCGGGTCTCTGTTTTTGTCCACCGCAGGGTTCCAATTCAGCCAGCCCAAAGTTGGGGGATTGCGCTCCTGTCCTCCGCCGCTTCCAAGACCACCATCAACTTGAGTCGCGCTTTCTGACCATTGAGCCCGTTGGCGAAGAGGACGCCGGCCCTGCGCAGGTCATTGTAAGCGCCCTCCCAACTGTAGCCATCCCACAATCGGCCACTGGGACAGCGGGAAGCGATGACCACGGCCACCCCTACCTCGACGGCCTGGCGGACGGTGGGCATCCACCAGGGCGGTACCCTACCCCCGCCCAGAGCCTCGATGACCACCCCCTTGGCCCCCTTCTCCACGGCGTATCTCAGGAAGCCGTCGTCCACGCCTGCAGCCAGCTTGATGAGAGCCACGTTGGGCTCGAGGCCATTGCAGGGGATCCATTGCCTTGCCACTCGTTGGCCGATGACCACCGCGTCGCCGTCCACCCGACCCAGGGGGCCGAAGAAGAGGGACTTGAACGTATCCAAGCTCTGGGTATGGGTCTTGGTCACAAATCGGGCGGCGTGGATTTCGTCGTTCATCACGATCACTGCTCCCAGCCCCCTGGCCTGGGGCGAGGCTGCGACCCTCACTGCGGCGACCAGGTTGGCTAATCCCTCGTAGCCAATCTCCGAGGCGATGCGCATAGCTCCTGTCAGAACCGTAGGCTTCTCGCCTGGCACAGTCAAATCCAGTAGATACGCTGTCTCTTCCATGATGTCAGTGCCGTGGGTGACGACGACGCCATCTACCTCTGGCTCATCTAGCAGCTCTGCCACCCGGCTGCGCAATCCCCACAAGGTATCCAAAGTGAAATGGGCGCTGGGTAGCTTACAGTACGCCTCGACCCGGAGTTCCGCCAGGTCCGGCGGCAGAGCGGACAAGAAATCGCTGCCATCCAAAGTGGGTATCGCCCCACCCGCCGCCTCGTCGCGCTTCATGGCGATAGTGCCGCCGGTGGTCAGGATCACAATGTTGGACATGAATCGCCTCTTCCAAGGATCGATTTGGTTGACACTAAAGGACGTGCAGTTCGCAGACTTGGCGGAAATGGTGGCCATAAATCGCAAATGTAATGGCCAGAGGGAACGACTCCGGGCGGCGAAAAAGCGTCCATAATAAGAGCTTCCAGTAATGGACGCGTGCCTTGTCTATGATACCCAGGTGGTAGATGGAACGAAAGAACGCCAGGATGTGCTCAAAGTCCAGTGGGGCTTTGATCTTTGGCGACTTGTACTCTCGCAAGAAAGTCTTGACACGCTGATAGTAGTGCTCGGGTGAGTAAATTTGTCCCAGTATACTCTTGTATCCCTCACGCAACGTATCAAGGTTCATTTTAGGGATAATGTTCGTTGTGCCATCTACGTTATCCCCCGATATTCGATCGAGTAGGCGGCCCTCTCGCTTCAGACGTTCGTACAGCCTTGTGCCAGGTGGGGCTTGAAGCAGGCCAACCATGGCCGTCACAATCCCACTTTTCTGGATAAAATCAATTTGCCGCTGAAAGATGGAGGGCGTATCATTGTCAAAGCCGACGATGAAGCCTCCCTGCACCTGCAACCCGGTTCGCTGGATACGTTTCACGTCTTCGACTAGGTCACGGTTCTTGTTCTGATTTTTGCTACATTCGGTCAGGCTGTCGTCATCCGGCGTCTCGATCCCAATAAAGACCGCATCAAACCCCGCCTCGACCATCATTTGCATCAATTGCTCGTCGTCGGCCAGATTGATGGAGACTTCGGTGTGAAACGGTATCCCCCCCTTCTCTTTCTGCCATTCGATTAGGGCGGGCAACAACTCGGTTTTGAGAGACTTCTTGTTCCCAATGAAGTTATCATCCACAAAGAACACGGACCCACGCCACCCCAGGTCATAGAGACCATCCAACTCGGCAATGATTTGCTCGGCGCTCTTGGTGCGTGGCCGGTGACCAAATAACGCCGTCACGTTGCAGAACTCGCAATTGTAAGGGCAGCCCCGAGAGAACTGGATGCTCATCGTGGCGTACCGATCCAGATCGGCTAACGCCCACAGAGGAACCGGCGTCTTCCGGATGTCAGCAAACTCGGATGTCGTATAGACGCGACTGGCGCGCCCCTGCTCCAGATCCGCCAGGAAGGGCGGGAGGGTCACTTCGGCTTCATCCAGCACGAAATGATCAACTCCCTCAAATTGTTCGTACTCGCTTGCAAAGAGCGGCCCCCCGGCGACGACCTTGACGCCCGCTTCTTTGCACCGGCTAATGATCTGACGTGCTGACTGTCTCTGCACAACCATACTGCTGATCAACGCACAATCGGCCCACGCCAGGTCTTTTTCAGTGAGCTTTGTCACGTTGACGTCAACTAGGCGCTTTGTCCACTCTGGCGGCAGCATCGCGGCCACTGTCAGTAGGCCCAGCGGTGGCGAGGAGGCCCTTTTGCGTATGAATCTAAGGGCGTGCTTGAAACTCCAGAATGTATCTGGAAACTCGGGGTAGATCAACAGAACGTTCATTCTTTCTTTGTTTCCTCCTCAGGCCCCATCACTCTCTGTGAAGGGGAGAAATCATGGTCTACTAATTATATCATGCGTGGTGAGAAAGTGCAATAGGGGGTAGGAGGGATAACAGGAACACTTCAACTACCTATTTTCTCCGAAATCTGGTATAATAGCATCTGCAATGAAAATCCTGCTCATAAACCCAAAAACGAATCTGCCCATCGAGACACGCACCTCGCCTTCTCTGGGTCTGGCCTACCTTGGCGCTGTATCTGAGCGGCAGGGCCACACGGTCCGCATTTACGACGGCGATGTGGAAGACATCTCGCTGGAAAAGGTTCTGCGCGACTTTGCTCCTGACCTGGGAGGCATCACGGCCAACACTATACAGATCAAATCAGCTTGGCGAGATGCGGCCATCGTCAAATCGGTGGCTGACATCCCAGTGGTGCTGGGGGGTCCCCACCCTACGGTCCTTGCGGCAGAGTCGGCGGAGCGCCCAGAGGTGGACATCGTGGTGCGCGGCGAGGGGGAGGCGACCTGGGAGGAGTTGTGCCAATGGCGGATGGCAGATGGCGCAGGGCGAGGGACCATCTCTGGCCTGCAATCCGTGCCAGGTATCTCATACCGGACCCCAGACGGCCAGGTGCACCACAACCCCGACCGCCCTGTGATCGCAGGCCTGGATGGCTTGCCTCTTCCAGCCTACCACCTCTTCAAGATGGACCGCTATACCAATTTGCAGCCCACCGTTGACCACATCGGGGGGCCGAGTTATCCCATTCTTACTTCACGGGGTTGCCCCTATCACTGCACCTATTGCTCTCAGATCGGGCCGCGCCGTTGGCGGATGCGCTCGCCGGAGAACGTGGTCCGTGAGTGGCGTTGGCTGGTACGAGACCTGGGGGCAGCCGAGATTGGGGTTCTGGACGACTCTTTCAACATCAACCGCCAGCGCGTGCTGGACATCTGCGACCTGCTCATAGAAGAGGAACTCACGCACGTGCCCTGGATCATGATCAACGGTATCCGCGCCAACCTGGTGGATAAGGAGCTTTTGGGCCGCATGAAGCAGGCAGGCTGCATCCGCAGTGCCTTCGGCGTGGAAAGTGGCAATCAGGAAATATTGGATTCTGTTATCGGCAAGCAACTCACCCTGGAGCAGGTCCGTGCTGCCTTCAGAGCGGCCAAAGAGGTAGGCATGGAGACCATTGGCTTTTTCATCATCGGCCTGCCCGGCGAGACGGAAGAGACCATGGATGACACCATCCGCTTTGCCATCGAGCTGGACCCTGTGGTGGCCAACTTTTCCATGGCCACGCCCTTCCCCGGCACCGAGATGAGCCGCATGGTTCAGGAGAAAGGGCGGCTGTTGATCAACGACTACGACGACTTTGCTTTTTTTGAGGGCAGGGCCAGCTTTGAGATGAACGGGATGAAGGCTGAACTGGTGGAGCGGAAGTGGAAGGAAGCCTATCAGCGTTTCTACCTGCGTCCTTCACGGGTG
This sequence comes from Anaerolineae bacterium, assembly GCA_041862415.1. GTDB lineage: Bacteria > Chloroflexota > Anaerolineae > E26-bin7 > E26-bin7 > E26-bin7. Next base: position 13,000 of record JBGVTF010000398.1, on the reverse strand, counting down.
GTGCGCACCCTTTTGAAAAAGGAGACCTGGCTGGATCTGCCGCGCACGGTGCAAGTGGCCTGGCGGACGGTGGTGGGGTGACATGAAGGCTGTGAAGCATAGGCTCAATGAAGACATGAAAACCCGGCTGATGACCGGTGAATTGGCTGAGTTTTGCCAGGAGCGTGGCATCTCGCTGATAGTGCTTTTCGGCTCGCAGGTGCGGGGTTCGGCTAAAGAAGGCAGTGATGTAGACCTTGGCCTGGTTCTGGACACCTATCCTATCAAACCAGAAGAGGAACTAACGTTGATTCGGGAGTTGGTGTGGACCACCGAAAATGCCAACCTGGACATCACCATTCTCAATCATGCTGACCCTCTGCTTGGTTATCATGTGGCCTGTCATGGCTGCCCTATCTACGAGCGAGAGCCCCACTCCTTCAACCGTTTCCAATTGCGGGCCTGGAAGCGATTCATTGATACAGCCAGATTCCGACGGCTGCAAAGGCCATTCATCGAGGCTTTTCTGAGGGGGGATGTTCGTCGTGCTAGACAAGATCGCCATCGAGCAGAAGTTGACATCTCTGGCAGCGTACCTTGACGAGCTGGAGCAGATCAGCCAGTACTCGTATCAGGAGTACAAGGCCAACTTTCAGATTAAGCGCACCGTGGAGCGGCTGATCCAACTGGTAGTCGAATGTGCCACCGACATCAACGGGCTGCTGATTACCGGTCTGGGTGAGGTGCCACCCCGCGATTATTTCTCCTCCTTCATCGCTCTTGGGGATTTTAGTATACTGCCGGCCGACTTTGCCGACACGTTGGCCCCCACCACCGCTATCCGCAACCGCTTGGTGCACGAGTACGAGACGGTGGATGAGCGATTAGTGTACGTCAGCGTGAAACCGATTCTGGAGGAATTCACCCAGTACGCAGGGCTCGTCAATAAATATCTGAAAGGTACTGAGCATAGAGCATGAGCGAGTGCTGCCTACACCAATGTGCATGGTCTGATGGGCAGTGATAGCGATGGGAGGAAAGGAGTTAAGGAAGGGACAGTGGATCATAGCGACGAGAAGATCAAATGCAGCCTGGGCATCACCGCTTACAACGAAGAGGCCAACATCGGCCAACTGCTGCAAGCCATGTTGGATCAGCGCGTCTACAGCGTGGAGATCAGGGAGATCATCGTGGTGGCTTCCGGCTGCGAAGACCGGACGGCAGACATCGTCCAGAAGTACATGTCTAAAGACCCGCGCATTAAACTCATCATCCAGGAATGTCGCGAGGGCAAAACGTCAGCCGTCAACCTCTTCCTCCAGCAGGCCAAGGAGGACATCTGCGTGCTGGAGAGCGGAGATACTCTGCCTGGTCAGGACAGCATTGAAAAGATGGTCCGCATGTTCGAGGACCCGCAGGTAGGCATGACCGGAGCCCATAAGGTGCCTGTCAACGCCCCGCAGCAAATCATCGGCTATCTGTCCCATCTGCGCCTCAAACTGGAGCATCAACTGTGCCTGGAGATACCCCGCACCGGAGAACTCATTGCCTTCCGCAAAGTCTTCGATCACATCCCGCGCGATGTGGCCATGGACGAAGCCTTTGTCGAGGCTTTGATTATCAAGCGGGGGATGCAGGTGTGCTACGCCCCTGATGCTGTGGTCTTTAACATGGGGCCGGAGACCTTGAGTGATTTCGTTCGCCAGCGCCGTCGCAACTTTGCCGGTCACCTCTACCTGAAGGACAAATATGGCTACAAAGTCTCCAGCCTGGAGAACAGTCGCGTCCTGCGCATCGCCCTGGAAGAGGCCTGGGGGGCCATCCGCCTCATCTACATGCTGGTAGCCCTGGCTGGCATAGAAGCTTTCTCTCGCCTTTTAGGGGCTTACGATTATCACGTTAAAGGGGAGAAGCATGTGGTGTGGGATATGGCCTGGACGACCAAGCAGGTGGAGAGGCCCAATCCTTCCTCGACGGAAAGAAGGAGGTCACTTTGAGAGAGAAGACCTTCACTGCTCTCAAGGTGCTCATCAGCCTGGGACTGATAGCCTACCTCTTCACGCGCATAGACCTGGCCGAAGTGAAGAAAGCCGTGGCTTCGGCCAACTATGTGTATCTGGCCCTGGCCCTGGCGTTGTACTTTGGGGCCATTGCCCTCAATGTCTACAAGTGGGGATACCTGCTGCGGGCACAGGGACTGACAGTGCCCTTCATCAACCTGTTGAATCACACCTTTGTGGGCCTCTTCTTCGCCAACCTGCCCCTTTCACAGGTGATGGGCGACATCGCCCGTGGTGTGGACCTGGCTCGCCATACCAAAGGACACGGGGCAGAGGTAGCCGTTTCCGTCTTGATGGACCGGCTCGTCGGATTGGCCTCTTTCCTCTTTGCTTCGGCGGTCACGTTGGCCTTTGCCGTCTTATCATTGGGTCGCGCTGACCTGACCTCGCTGTGGGTGACTGTCCTGCTGGTGCTGCTGGCTTTCGCCACCGCCCTGGCCGTGCTGCTCAGCCGCAGGCTACGAGGGTTGGCGGAACAGCTCTTCACATGGCAGCCCCTGAGCCGATTCACGGCTCTGTATCGGAATCTATCAGGGGCAGTGCAGATGTATCGGTCTAACGTCGGGGCGTTGGCAGTGGCTTTCTTTGTCGCCCTGTTAGGTGTATTGATGACCAACGTCGTCAACTTTCTGGCTGCTGAGTCGGTGCAGGCGGCTATCCCTCTACTCTGGATTTTCGTCTTCAACCCACTGACCCCTATCGCCCAGTTTATCCCCTCCATCGGGTCGGGTCTGGGGGTCAACCAGGGTGTCTTCGTGCTGCTGTATAGCATCATCGGCGGGGTGACTGACCAGCCTCAGGCTCTGGCCATGTCGCTGGTGATGCAGGTGGTCATCTATATCGCCAGCCTGCCCGGTGGGGTGCTCTGGTGGCAGACCAGGAAACACTGACGTAATTTATAACCAACGCCCTTGCCAGGCTCTTGACAATGTGATACAATTAGGGGCAGAGGAAAACCGGAACAGGAAAAATTTTACGGGAATGGAAACCAGTCTTTTGAAACAAGATTTGGCTCCGCCAGAGCTAGAAGAGATTCTGGAGGGAAAAGAATACGCTTATCGCTATCCGCGGCGCGGCGACATTCGCAAAGGAGTGATATTGTCCATCGGTCCCGAAGAGATCGTGGTGAACATTGGACTCAAGCGGGAAGGAATCGTACCCAACAGCGATTTGGAGAGGCTGGGGGAGGAGGCAGTATCAGAGTTGGAGGTGGGTAACGAAGTCCCGGTCTTTATCTTGAAGCCGCGCGATCAAAACGGCAATATGATCGTTTCGCTGCATAGAGCGCGCCTGGAACAGGATTGGCTGAAGGCACAGGAGCTCCTCGTCAGCGGGGAGGTATGGGAAGAAGTGGCGAGTGGCTACAACAGAGGAGGGTTGGTGGTACCTTTCGGAAAGGTGCGGGGATTCGTACCGGCCTCACAAATAACCAGCTTTCCACGCCGCTTGCCTCCAGACCAGAGGGAATCCAAATTGGCGGAGATGGTGGGCCGAAAGCTCCACCTCCGAGTCATAGAAGTTGACCGCCGTCGCCGTCGTCTTGTTTTCTCAGAGCGAGCCGGCGAACGCAAATGGCGGGAGCAGCAACGAGAGCGGCTCATGCAAGAACTGTGTGAGGGCGATATTGTGCCTGGCACGGTCAGCAATCTCTGCGATTTCGGTGCTTTCGTGGATGTAGGCGGGGCCGATGGCTTGGTGCACGTCAGTGAGCTGTCATGGCAACGGGTGCGGCATCCCCGAGAGGTGCTCCATGTAGGCGAAAAGGTTGACGTGTATGTCTTGCGCCTAGATTACAAGAAGAAGCGGATCGGACTCAGCATCAAGCGGCTCCAGCCGGAGCCCTGGACGTTGATTGACGATAAGTACGACGTGGGGCAACTGTTGGAGGGTACTATAACCAAGGTGACCGATTTCGGTGCTTTCGCCCTGATCAAAGAAGGAGTCGAAGGGTTAATCCATATCTCGGAGTTGGCAGAGCCAGCCCCCAATCATCCCAGCGAAATACTACGAGAAGGAGACCGGCTACTCCTGCGCATCGTCAAGCTGGACGTTCGGCGGAGACGCCTGGGTCTCAGCCTGAAACGGGTACTGCAATCTGAGTGGGATGAATGGGCCGCACAGTTCGAAGAACCGGAGGAACCCCAACTGGAGGAGATTGAACCAGCCGAGGTGGCTGAATGGGGAGAACCTCAGCTTGTGGGGGACGAGGAGCCCGAGGTGGGCGGGCCGGAAGCGCCCTTCGATACGCTTCGCAACTCGGGACGCTCCGCAGAACCTGTAGCCGCCGTCTCGGGTGATGAGATAGAAATCGTGGAAGAAGATCAAAGAGTCGAAAGCAACGGAAGTGAAGAGGTGGAGGTCGTCACCAACGACGCAGGCTTCTGGACAAGCTTCATCGAAGAGGACAAAGGTGATTCACCCGATGGGATGGAGCGTCTTCGTCCGTTTGGTGTTGAATTTGAGGGACTCCAGCCTGGGGGAACAAGGTGAAGGGGAATGCAAGAGAGAGAAAGGTTACAGATAGAACTAGAGAAGGCGCAAGCCGAGCTGGATCAGTTAAATAAACTGTTGGAGCATAAGGCCGATTACGCCATAGGGGAAGGGGATCCAGCCATCTATGATTGGGAGTTCAACCTTGCTCTGCGGCGGCGCGCGGAACGCAAGGTCAAATCCATTGAGGAGGCATTGCAAAAGATCGGGGAGGGCACCTACGGGGTGTGCGAAAGGTGCCACAAGAGAATTGACCCGGAGCGTCTGAAGATATTGCCCCACACCACCCTCTGCATAGAGTGCGCGAGGGCTGAGCGTCAATAGGGGATGGGGCCAAAAAGCCGGAGCGCAGGCTGAGCCCGCGGTCAATAGAAAACTGCCCCTGGCAGATGTCGCCAGGGGCAGTTTTTTGATGGGTGTCCATAAATCCCAACTTGCACCTGCTGGATCTGGAGATCCAGCAGGTGGGCAGCGGATCTGGCGCCTGTCCTGCACTTGTTGAAGGGATCCGCTGCGAGCTCTGGCGATCCACCGAGAATCGTCCTGTTGCCAGGGCTATTCGCAACCGTTCGGCTGAGCCCTTCGACAGGCTCAGGACCAGCTCAGGGCGAAGCCTTCGCAAAGGTGAACTGGGAGAGGGTTGCCTAATGGGCCGCGAACTCGATGATAGCCAGACCCCGACCATCCATTGTGACCTCTACGCTGCTTTCCAGACCCTGTGGCCTCACAGTGTAGGTGCCTGGCCACAGGCCGCCGAACTCACAGGCGAACGGGCCATATTCAGGCTTGGTGCCGGTCAGGGCTACCGCATTCCAGCCGCCGGAGCTGATCTCCACAGGCAATCCCTCTGCCCCCAGCACCCTGACTGCTACAACCGAGGAGATGCCGTTGGCCCCCTGGCCGCTGCTGTTGCTGACCACCTTGCCCTCCCAAATGACCTTGGCAGGTATAGGGGTGGGAGTGGGCGGCTGGTGGTAGGCGAATTCGATCAGGACGAACCCCCCGCCGTCCACTGTAATGGTCTGACTGACCCCCAACCCCTGAGGTACGACTTCATAGGTGCCAGCCGAGAGGCCGCCAAACTCGCAGCCAAATTCACCGTACTCGGGTTTGGAACCGGTGAAGGCTCTGACGCTAAAGGGCCCCGACCTGAGCTCCACCGGCAGGTTCTTGAGACCGACGACCTGGACGGCGATGACCGAGGACCGCCAGCCCAGCACGTTGCCACTGGTATTGCGTAGCACCTGTGCCATCCAGCGCGGAGTTGTGGTGGCAGTGGGGCTAGGCATGGGCACAGGGGTGGAGATCACAGCCGAGGCTGTCGGGCTTGTCCTGAGCACAGTCGAAGGGGTCGGCGTTGCCAAGCCAGGCAACGCTGCAGTCGGAAAGCGGGCCTGTCCAGGGATCGAAGGAGGCAGATCTGGCAGAGGCACCCGTCTGGCTGGAGAGCCGGTATAGATGCGGAGCGAGGTTGGAAGGCCCGGCAGGGACGCTCGCGCCACTGGAGGGCCGACGGAGCTGGGAATCAAAGCTGGCAGGCCGGGCAGGGGTATCCATACTGCTGGCGAACTGGGCTTGCTGGCCGCACTCTCTGAGCGGGTAGGCGTGGGGGGCAGCAGGGTCGGAGTAGGGGTGAGGGTTGGGACGGTGGTAGGCGTGGGAGTGAGCGGCAGCGGGCGCTGAACGAACTCCATCAGGGCGAAACCACCTTCATCAACAGTAACCGTCACGCTCACGTCTAGCCCCTGGGGGGTGATGGTGTAAGTGCCTGCTGACAACGCCCCGAACTCACAGGCCGTGTCTCCGTACTCGGACTTGGTGCCAGTCAGGGCTGTGGCGCTCCATCCCCCGGAGCGGATTTCCACCGGGAGCCACCATTTGCCAACGACTCTCACAGCGATGGCTGCCTGCGAGAGCCCCCGACCGGCCCCGCTGACCTGACGAACAATGCTTCCCTCCCAGATAAACGCAGGCTGTGGGGCTGGAGAAGGGGTGACGGTAGGCGTAGCCGTAACCAGAGGCGTAGGTGTCCACGTCGGTAGAGGTATGGGGCTCGGTGGCGGTGACGGTGTCTGGGTGGGCGTAGGCAACACACGATAAACCTGAGTAAACTCGACCACGACAAGATTGGTGCCATCGGCCGTTACCTCCAGACTGGCCCCCAGGCTCTCGACAGACACCGTGTAAAAGCCCGGTTGCAGAGGCGCGAACTCGGCCATGTAGGGTCCGTACTCCGTCTTGCTGCCGCTGAGGGCGGTGGTGCTCCAGTCGTGAGTGGAAACCGTGATCGGCACCCCCTTCAGCCCCTCGACGGAGACGCGCAGGATAGAACCGTTGGGCGGGGTCACGTTGGGGATATCGCTGACGATCCGCCCTTCCCAGACCAGTTGAGGCGTTGGACTGGAGAAGACGGCGGCAGAGGAGAGATCGGCTTCGGCCAACCCGACGGACCCACGAGTGCCCAGCCAGAGGGCCAGAACCAGGGTCAACAGGGTGATGATGAGCTTCAGTAGATCGCAATTTGCTCCCGCTGGCCTGTACCGCAACAGTGGTGATTGCCAAATCCAGCAGCTTGGCGGCGGATCTGGCGCTTGTCCTGAGCTTGTCGAAGGGATCCCCGCGAGCTTTTGTGATCTGCTGAGCCTCGGAGAGTTGTTGGCCACGGTTTGAATTGCCTCTCTAACGCCTTTCACTCTTCGCCGCACGGTCCACCTATGACACTCTCAATCGGGTAAGCGGTCATAATGCGAATCGTCTGCTTGAAACCCAGTTTCTTTAACAACTCCAGATTGCCGGCTGCGATCACAGACAGGTTGTTGGCCCCCTTGGCTTTGAATCTCTTGGCAATTTCACTCACCAGAGCTGTCCCGATACCTCGGCGCTGGTAGTCGGGATGCACTGACACGACGTTGACTATAGCCCTTGATCCGTCGAAGATTCCCCTGATGAGCCCTACCGCACGCCCATCCTCCTCAGCGACCAGGAATTCGGCTGCATCACAGTCGCAGACCCGCAACATGGCCTTGGGGCCATCTATCTCTGGATGTCCGAACTGCAAATTGGCCTTCAGGACCTCTACCAAGTGGTCACAATCGGCAGGCACGAAATCTCTGATCAGCATCTGGTCCCCCTCCCATCTGTTAATTCCCTCAGCTTACCCCCCGCTCGCTTTCTGAGCAGGTTCAATGGCATATAGAATCGTCATCAACCGCTCGTAGTCGTGCTTGAGAAGCGAGGCCAGCTCACGGGCTGCTCGTTCCAACCACTCAGCGTCCTCTCCCCGCTGGCGGTAGGTCTCCCGCACGTGGGCGGCAACCAGTTGCTCGGCTGACACCTCACCAGAGGCTAAAAGGAGTAAGCGCAGATAATAGAGTCGTTGGCTGAAAGCCTTCACTTCTTCAGGCGCGCACTGGTAGACAGAGTGGTGCAAAGGCAGTGGCTGGGGCGGCAAGTGCTGGTGGATGACACCGTTCTCGACCCAGCCCACCAGAATGACGCTGAACTCGGTGTGCAGAATACGCCGGAGCTGCGGGTGTTCATCATAAATGGCTTCGTCGAAGACCTCCTCGGTACTGCGGCGCACAGCCCGGCGGCCCGGCTCGGGGCTGGTGGTAGTGCCATAACTGACGACGCCATAGGCGTAATCGGCACCCCCCACCTGAACTTTGACCAGACGGCCCAAAGCCGGCGGCCGGTTCAGTTCCTCGCTCTCACCCACAAAGCCGGTGGTCGTCGTCTCGATGATCTCGCCGATTTTCATTGTTCGGTTCGCCCCTTTGAATGCGTACTTACCGCAGTCTCAAGATTGGCTGGGCTGTTATCCAGTGGCTGGTTTGAAAGAGAAGCGGGCCTCGGCAATAGGCACCCCACGGACCTCGATCTCATCCAAAACGTTGGTTCCCAACCCCATGGCTCTGGCCAGAGTCAGGTGATTGTGGCCATGCAGAAAGGGTGCCGTCGGCCATTCGGTCGCGGGATCAAAACCCATCGCCGCCGTAGCCACAGCATCGGTGCAGACCGGGTTCTTGCCGGCTACCAACAACCCTGGCGAGACGGGCGCGGCGGAGGCGATCCACGGTCCCTCACCCCCTTCAACGGTCATGATCCCGTCTATGAGAGCAAAGTCAATAGGATTGGCGCGGTTGATGTCCACGATAACGCCTGGCACCCGCGTCACCGACTCCTCTGCCGAGCCGTGCATGGCAGCCCGAGGGGCCAGGCTCCCCTCAACATGATAGAATCGCTCTGGAGTACAGCCGATCTGGTTCTTGAGCGAGAGGGTCACCCCGGCGTTGTAGTGGCACTTCATCTTGGCTACCGAGATGAAAGTGTCCACCCTCTCAAGAGTACGGTTGAGGGGGAAACTGTCGTAAACGAAAGCCCCGGCTCCCACCGGCATCACGATAAAGTCTGAGAAGGGAGCTTCCACGTTGAGGTCAATCAGCTCTGCCCCTAGCTCGTGGGCTATGGGCTCGTACCCGCAGACGGTGAAGGCATCCATGCCCCAGGCTTCGACGATGTACAGTTGGCCTGCCCCAGCCTGGCGCAGAACCATGCCCAGGGCGCGGACCACCTCGGGGTGAGTGGCATAGGCTTCGGTCAGCGAGCGGCCTGGCGGCGGTTGGGTGGAGGCCCCGCCGGTAAGGTTTACTTTGATAGCCACGCTGCCCCCCGGCTTGATGATATCCTGCAGCCCACCCAGGTCCTCTATCAAGGCACGCACCTGTTGTTCGACCAGGTTACGGTCATAGCTGGCGCAACGGGCAATAGCCACCCGAGGTCGTGGAACGGTCGTAGCCGTCGGGGTGACCGCAGGAGTGGCAGTGGGGCTGGGTGCCAACGTGGGCCCCACCGTCGGACTGAGAGCAGGCGTATCCGTCGCAATGGGCGTAGCCGTCGAGGTGCCCGTTGGCGTAGCCCCCACTGTCGGAGTACCCGTAGGCGTGCTGGTAGGACGAGGCGCGGACGTAGGTGTGGCCGTTGGTGTTGGAGTGGGGCCAGGGGTCGGCCTGCAGCGTGCGGCCAGGAGGGCCGCAAGACTGGCCAGGCCGGCCACAAACTGTCGGCGGCTGATGGGTCTGCTCAGCACATCAGCTTCACCCATAGGGTGCTTGTTTGTCTTTGCCACCAAGGTCTCCCGTGTCGCTTCGTGGTAGTCGGCAGTTGTTAGTGGTACCCCAGGCTAATCTTCCAGTTTTCTGACCCGTAATCGAAAGCCCTCAACGTCTATGACCTGTACTTTTTCACCCTTTTGTGCTGTACCCTGCTCGAGTATAGCCTTCCAGTACTCGCCCCGCAGGAAAACCGTCCCCTCGGGTGCGAGATCTGTCCGCACCTCGGCTATCTGACCGATCAGTCCCTCGCGGCCGGTGGAGACGTACCACTTCTGGGCGCGCAGGGCCTTGGTCACCACGAAGGCGAAGAAGGCTCCCGTAGCCAGAGCCACGCTGAAGATCAGGCTTTTGGAGACGGCGTAATAAGGCGAGTTGAAAAGGATAAGGGCACCCAAAGCAAAGGTGACGATGCCGCCTGCCGTGAGGACGCCGTGGGTGGGAGCCTTGATGTCCACGACGAAAAGGACAAAGGCCAGAGCGATCAGAGCCAGCCCCATATAGTTGACCGAAAGCACCTGGAAAGAGTACAGGGACAGGAGCAGACAGATGGATCCGACGATGCCCGCCACGTAGCCGCCAGGGCTGGAAAGTTCAAAGATCAAGCCATTGACACCTAACGTCAAGAGGATAAAAGCCACGTTGGGGTTGATCAGGATGGACAGGAGTTGCTCGATGAAGGTCATGGGGATGTGAGTGACGGTGGCTCCCCGAGTATGCAGAGTGAACTCCTGGGTGCCTACCATGACCTCGCGCCCGTCCAACTGGGTCAACAAGTCATCCAGGTCGTCCGCTATCAGGTCAATGATGCCTTTCTCCAGGGCCTCCTGTTCGGTGGCCACCAGGCTCTCGCGCACCGCTTTCTCGGCCCACTCGGCGGCTTCCTCGCCTCGCCTTTGGGCAAAGGTCTTGGCCTGCCCGGCCAGGGTGTTGATCAGCTTTTCCTTCAAGGTCTCGGGCAGTTCCTGGCCTTGGCCGGAGACAGGAGCTGCCGCCCCGATGGTGGTCTTGGGAGCCATGGCTGCCACGTGAGCGGCCAGAGTGATGTACGTGCCGGCCGAGGCGGCCAGGCTGCCGCGCGGCCCGATGAAGACCACCACCGGCACGCGGGCGTTCTCAAAGCGCTGCATGATCTTCAGAGTCGCACCGGCATCACCGCCAGGCGTATTCAACTGGATGATGACACAACTGGCCCCATCTTGCTCGGCCGTCTCAATGCCCCGGTCGAAAAAGTCAAAGGTGGCTGTGGAGATGGCCCCATCGAAGGTCAACACGTCCACGTGAGAGGTGCCTTGAGCCCCTGCATTAGACACAATAACCAGAGATGCCAGCAAAACGATACACACCCGTCCCAGAAGCCTGATTCTTTTCATTTCCTTCACCCTATTCCAAATCTAACGAGGAGTGACAACACAGCCCCGGCCGGATACCGGGGGGGGCACAGCCAGCCCTACTCATAGCTATTATATCTCATTTCCATTCCAAATACAAGACAAAGGCCGGACGGGACTTCTCGTCTGGCCCTATCCATCGGGTTCGAGCAGCCAGACCTGACAGGTTTTATCGAAACTGTCAGGTCTTGTGTCAGCTATTCCGAGAGGGACACCTCAACCCAGAGCTTTTCGCCCTCAGCGTCGGGCAGATAAGACGACTCACTTGCGGCCAGCAGCTTCTCTCCGCTGGTACTCTGGTAGACCAGCCAGCGGAATGGGCCCTTGCCGAAGAGGCCCGGACCCAGCCACCACATCTTTTGATCGCCCTCGTCGAGGGTGCCCCGCCACCCGTCAATGTCGTGCCAGCCACTGGCGCTGTCCTGCCATTGGACGATGGTCCACACCCCGGCCGGGGCCGATGGCACGTGCAAGACGATGTGAGCGCCCACGGACTGGTCATCCCTGTCGTCATCGTCGTCGGGCGGTTGAGTTGCAGGTGGCGGCTTTCGAGGGGGGTAGATTCGGCCCGGCCTAGGTCAGCAGTGACGACCAGGCCACCACCAGGATGCCAATCAAGGTTAAGGCAAGGATAGGCCAAAGGGTGGTTTGGTGTTTTTGTGGTTCATGACGATGGTTGTCCTCGGGGTAGTGTTCAACTAACCGGGTAACTTGACCCAGTATGAGACGTCGGTACCATAGATACAGGCCAGTGTGTTTGCTTTTTAGGGAGACTTGTTGTATCATTCTGATACATAATTTCCTGTCTTGGAATTCAAATGCCCGAAATCAGCCGTTTTTTCGGCATCATCATTACGATGTACTACAACGATCATCCGCCGCCCCACTTTCACGTGCGGTACGGTGGGCAGAAAGCGATTATAGCCATTCCATCGCTCTCTTTGCTGCAAGGAAGTCTCTCTCCCAGGGTTTTCGGCATGGCAATGGAATGGGCAGCCCTTCATCAGACTGAATTGTTGGAAAACTGGGACCTGGCGTGCCAGCAAGCCCCGTTGAAGAAAATCGCTCCCCTGGAGTAGTGCTATGCTCAAAGATGTGACTGAGGTTCGTCCCCTAGATGGTTATCGCCTGCATATCCATTTTGAAGATGGTGTCGAAGGCGTCGTAGACTTGGCTGAAATCATCCAGTTTACAGGCGTCTTTGCGCCCGTCAAGGACCGTGCCTACTTTGTCCAGGTGCACGTCAATCCGGACGTCGGTACCATCTGTTGGCCTAACGGAGCAGACATAGACCCGGATGTGTTGTACGCCCTCGTCACCGGTGAGCCGATTCCTTCCTTCGACCAAACGGCCGTATCGGTCGCCGGGTAATTTCCATCCCGCAAGCCGAGGCCCCTGAAGGTCTTTCGACCATTGCGCCCGGCTAAAGGATACTGCCGGTTTTTTCGACGGCCCACACGGACATAATTGGGTTCGAACAGCCAGACCTGACAGGTTTTAGCTAAACCTGGTCAGGTCTGTTCTTTTTGAGTAGGGCGGGTTTCTTACCCGCCACTGCATATGACAGCGAAGTGGAGGGATTGACCAAATGTAGGCCCAATACGGTTCAGTTAGGGGTCTGGAGTTGAGGCTTCAGCCGGATTTTTCCGCCTAAAGGCTCTACTCCTCCTGCTTATCTAAACCGTATTGAATTTGGGCCGCCGTTGTGAGGTTAGAACGCCAATTCGTTTCATCCCTTCTATTCGATGTCATATTTTGCCGGGTCACGGAAGTGCCAATCAAGCCAACCTTGGGGGGCACGGTTCCCCCTCTATAACTCCGCCACCAGTTTTGTGTTGGCCAGGGATCGCCAGTTATACGTAGTTTGACCACCTCGGCGAGAGGGTGTATAATTCTCAAGCCAGGAGGCCAAACCGATGAAACAAGCCATAGAACGATTTGAACGGTACATCAAGGCACGCTATCCCAA
>JBGVTF010000397.1:0-23158 GCA_041862415.1 Anaerolineae bacterium | reverse complement strand
GCCTTTTGGCCGCCAACTCTGAAAAAGTGGGGAAGGCCGCCGTGGCCAGGGCCTGGGCAAAGATGCCCTGGGGCAGCAGCATCAGCAGCCAGGCGAAATTCAGGGCGGCCAGGCTTCCATCGGCCAGACCCGAAGCCAAAATGGTGTTGATCAAAAAGTTGAGCTGCACCACGGCCAGACCCAACACGCGGGGCGCCATCAGTCGTCCCACCTCTCGCACACCAGGATTTCCCAGGCCCAGGATGGGAGAATAGTCCATGCCTCTTCTGATCAGAGCGGGTATCTGGACGGCCAGGTGAAGCACAGAGCCCACGACGACCCCCACGGCCAGGCTCTGAATGCCCAGCGAGGGGCTCAGAAAGAAGGCTGCGCCGATGATGGACAGATTATAGACGATGGGAGCCAGAGCGGGCAACAGGAAGTGCTGATAGGAGTTGAGGATGCCCATGACGATGCCGCTGACGCCAAAGATAACCGGAGATAAGAGCATCAAACGCATCAGTTGCACTGTCAGGGCGCGTTTGGCTGGATCGAACCCTGGCGCTACGACCTTGGCCACCAGCAGCGGAGCGAAGGCGGCTGCCAGGAGGGCCAGGGCGCTGAGGACGACAAGAACCAGGTTGATCACCGCGCTGGCCAGGCGCCACGCCCCCCGCTCGGCACCGCGGGCCAGGTAGCCGCTGAAAGTGGGGATAAAGGCTGAGCCCAAAGCACCGCCGGCGACCAGTTGAAAGAGAATGTCGGGCAGGCGGAAGGCAGCCAGATAAGCGTCCAACTCACCGCTGGTCCCAAATTGTTGACCGATGATCATCTCGCGGGCCAGACCCAGGACACGGCTGAGAGCAAAAGCCGCTATCACGATACCTGCCGCACGTGCTATTTGTTGTTTACTGGAAGTCATGTCCAGAGTCCGCGGTCAGTGAGAGCTCGCAATCTTTCCAAAACCTCTTGCAAGTCGGTCGGCAATTCGGCTCTGAATTCGACATACTGGTTGGAATGGGGCAGATGAAGGCCCAGGCTCTGAGCGTGGAGGAACTGCCGTTTCAGGGGCGGCAGGCCATAGCTAGCCAGACGCTGTTTGCGGAAGCCGTAGACGGGGTCACCGACCAGGGGATGGCCGATAAAGGCGAAGTGAACCCGCACCTGATGGGTGCGACCGGTCACGGGCTGGGCCTCAACCAACGTGTAGAGGCGGGGCACCTCACCCACCTGCAAGGCGAAGTATTCCACCACTCGATACTCGGTCCGGGCCTCACGCCCGCCCTCCTTCACTTTCACCACGGCCATACGCTTACGACGACGAGGGTCGCGGCCAATGGGAGCCTCTATAAGCCCCCGCGCTGGTTCCAGGTGCCCTTCCACTAAAGCCAGATAGACTTTCTTGACCGCCCGTTGTTTGAATTGCCGCTGCAAATGCTGGCGAGCGTCATCGTTCTTGGCCACGATGATCAGTCCCGAGGTCTCTTTGTCCAGGCGATGGACGATCCCCGACCGCAGGGTGTCCCCCACACCGGCTATCTCGGGACAATGAGCCAGGACGGCGTTGACCAGAGTCCCTGTTCGGTGACCATAGGCCGGGTGCGCGACCATACCCGCTGGCTTGTTCACCACCAAGAGATCACCGTCCTCGTAGACGATGTCCAGAGGGATAGGCTCCGGACGCACCTCCAGGGATTCCGGCGGCGGGACGCGTAGGACAATCGTATCGCTGACTTCGACCTTGTGGCTGGCTTTGACCGTCTGCCCATTGACGGTGACCAGCCCCTCGCGGATCAGCCTCTGTACCAGCGACCGGGAGAGGTCGGGCACTTCCTGGGCGATGTACCTGTCCAAACGCTGGCCGCTCTCGGCAACCAGCAATTCGATCACTTGCTTCATATCAGAACCTGTTCTCGGCCTCAGGGTAGCCGGGCGACGACGACGTCCCTTTTCTTAATGACCCGGTCCACGGGGTGTTGCAACTTATCGTAGGGATGATGATTCAGGACTTGAAGGTTGCTGTTATCGTTGAAAATGTCCATCATCTCCTGCCGGTCCAGCCTGGTAGATTCCCAGGCCAGGGCCATTGCTCCGCCTGGCCTGAGCACCACTTGCCAACCAGGGAGAGCCTGGGCCAGCAAAGAACTTATCTGGCCCTTGTGTTGGACTCCATAGGGCAGGTCGGCCACGATGAGATGCACCCTCTGCCCGGCCAGGATGGCCGATGTCATAGCTGTATCGGCATGGGCCAGGACGCATTGTCTGGCCTCCCCCCCTGGCCAATGCGAAAAGTATACCGACGCCTCACCTGCCTCAGACGTTCCGCCCGGTGCTCAAAGGGGATGTCCATTTCCCGCAGATACCCCCGCAAGAAGGCCTCAGTGGATTCAATGTCTCTTTTCGCCCTGTGAATGCCCCAGGCATCGAAACGGTAGACCAGGGCCTGGAAGAGGGTCGTGCCGCCGCCGCAGAGGGGGTCGAGAACAGCGAGCCGCGATGGGGGTTGATCGCCGAAGGCACTGCTGAAGAGAGCTACGTTCAGGAGAAATTTGGTGAGGAGTTCGTTGGTCTTGCCCTTGTACCGTCTGGTGGCAACGATGTCCTCGGATAAGTAAGAAGGTTTGACGCTGGAGGGCCAGGGGGCGCAGGAAGGGGCCAACCGTTTGGCCGATGCGCTCGTAATAGGCAAAGAACTCGTTGGTCATAGCCAGCATGGACAAAGTGAAGAGGTCCTTGTCAGTCAGGTCCCTGGCCAGTTGTAGCAAGATGTAATCCTGGCTGCCGAGCTCTTTCTTTTCTGCCGCGGCGATAGCTGGCCCCAGGGGGCTGAGCAAAAGTTCCGGGATGGCCAATTGGGAGGCCAGACTGGAGTATAGTGTACTTCTCTGGGGGGCTATTTGGGCCGCTAAAGTGACCATACTGAGGCTTCGACCATTGACATACTTGCCGCCCTCACTCCCCTTCAAAGGGCACGGTTTCGTAGTCGCCTTCGTTCTGCCCGCTGGAGGGAACAAGCTGGCTTACTCTAAGCTCTGCTCTATCCAACTTCTCGCCGCAATACCGGGCCAAAGCTTGACCCCGTTCAAAGAGGGCGATGGACTCCTCCAGGGTCAAGTCCCCCTCTTCCAGGCGATGCACCGCTTCCTCCAGTTCCTTGAAAGCTTCTTCAAATGACAGATTCTCTATCTCCATTCCACCCTTTCTGTTCTACACAATCAGATCATTTCTACCACTGTTGCACCACCTGTGCCGCAATAGTACAGGTGGCTTGACATTGCTTTTGTTCGATGCTATAATATGAATCGGGGTATGTCAAGTTCTACGCGGAAGTAGATTGCTCTAATCTAAGCCGTCGAGGCTTTCCATGCCTGACGGCTTTTACCTTGGGACCTCGCTACGGTCAGACGGTGGAAGGGGAAACACCCCTTAATTTGGGCCTGCCGCCAGGCTCATTCGCGACAAGTGTGCAACAAAGGAGGGGAAAAAATGGAAGCCGAGAGGAAAACCGGCATTGTCAAATGGTTCAGCCGCGCCAAGGGCTACGGTTTCATCACGCCCGACGAGGGCCAGGATGTTTTCGTCCACTATTCAGCCATCCGGGGAGGCGGATTCAAGAGCCTGGAAGAAGGTGAACGGGTCGAATTCTCCATCGAAGAAGACCAAAGAGGCCCCAAGGCGGTTGACGTGGTCAGGTTGGAGCCTCCCGCCAGAACCCGCTATTATTAGGCCCCAAGGAACCATAGCCAGCCCCGTCAGAGTACCCTTCTGGCGGGGCTTTCTTGTGCCCCGATTTTCCGCTCCTATGTCTACTCCACAGTGCTCTCGAACTGGCCGTCGCTCACCCGCACTTCCAGCCGGTCTCCGGCCACCACCTGAGCGACGCTCCTGACCACCTTCCCTGTGCCCAGGTGCCTGGCGATAGCGTATCCTCGCTCCAAAGTGGCCAGAGGGCTGAGGGTTTGTAACTGGCTGTCCAGGGTCCGCAGCCGTTCCCCTGCGAGAGCCAGATGGTGCTTCAGGCCAGCGAGCGCCGAGTGCATCAAATCGTCAATGCGCTGGCGGTAGCTATCAATTTGGGCCTGGGGCGAGAAACGACGCAGAATTTGCTCCCGGTATTGCAGGGCCCTGCGTTCTTCCTCGATTTGCCCCCTCATGAGTTGCGCCAGACGCCCGCGCCAACTTTCCACCGTCCCTCGTAGCTCCTGTCGGTCGGGCGCGGCCATCTCGGCCGCTGCCGACGGGGTGGGAGCCCGCACGTCGGCGACAAAGTCGGCGATGGTAAAGTCGGTCTCGTGGCCCACGCCGGTGACGACGGGTGCCTGGGAGGCGTAGATAGCCCGCGCCACCCGTTCGTCGTTGAAGGCCCACAGTTCCTCCAATGAACCGCCCCCCCGGGCGACGACGATGGCGTCCACATCCGTGTGCTCGTTAAGGGCTTCGATGGCGGCCACAATCTGAGAAGGAGCCTCATCGCCCTGAACCAGGGTGGGTGAGAGCACCACCTCGACCAAGGGATAGCGGCGTCTCAGGACGTTCACGATATCCCGCAGGGCTGCGGCCGCGGGCGAGGTGATCACCCCCAGCCGTCGTGGAAAGGGTGGCAGGGGGCGCTTGCGTTCGGCGTCAAAGAGGCCCTCGGCAGCCAACCGCTCCTTGAGGGCCTCGAATTGGAGGTACAAAAGGCCGACACCCGCTGGCTGAATGTCGTCAACGTAGAGTTGATACCGGCCTCCCGCCTCGTAGACTGAGATGCGGCCGTGGGCGAGGATGGCCTCACCGTCCTGCGGTAAATAAGCCTGTCGCTGCACCTGCGAACGCCACATCACACAGCGGATCTGGGCCTCCTCATCCTTGAGCGTGAAGTAGACGTGTCCCGAAGCTGCTTGGGAATAATTCGAGACCTCACCTTCCAGCCAGAGGTCCTGTAAGGCGTAATCGCTGTCGAACAACTCTTTGATGTAGGCAGTAATCTGCGAGACCCGGTAGATCTGCGTAGCTGGAAAAGATGGTCCCGCCTGAGGACTGTCCCACATAGGCAATTGCTGCCCCCATTCACCGTCCAGGCTCTTGCCCCTCACCGGTCTTGTCCTCTCGCTCCTCATACGCTCTCTACACGCGGGTCAGGTATTCACCAGTGCGGGTATCTACCCTGACGCGGTCTCCCTTCTCGACAAAGAGGGGCACCTGGACTTTCAAACCGGTCTCCAGGGTTACCTGTTTGGTAGCGCCAGTGGCCGTATCGCCAGCGTAACCCGGTGGAGCCTCCACGACCTCCAGTTCGACGGTGACGGGCAACTCGATGTCTATGGGCTCGCCCTCGTAGGTGGACAATTCCAGGGTCAACCCGTCAGTCAGATAGTTCACCGCCTCGCCCAGGACCTTGGCTGAAAGGCTGGGCTGCTCGTAGGTCTTGGTGTCCATAAAGTAGTAGAGGCCCTCATCGCTGTAGAGATACTGGACTGTGTGATGGTCCAGGCGAACGTCTTGCACCCGGTCACCGGAGATGAATTTCTTTTCAATGCTAGCCCCGGTGCGCAGATTGCGAATGGTGGTGCGGATGACAGCTTTTCCTCGACCCGGTTTGTGGTGTTGGTAGTCGAGGACTTGATACAGTTCGCCGTCCAACTCGAAGGTGACACCTTTCCTGAGTTCGTTCACATCAATCATAGTTACTCCCTCGCCTCTTCTTCTGTGCTCTGTTCAGTCAGGTATTCCGCTGGCGTGAGGATACGTATCGGCGCTCTTTGACCTGGATTATAAGCTTTCCTCTGACAACTGTCAAATGTTTGGCTTGTGCCTTTTCACAAACCCAGACCCGGCTGGTACGATGTCTCGCCATCAATCCAACGGGCAGCCGCAGCGGGAAGGTCCATCAGGGGGCCGCGCTTGACAGTACATTCCGGTAGCGAGTTCAAGAAGGCCCGGCCGTAGGATTTGGTCAGCACCCGCTTGTCGAGCATCACCACCACACCCCGGTCGGTCTTGCTCCTGATGAGCCGCCCAAAACCCTGGCGGAAGCGCAGAATGGTCTCCGGCACCGCATACTGGCCAAAGGGATCCTCGAAGGTCGCGCTGCGAGCGGCAAAGACGGGGTCAGTGGGCACGGAGAAAGGCAGCCGGGCGATGACCAGGCAACTTAGGGCCTCGCCCATGACATCAATTCCCTCCCAGAAGCTGCGCGTACCCAAGAGAACCGAACGAGGGGTGGTGCGAAAGTTCTCCAGCAGTTGACGGCGTGAGGACCCATCGCCCTGCTGGAAGACCACGATGTCGTGTTCTGCCAGGGGGTGGGTGATGGTCTTGGAGGTATTACGCAACTGACTGTAAGAGGTGAAAAGAGCTAGGGTGCGCCCCCGGGTGGCTCGACAGAGAGCAATAAGCGCCTGCTCCACAGCCTTCTGGTAATAGGGTTGGTTGGGCTCGGGAATGTCGTTGACCAGGTAGAGCAGAGTGGAATCCACGTAATCGAAGGGGGAGCCGACCGCCACCTCCCGCGCCTCCCAGGCGTTGAGGCGTTCCTTGATGAAACTGAAATCGCCGTCGGTGCAAAGGGTAGCCGAGGTGAGGACAACACATTCCTTGGGTGTGAGCAAATGGCGCTCCACCAGGTGACCAATGTGCAAGGGTGCGGCGTGCAAAGAGATCTCTTCGTCCTTGGCCGCGATCTCGGCCCAATAGATATCGCTGGGCGAGGGTTGGGCAATGAGAGCGTTCAGTTGCTCGTGCAGGCCCCCCAACCGTTGGTGATAGCCCAGCAATCCTTGTAGCAAATCCTCATAGTCGGGAATGTCGTAGCCCTCCAGGTCTCCCAGACCACTGTAGAGTCGCTTCAGGCCGTCACTCAGTTTGAAGAGTTGGACCGAAAAGTTGTCCCCGGCGATTTCCACATCTGCCCAGGCGGGCTGCACCCGGAGGCCGCTGGTCAGCCTGATGCGTTGATCATATTTGCCGCCCGGTCGGCTGTGTTCCTTTAGAAAGAGGGACAGGGTGTCAAAGAACTCGTAGAGGCTACGCCCGGCCACTTCCACCCCTTGGTGCAGGTCCTCGATGTAACTCTCCAGTTCGCGCACAATAGCATCGGGTACGCTTCCTCGGCAGTGGGCCATGACCTCAGCCAGGTAGCCTACATAGCGCCTGGGCCCCGGCCTCTGGCTCAACTCGGAGAGCAGCCGTTGGACGCTTCGCAGGCTGACCTCAAAACTCAGTTGATTGGTGGTGGCATCCTCCAGATGGTGAGCTTCATCCACGATGAGGTAACGATATTCAGGCAGCACCCGGTTTTCCACGGCGACGTCGGAGAGGAGCAGAGCGTGGTTGACGACGATGAGGTGAGCCCCTTCCGCCTGCTGACGGGCGCGGTAGAAAAAGCATTTGCCCTCCTGTCGAAAAGCGCACCGCTCGGCCAGGCAATTCTCTGAATCGGAGCAGATCCGGTTCCATATAAAGCGCTCCTCCAGGGCGGGCATGAACAACTCTGCCTGGTCACCGGTCATCGTGCTGGGTAGCCAGACCAGGACTTTGGCCAGCACCCGCAGTTCATCAATTGATAAATTGCCAGCGTGACGCAAGGCGGCCAGCCGCCTCAGACAGATGTAATTGCTGCGCCCTTTGAGCAAAGCCGCTTTGAATTCAAAAGGCAGTATTCTCTGCAAGTCGGGGATGTCCTTTAAGAAGAGCTGGTCTTGCAGATTGATGGTGTTGGTGGAGATGACCACCCGCTCACCGTTCTGTACAGCGAAATGGGCGGCGGGCAGGAGGTAAGCGATGGATTTCCCCGTACCGGTGCCGGCCTCCACCAAGAGGCGCTGGCGCCCGTTGAAGGCCTCGGCCACGGCCCGGAGCATTTCCACTTGCTGGAGGCGATACTCGTAGCCGGGGAACTTTTCGGAGAAATCGCCGCCCACCTCCAGCATAGCTGCCAGGGAGTCCAGGTCCACCAATTGCCGCTCTGCCTTAGGCTGGAGGGGCTTCTCTTTTTCTGGTTGAGTAAAAAACAGGCCCAGGGAGCCCTCGCCGTCCAGGGCCCCTTTGGCCATCAGTTGCTGACCGATGCTGCCGGTGAAGGCGAAGCGGACCTTATTGCGCTCCAGGTCCTGGAAAACGGGCCTAAGAGACCAGTTACTCCTGGCGGCCAGACGGTTGATCTCACGGATGACGCTGAGGTCCAGTTGGGAGGCTTGCTGCAAGAGTCCCAGGAAAAGGTCCTTGGTAGCCAGGGCGTCATCCAGGGCGCGGTGCCGGGTGGGGAAGGTGATGCCTAGAGCGTCGGCCAGGGTGCCCAGGCTGTAACGCGCAGCATGGGGCAGAAGGATACCGGCCAGCTCAAAGGTGTCAATGGCCGGGTTGTCCAGAAAGAGATTGTGGCGTTTCAGGAAACCCAGATCGAAGGACACATTGTGGCCGACGATGGGATAATCCTTGACAAGGCTCCTCAAGGGACTAATGACAGAGACCAGAGTAGGGGCCTGATTGGCCTCGGCCTGAGTGATGCCCGTCAGTTGGGTGATTTTGTGAGGAATGGGGCGTTGGGGGTTGACCAGGCTGGACCAGGTCTCCAACACCTCGTTCTCGCGAAACTTGACCGCTCCAATCTCGATGATAGTGTCGTGCTCGGGCCGTAGGCCGGTAGTTTCCAGGTCCAGAGCCACATAAATTCTGCTCATGGGGTTCCGATCTAGGAGGCGATGGCTCTATAGGAGCTTGGCCTCAATTCAATCAATTACTCTTTAGTCGCTATCTGCTTGCCTCCGTACTTCCCCCAAAAGCTCACTGGGAAGAACGATTTTCAGACCTGATCGTTGAGCCACCTCTTCCACACCCACAAGGTGGCGTCGGTCCAGACTTACCAGGTAATCTACCCGGGCTCTTTTGGCTGCGGCCACAATAGGCGCATCTTTAAGGGCACTATATTGAGCGGCTTGCAAAACCTGTCGCTTTGTGGGGCGTACGGTCTCAAAGAGGACTGCGTCCAGAAACTGACGGAAAGCAAGAAGCGCCTCAGGGGCTTTGTCAGCCAGGTTCTTCTCTACTTCTTCATACACCAGCTTACTGGCCACCAGGGTTACCTTCCCTCGGATAGCTTGACGGATAATCTCGCGTGAAGCTCCAGTAGGGGAGAGGCTAGCCGCAAAAAGCACACTGGCGTCAATGAAGGCCCGAATCATTCTTCGCTTTCAAGCCCGTACTCTTTTTCTAACAGCTTGCCCCGAATCTCGCGGCCTGACTCCATCAGTTCCTCAAGAGTCAGCCCTTCTCTTTTTAGAATTTCTCCTATCCTATCCAGGGCGTCCATGGCAATGATTTCTTGAGGGCTGATTAACACCCCCTGCTCAGTCTCAACAAAGGCTACCAGATCACCCTTTTTCAGTCCCAGCTTCCTGCGGATCTCCGCCGGAATGGTGACCTGGCCTTTTTCTTGAACCACGGACAGTTTAGGCACTGGCATGGGACACACTCCTTAGGTCATACTTCCATACCTCATGGAGGAATTATATCCTCTCAGAAGTTATTTGTCAAGAAATTTCAAAATGCCCAGGGCGGGCGACAGTCCGCCGCTGGATTGTTGTACAGCGAGAGCAGGAGGCGATGGCTCATAGAAGCTTTGCCTCAACCAATAACTGGCGTGCTTCTTCTATGAATTCAAGAAAGGTGACTGCCCGCTGGCCTTCGGGGCCAGTATCATGCCCGGCTGGGTTCTCAAAAGGATGTCTGTGCCAGCTCTCTCGAATCTGATCGCGGGCGAAGACCCGTTGTCCTTCCAAAACGATCAGCAAGTTGGTGACTTCGACCTGTCATTGCGATAGACCTGGATGAAAAGGTCCTCGCGCAGGTACAAGCGAGCTTTGATCAGGCTTCGGGTCAGATCCAAGACTTCAATACGGGCAAACAGGGGATCATCAGCGACGCTTCTCAGAGCAGCCAATATGGAAGCGGTGTCAATCATTGTTGGTTATCGCTCGTTGATGGGGGAGAGTCAGCGCTTCCAGCAGTTGAATCTCTTGACGCATGTCCTCATGTCCAATGGCAGCCATGTCCCAGTCGAAGAAATCCTGTTCAACCTCGAAGGCTGGTTCTTTCATCAGGGCAGAATCGGAGAACTCGGCGAAGGACATGCCATACTTCTTTTCAAAGTTGTTGATCATCAGATCATATTTGGCCAAGTTACGTCGAGCGTGAGCCAGCAAGACCTTGGCCAGGCTCTGATTGTAATCCCCAGTCGGTTCCAAACGCTCTAGCGATGACTCCAAGACTTTGGCTACATCCATCTTTTAACCTCGTTTCTAGATGGCAGGGGGAACTTTTCGTAATGATACGCCAAGTAGTGGTGGTCACGATAGACCAACGTCTTTTAGCTTCGGCATCCGTATTGTACTCGATAAGCCGCAATCGTGCAAGAGGGGGGCAACATCATGACCAAAGCACGGATACCAAAGCAAGGCGGCAACCTGGCTGACCACACTCTCAAGGCTGGCCGGCCCGCACCGGCGGGCCTCGCTGTGGCTGCCTATGGCCATGCCGTGGCCCGGCAGGTTGCCGCCGGGTGCGGTGTCAGTGGTAGGGTACGGAGTCCCTACCGTACTTCTGGGGCGATGCAGTCCCGGCCGGCGCGATGGCTGTGTAAAGTGCAGCGGCCAGGGAGTTGCCTCACTCCCTGGCCGTCTCTCACCTTAACGAGACCAGCTACCAAACCAACGAGCCACCGATTTGCGGCGCGATAGTGCGGTCGGCTCCGGCGAATTGTTATGCGGCCCCTTCGCCTTGCCCTACCTTGCCTCAACACAATCTCCTCGCCCAGAGACCGTGCCCCTTCTGCGACAGCCCCTCCGCCAGCAACCTGCCTCGCCCTGCTGCCCAGACCTCTGACCCTGCGTACCCTCAAGCATACTCTGGACGAGCGACAGCCGCCCAACTTGCTCCTTGGCATGCGTTTTGGACCGTTAACTATCGCCCCCCTAGCTTTCCGCTTCCGGGCTGATGCCAATACCTACGACGTATTCATGGGTAATTATGATTTGCGGGGCTCCACTAAATCTCTGATCTATCCGGCGGACAAATTCCTTGGATAACCGTTCTCGCAATGAAGGTTTCACCGCATAATAGAACGTGGTTCCGGCTCCTGATTTCATTACATGGTCATACACTTCTTGGCCCTTACGGCAAACGAAGTTAAAGGCACCTTGCCGTATCCATTCTGTTCTAAATCCTGATGCCCTTAAATGGTTTTCGGTCTCGTCCGCATCTTTAGGGAATTTCAACTTAACGGTTTTGATCAACGATTGCGGTTCTTCTCGTGCGATCTCTTCAAATACCTCAATTGGGACAAGGGGCGAGCGATCCAAGTGAGCAACAAATCCAATGATCCCGCCAGGTTTCAAAGTTCGCCTTAGCAATGGGAATATTTCCCAGCAACCCACATAACCAATCAGCCAGGTTAGTACAGCGGCATCAAAGGATGCAGAAGGCATTTTCCTCAGCTCTTCCAACACATCAGAAGCCCTGAACTCGACATTCGAGAAGCCAAGGCGTTGGATTCGCCTTTTGGCTTGCTCAATCATGCCTGCCGACAGGTCAATCCCTACGACTTTGCCTCCTATTCCAACCTTCTCGGCCAGTATGGCCGTCGAATATCCGGTTCCGCATCCGCAGTCAATTGCACTGGTACCGGCTTTTATCTCCAGTTTCTCGAAGAGCTCGTTAATCGGCCCGGAGGCCACCGATAGCCAATAGTCATCGTATGTGGTACTGGCCCCATCATACCCCATGACGATTTCTTCTTCACCTGCAACTTCCTGATCTTTACTCTCCAAGATTTGGAAAAACCTCGGCAGTTCCTCCTCTACAGGTAAAGGTATAGGGGGTATGGTGTCCACAGGTGCTGGCTTCACTTTTTTCGAATGTTCACTGAAGAAATCCTGCATCAAGTGTGCCAGACAAACTCGGTAAGGGTGTTTAAAATCCGATTGCATTCTTGCGACAATTGTACTGAGCTCCTCTTTTACTGCGTTTCCGTAAGAAACCGGTATCATGTTGCACGGCGAGACCTCTCCGCTACCGTCCACATAGATGTGGGAGTGCGCTGCACCACATCCGAAAAACTCTGGTGACTCCATATGAGCAAATGAGGATATGGCGATTCCGCTTTCTTGCTGGTTATATTCGCGCATGTATTGGAATATCTTCTCAAATTCCTCCTTTCCGAAGTTGAGTTTGGTGGAGGCAATTCTCCCAGCAGGTGCTGGTTCAATCAACTGAAGTTCATTGACACCAAGGGCCTTATTGAGTTCTACTAGCTTTCGAAAATTCTCCTCCTCGAGCAGTCTCTTTGAAGGCACAGCGCAGGTGTATGTGTAGAAACCCCACCTCTTTGCCGTCTCAATCCCTTTGAGTGCAATATTGAAAGCTCCCTGAATACCACGCCTCCTGTCATGTTCCTCTTCATCAGCACTATCCAGGCTGACAGAAATTGAATATACTCTAGTTTCACGCAGTCTCTCTGCAATGTCGTCAGTAAAACCATATCCGGTGGTGGCCAGTATGCCGCATGAATCGTCTCTCAACGAAGCGCATATCTCCACAATATCGTGCCGCAGGCAGGGTTCGCCACCTGTGAAGTTAATCACTATCGCACCCAGTTCCTGAAGTTGCTGGACGATTCTTCGCAAAGATTCTGCTGGAACATCCCGCAGCAAGCGTCCTGCATTGTAGCAATGCCAGCAGTTGAATACACATCCATTGGTGATCGCCAAGTCTACTGACTGGATTGGCGTTCTTCTTTCGACGCCAAAGGCGGTTGATAAGAACCTGTCGAATGCGGATCCCGGAAAGGGAGGGATGAATGTGTTGACAACAAACTGATCGTTGAATCTTCTTACCTTCTCGATTTCCAAGAAATCTGCGAGATACTGATACAAAGACGGAGTAAAAAGCTGTAGATCCACGGTTTTCATGAACTCGAGTAAAAACAGTTCGTTATCTTTCATTTCGGTATCTCCTTGCCTTAGGCCTCGAAATGACACCCGTGTGGCTTCAAGGGACCACGGGACGTCGAATCGGTAAACTTTATCGCTTCTTACGCTTTGCCAACTCGTCCAGCGTCTTTTCGTGTTGCGCTTTGGTGATGGGGAACAGATACACCAGCAAAACGCCCGCCGCCAAAATCACCGCCGGCACCGGCCCGATCATCAGCCGGATCGCCAGCAGCGCGCTATCGGGCTGGGTGATCGTTTCGGTCACTCCGGGCGGCGGCGTGATGTAGCCCGCAAGCGTCAGCACCTGGCCGACGAGGAACAACCCCAACGCCAGCCCGGCCTTTTGCAATAGGACAAAGAACCCGTAGAATGTGCCTTCGCGCCGCCGTCCTGTTTCTAGTTCATCCAACTCGATCACGTCGGGCAGCATGGCCCACGGCACCAGGTACGCCGTTGCCACGCCGATGCCTGCTAACGCCCCCAGCACGACAATGGCCCAGGTCGGCCACGTCGGTTGAATAGTGAACAAGATGAACGACACGGCAATCCAAAAGACCATCCCGCGATAGTACACGCCCTTCTTGCCCACCCTTTGGCTGATTCTTGTCCAGGCGAATAGCCAGATCAGTGCGCTGCCTTGCACCGCGAGTATGACAATGGAGACAAGATCGTGCCGATGCAGCCAATACGTCAGATAATAAATCACGATGGTCGAGACCGTCTGTACCACCAGCCAGGAAAGCAGATAGATGCCGGCCACATAGCGGAACGCGCGATTGCCGAATGCGATCTTGAGACCTTGCCAGAATGGAATTGGCTCTTCTTCCTTGATCGTGTGCCGCTCGTAGGTTCCCCAAAAAGCAAAAAAGAACGCCATGGCCGAGATGGTGGCCCAAATCAGCGCCGACACGGCGTAGCCGAATTGCTTGCCGCTGGCAGGCTCAAGCGCGTCTACGATTATGGGATGCAAAACAGCGGCACCCAGTCCGCTGCCGATGGAGAACGCAAAGCGATACGAATTGAGGCTGGTACGCTCGTCGTAATCGCGCGTGAGTTCCGGCGTCAGCGCGGTGTAGGGCACGTTGACGACAGTGAACGCCAAGTCGAGCAGCAGCGAGACGATCAGGTAATACCAGAACCGCCCGGTCGGGTCAAAAGGGGGGACGAGAAACAACAACACAAAAGTCACGCCAAAGGGAATCGCGCCAAAGAGGAACCACGGCCGGCGGCGTCCCCAGCGCGTATGGGTGCGGTCCGAGATCACGCCGACAAGCGGATCGTTGATCGAATCCCAAATCTTGTTGATCAATAGAATCACACCAGCGACCGCCGGGCTGAGGCGCGCCACGTCGGTGAAAAAGTACATCAGGAAAAACGACATGATGCCCGTGGCGGTGGCCGGGCCAACGTCGCCCGCGCCAAAGGCGAGCTTGGTGATGAACGGGACCTTTTCAGAAGTTGTATCAGATGGTGGCCTCACGAATCCTCCTGAAAACAGGGAACAAGCTATGGGTCAAATCGTAGGGCCAGATCACCTATCGAATTGAGCTCAGTATTCGCCAACGTAACAGGCAAACAATTCCATGTAGAATCATCACTGTCATGCCGATCTGATACTTTAACCCATGTCAAAGCACAAAAGCCAACCCCCTCCTGACCTACAGAGAAAATCGGCTCTCAATGTTTCATACTCTCACACCTCCCGCATTAGCTACTTTCTGCGATGAGGGCCACGATGGCGAATATGGATCAATGCTTATGATGCCATTATACCACACAACCAGCCAACTGTCAATAACTTTTTGGACCTTACCCAGGGCCTTTTAATTTTCGCACTTGCTGAAGTGCGTAACACCTGGACTTTACAACTGGACTGTTCCTAGCTCCGCCCGTACTACTTCGGCCAGGGTATCCGGCTCATACAGGATGACCAGCAGGCGGTACTGACCGGATGGCGTGTCAGGCGGGATGGCCAGGTCGTAGACATCGGCGATGGTTTCGCCCGCCTTCCAGCGGCTGGTAGGATAAGTGTTGTGGACGGGCACGTCGTCAATCTGGGCTATCTGATTCCCCTCCACGTCCAAAAGACGGGCCGAGACCTTGTAGTCGGCACCTACTGGAGCAAGAACCTGCCAATGCAGGGTGAGACGTACTGTGGTTTGCTGGTGGGGTGACAGGATAGCCGCATCATAGCCGAGCAGGCGCAGCGAACCGGTCAGGTCAAGGGCCAGCGGATGCTGAGGGGTAGGGATAGCGGTGACTGGCGCGTCCCTCACCCTGATCAGGGGACCCAGGGCCGATAAGCTGTAGCGCTCAGGCAGGCCGTGAATGGGACGGGCCACGTAGACAGTCTGGTCAGCACCCAAAGCATCTTCGAGGGCGGCCAGGCGTTTCTCATCACGGTCGGCGACGATGGTGACGACCTCGGGACGCAGGCCCTCCGTCCACTGAAAGTATCTCAGGAGGGTTATCTCGCCCAGGATGCCGATGATGACGGCGTTGTCTTCCAGGGGTTGGCTTAGCATGTCAACCCCGTAGTCGTGAACCGCCCACCGCTGGCTCAGGTCGAGCTCAGGATAGTTGTCTCTGAGGAGGGCTAACGGCTGAAGCAGAAACAGAGCGACGAGTAGCAAGCGGCAGGAGGCAAGTACCTTCGCGTCAACCTGGGGAAGGGCCTTTTCTGCCAGACGGGTAACCAGATTCAACAAAAAGCTCATTCCGATCCCAATCCAGATGGCGTACAGCAAAAAGACCGGGGTGGCAAAGACCTCAATATCTGCCACGCGATAGGTCAGGACGAAAGCAGCGTTGAGAGCGAAGGCCACCCCCAGCAGGATTGAAGGTCTGGGTTTCCTCGTTGAGGCGAGGAGGCCCACCAGGCCCAGGGCAACCCCCACCAACCCAAATTGGCTGACCAGCAGTTGCCAGTAAAAGCTCAAGGGCCGGCTTTGAGCCAGGGGGTTTCCGGTGATAAAGACGTTGTACCCGCTGGCTGTGACGTGGCGAAGGAAGCCACTCCAGGTATTCTGGTAGACGCCGTCCAGAGAAGAGGTGTGCAGGCCCCTAAGAGGGATGTAGGTGTAGAGCAGAAGGGGAGCCAGGAAAAGGAGAACGAGCCTTGAGATGAGCCGGAGATTAGTGAAAATCCGCCCTTCCGTCAACCAGACAAATAGGACCATAGTCGGAGCCAGGAGCAGCATCAAGCGATGATGGGTCAGACTCAAACCGTAAACGAAAGCAGCCAGCCCTAGGTGATTAAGAACAGTTGTATCGGATCGCTGTCTGTGGGCTGCTTCCCATCTGAGAAGCAAATAGACCACCAGAGCGGTAAAGAAAGCATTCAGGGAATACACCTCTGCAATGACCGCCTGTGACCAGAAGACGGGGGACACGGCAATGACTAAGGAGGCAAAAAGTGCTGAGGGAGAATCGTCGGTGAGCACATGGACGATGAGGTAGGTGAAAACCACGGTCAGGGCCGCAAAGAAAGCTGACATCAAGTTCACACGATAGGCAGCGTCACCGATGGGGATCAAAGTGAAGAACTTGCCCAAAAGAGTGTAAAGAGGATAGCCGGTGGGGTGGGCTATGCCCAGCGTGGGACAGACTAACTGAAATTCCAGGCTGTCGTCAAAGATGGTGGCTATTGAGGGGGCCAGGGTACACCAATAGAGAGCCAGAGCGCCAACGAAAATGACGGCTCTCAAAAGAGAATCTCTTCGTCTGGGTAGCGGTTCTTTCAAGATTGGAATCTGTAAGTTGGTCATTTATCACTATTGCGCCACTCCTGCACCGCCTGTACTGCAATAGCGCCACTATTGCGGCACAGATGGTGCAACAGTGGTGACTGCGACATAGGCGGGACAGGGGAATTTGTGCCTGTACCAATGATACCACAGGGATAGCCTGCTGGCAAATGACTGATGAAGTTATACAGCCGGGGTATCCTTGCGATGATAAACAAAGTGGGGTATAATAGGACACCAAAGATTGAGCACCTCGCCGGCAAGCAACGAGTAATGAGTAATGAGTGATAGGTGACAAGGGGGCAACTTGCGGACATTGATCACGGGCATCTCGGGCTTCGTCGGCAGCCACCTGGCCGAATATCTTCTTGGACACACCGACTGGCAGGTGGCTGGTACTGTCTACGGCCCTGAAGACAATATCGAGCATTTGCGAGACAGGTTGGAACTCTACCCAGCGGAACTTTCAGAACTGGGGACAGTGACCTCGATCATAGAACGAGCGAAGCCGGACTATATCTTTCACCTGGCTGCCCAGCCTCTCGTCTCTCTCTCCCGACGCGATCCCTGGGCGACCCTGGCCAATAACATACGTCTCCAGCTCAATGTCTTGGAGGCTGTTGCCAGGCTGGGCTTGACGGCCAGGATACTGGTGGTCGGCTCCAGTGAGGAGTATGGTCTGGTACAACCTGACGAATTGCCGGTCAAAGAGACGAATCCCTTACGCCCCACCAGTCCCTACGCAGTGAGCAAAGTAGCCCAGGATATGCTGGGACTGCAATATCACTTGAGCCACAAGTTGTTCACCGTGCGGGTGCGCCCCTTCAACCACATTGGCCCTCGCCAAAGGTTGGGCTTTGTGGCCCCCGACTTTGCCAGGCAAATAGCAGAAGCTGAAGCGGGTTTGCAAGAGCCTGTCATCCAGGTCGGTAACCTGGAGCCCCAGCGTGACTTCAGCGACGTGCGCGATGTGGTGCGGGGATACCATGCAGCCCTTACCGAGGGGGAACCGGGGGAGGTCTATAATTTGGGCTCAGAGCAGGCACGATCTATCGGCGAACTGCTGGACGGTCTGCTGTCAGCGGCTTCCGTGCCCCTCAAAGTCGAGCAAGACCCGACTCGCCTGCGCCCGGCCGATGTACCGGTTATGGTCAGCGACTGTTCCAGGTTGCGGACCCGCACAGGTTGGCGGACGACTATCCGCTTCGCGAAGAGCTTGCAAGACGTGCTGGACTATTGGCGGGAGAGAGCAAGGGATAGGGAACACGGCATAAGGGATAAGGAATAGGGGGTAAGGTATAAACGGTAATGAAAAAAGCTTTGATCACTGGCGTCACCGGTCAAGACGGTTCATACCTGGCTGAGTTCTTGCTGGGGAAGGGTTACGAGGTCTTGGGTATGGTACGTCGCACCAGCACCATCAATTTCGACCGTATCACTCACATTCAAAACGATATCGAGTTGGTACCGGGAGACCTGCTGGATCAGGTCTCCCTTATCGCCATTCTCCAGGAGCACCGCCCCGATGAGGTTTACAACCTGGCTGCCCAGTCCTTCGTGCCCGCTTCTTTTGAGCAGCCGGTCCTGACCGGGGAATTCACCGCCCTGGGGGTGACCCGGGTTCTGGATGCTATCCGGTTGGTAGACTGTAACATCCGTTTTTATCAGGCGTCTTCCAGCGAAATGTTTGGCAAGGTGCGGGAGGTGCCCCAGAACGAGAATACTCCTTTCTACCCTCGTAGCCCTTACGGTGCAGCCAAGGTTTACGGCCATTGGATCACTGTCAACTACCGGGAGAGCTACGACTTGTTTGCCTGCTCGGGCATTCTGTTCAACCACGAGTCACCTCGCCGGGGCCTGGAATTCGTCACCCACAAAGTGACCCACGGCGCGGCCAAGATCAAGCTGGGCCTAACCAATGAACTGAGGCTGGGCAATCTGGAAGCGCAACGTGACTGGGGCTACGCTGGCGATTACGTCGAAGCCATGTGGCTCATGCTCCAGCAGGCCGAACCCGATGACTATGTCATAGCCACCGGAAAGACGCATTCCGTGCGAGAGCTATGTGAGGTGGCTTTCGGTTACCTGGACCTCGACTATCGAGACTATGTGGTCTGCGATCCCAAATTCTACCGGCCGGCCGAGGTAGATCAGCTTGTCGGCGATGCCAGCAAGGCCCGAAAGGTACTGGGCTGGGAGCCAAGGGTCTCCTTTGAGGAATTGATTCACGTGATGGTCGACGCTGACTTGGAGGCCCTGCAACGGATGTTGAGGAACCGCGAATAGATGGACGTCAGGATCGTTGGAGAGAAAGTCTCCCCCTGAGGGAGGGACTGTTCGTGGCTTCGGAGACAAAACGGCAAGCCCTCGACGATTTCGCAGCCAGGCTACTGTCCAGCCCGGTGTGTGATGACCGGGTTGGTGGCCCCCGACCGAGCATGGTCACAGACTGAATGTGCGCCTGGAGTTGCGCAACAAGGCGTGCTACGACTTTCACGCCCGTATCACCCAGGACGATGCTACGGACACGCTGGCACTGGCGGAGTTCATCGCTTCCCTGGAGGCACGGTTGCGAGAAGCTGAGGGCTGAAGAAACGAGAACTGAGTGAAAACTAGATGACCGAAATCGTCAAACTTTTTGGCACAGACGGCATCCGCGGCGTGGCCAACCAATGGCCGCTGATCCCCGATTTCGTGGTCAGGGTGGGGTGGGCCATCGGTCAAGTCCTCGCTCACGAATCAGGCAAGCCAGTGGTGGTCATCGGGAGGGACACCAGGCTTTCAGGTGAGATGCTGGAGAGCGCCCTGGCTTCGGGGCTGATGTCGCAAGGGGTAGACACCCTTTACCTGGGGGTGATCACCACCCCAGGGATAGCCTACCTGACCACAAAGCTGGGAGCACGCCTGGGCATCGTCATCTCGGCCTCTCACAACCCCTACGAAGACAACGGCATCAAGGTCTTTGGCCCCGATGGGTTCAAGATTCCTGATGGGATGGAAGTCGAGATAGAGAGGCTTGCCCAGAGCGAAGCCAGCAGCGGTCCGGACCCTAACCATTCGCGCCTCGGCCGTCGTATTGACGGCCGGGACTATAGGCGGGATTACCTCGATTACCTCTTTCAGTCCGCTGGCAATGCCGATCTTCTCCAGGACATGCGCATCGTGGTTGACTGCGCCAACGGGGCTACTTCGGAGCTGGCCCCGGAGCTTTTTACACGTCTGGGTGCTGAGGTCATGGCCATGAACAACGAACCTGACGGGCTCAATATCAACAGCAGCTACGAGTATCTTGAACCCCGCTCGGTGCGCCAGGCTGTGCTGCGGGAAGAGGCTCACCTGGGGGTTGCCTTCGACGGTGACGGCGACCGCGTCATCCTGGTGGACGAAAAGGGCAACTTTGTAGACGGTGACTGCATGATGGCCATTCTGGCCCGCGAGATGCAGGCCCAAGGCGCCCTCAGGCACGACACTGTGATCGGCACGGTGATGAGCAACGTGGGCCTGGAGTTGTCGCTGCGGGAA
Organism: Anaerolineae bacterium; assembly: GCA_041862415.1. Lineage (GTDB taxonomy): Bacteria > Chloroflexota > Anaerolineae > E26-bin7 > E26-bin7 > E26-bin7. The sequence goes on along the minus strand of JBGVTF010000397.1, from coordinate 2,943 downwards.
ATCGGCGTCAGGCTGGAGAGAACGCCCGTCGGCGACAGGTATGTCTCCCAGCGGATGGTGGAGGGTGGTTTCAACTTGGGTGGAGAGCAGGCTGGTCACATCATCATCTTTGGCTACGACCACACCGCTGGCGATGGGCTCTTCACTGCCTTGAGGGTGCTCAGGACCATGGCCGCTCATCGCTCCGGGCCCCTCTCTGAGTTGGCGGGTTGTTTCAACAAATACCCTCAAGTGTTGATCAACGTCCCCGTCTGCCGTAAGCCGCCCCTCGAAGAAATCCCTGAGGTTCAAGCTCAAGTGGCCAAAGCCCGGGCCGCGCTGGGCGAAGCTGGACGCATCGTGCTGCGCTATTCGGGCACTGAGAACCTGGCGCGGGTGATGATTGAGGGGGACAACCAAGAAGTTATTGAGAGGGAAGCACAGGCCATCGCTGACATCATCCAGCGGGTGATAGGGTAGAGCCGGGTAACAAATTCGAACGAGCCAGTGATGGGTCTGCTGGGTGAAATCCGAGAGCGGGGTACCGTGGTATACGAGGCACATTCGCCGAGAGGACGAGCTGAGGCAAACTATGACCGAAGAACGCGAACATCTGCAAAAGCTGATTGAGCTCCATCGAGCCAACCTTCAGCACTACGAAGAGCAGGAGGCCAAATACGGGCTCGAGTGCCCCGTTTACGTCAAGCACGGCAAAGAAGAAGCGCGCAAGTTGTTGACAGAGGCCCGGGCCAAGCTGGCGGCCCTTGAAGGCCGTGCTCCCGGCGCTGAGCTATCCATCCCAGTCATTCCCCAAAACCTCCCGCCCCGGGGTGAGTTCATTGGACGGGACAGAGAGATGGAGCAGGTGCGGCAGGCGCTGGCCTCGCGGTTACAATTGACGAAATCGCCCGCACCCTCAATTACCCCTACATTGCCCAGCTTCCGCCCGAGGAAAAAGCGCCTGAGGCGGCTAAGCTCATGCGTAGCAAGAAGTGCCTGCTGCTGGTGGACAACTATGAGCGCATCAAAGACGAAGCGGTGCGAGGATTCCTGTTGAACCTGCCCGAGCCCAGCAAAGCCCTGCTTACCAGCCGCCAGTTCACCCTGCGGCAGGCGTGGGTGATCCCACTGAAGGGCATGGAGCAGGACGAGGCGCTGGCCTTGATGCGGGCTGAGGGGCAGCGGTGGGGGCTGGAGTCCGTGCGACGGGCTGGAGACAAAATCCTTTTGCGCCTGTACAAGGCCACCGGCGGCGCGCCGCTGGCCATCAAGTGGGCCATAGGGCAGATCAAGCAGAGGGGGCAGTCGCTGGACTCGGTGCTGGGCCGCCTCTACGGGGCCAGAGATGACATCTTTGAGTTCATGTTCAGCCGCTCGTGGGAGATGCTATCCAAGGACGCCCGGTGCATCCTGATGGCCATGCCCATCTTTGCCACCTCTGCTTCCAGAGAAGCCCTTGAAGCCGTCAGCGATGTGCACACCTACGGCCTAGATGAGGGGCTGGGGCAGTTGGTGGAGATGTCGCTGATGGAGACGAGAGGAGGGTTAGAGGAAGGGCAACAGCGGTACAGTGTACATCCGCTGGTGAGGGCGTTTGCGAGAGCGAAGTTGACAGAGTCGAAACTGGAGGAGGCCTACCACCTGTCCGCTGCCCGCTATTTTCTGGACCATTTCGAACCCTATGCAGGCTACAGGAACTGGTTAGGATACCGAGGATATCCGAAGATGGCGATGGACCTTGAGAATCTGTTGACCGTCAGAGAATGGTGTTGGACCAGAGGCAACTGGGCCCTGGTACTCGAATTCCAGAGGTTGTTGTCGCGCTTTCTGGATGCCCAAGGAGCTTGGCACCAGCGCTTGCAACTGGGGCAGCAGACCCTGCAGGCGGCAGAGCATCTGAAAGATGAACCAGCCAAGCTGAAGGCGCTCTTGGAAGACATGGGCTGGACGCATGCGCGGCTTGGCGATTACCAGCGGGCGAAAGACCTGGCGCAAGAAGCCTTACGGATCGCTGAAACCCTAGGAGACACCTTCTACATCGCTCGCTCGCACAATCTGCTAGGGACGATGTCCAGATACGAACAAGACTATAAATCGGCCTTACGGTCTTATCAGAAAGCCTTAGAGATAGCGAAGGCTGAGAGCACAGATGAGAGAGATAGACGGCTGATCGCCTCGCTCAGTGCCGATTTGGGATGCATCGCCTATGAGAAGGGACGACTCGATAAGGCCAGCCAACTTTTTGAGTACGCCTGCAGTGAACTCGAAGAGATCGGTGACGAATCACGACGGGCCATGGTGCTGTGTTATAGGGGGGACTTGGCCAGCGATCAGGGTGACGCAGAGGGAGCAAAGTCGTTCTATGGGGAAGGACTTCTAATGTCACAGAAAACCGGCCGGCTGCACTATGTCGCCCGGGCCCTGCTGGGTCTGGCCAGAGTAGAAAAAAGGACGGGCAATTTCACCCAGGCCTTACTTCGAGCACAACAGGCAAGGGAAATCTACCAACGGCTGGGCACAGAACGTCGAGTCAACGAAGCTAATCAATTGGTGGAACAATTGGAGCAAGCAGTGACGGAGGAGGAAAGTGCAACAGACGAGGAGAATTAAGCGGACGGATTGGGTGAGGGTCCGTTGAATTCGGAAAGTCTGCTGTACTGGGGCGGGACGGTAGGATCGCGAAAGGAAGAAAGAGACGAAAAGCACGAATCAGCCTATTTGCTCTTATCAAGGGTTTTATCCCAAAGCGTAGGTGGATGATGATTGTGAAAAAAATGCTACTTCTGGCCTCCGATGTTGATGATACTCTGCTCGCCTCTCACGAGTCCCTGGGTGGCGAGTTGCTGGCGCTGATCTGCAAACTCTTGGAATCAGGCCGGGTCAGGCTGGCTATCATCACCGGGAACGATTATGAGAAACTGCAACGACGGCGGGTGGTGGAGCCAATACCAAAAGCCCTCAGGA
>JBGVTF010000396.1:0-2176 GCA_041862415.1 Anaerolineae bacterium | reverse complement strand
AAGTTGGCCACCACGCCGCAGGAGGGTGGCCGCGTGGGGGTTGGCTATGGGGATCATCAGTATGGCACTGATAGCCTGGGGCGCGCCGGCCGCTATCCTGACCGGCATATCGTTAGGTGCCGTGACCAGAGGGAATGTACAGGCCCTCGCCACGGCCCTCACCGGTGACCCGGCAAGCCAGGCACAACGGGGGGCGGGCCATCAATCTGTTGCACACGGCTGGCGATCTCGGCAGCGCCATCGGGCCGCCAGCAGCTTGCGTCCTGATACCTTGGATTGCAGGGAGTGTATCTACTCTGCGCAGGGCTGTTCGTGGCAGGGTCGGCACTGGCGATGCTGTTTCGGCTGCGCGCCTGATAAGTCTTCAGCACCCGCCAGGCACATTTCGATCCGGTCGGCTGACAACCAGACCTGCGCGATGTAGCGCGTCCGTATGGACAACCAAACACGATGCACAGAAAGCGATCAGGAAAGCGCAGACAACATAAGTGGTTCCTGATCTGAACGCTGGGCTTGCTGAGTTCCTATGCGCAACCGCTGGCAGCCTCTGTGGCTTGACAAGCCAGAAAGTTAGGTGTATAATGATTCAGTGTTGTCATTACAACACGATAACATCACAACACGATATCATTTCAGAAACCGAGGGCTATCATGAGTGAGTGGCCAGAACTTGGCGTTGAAGCCACCCAGAAGGATAGTCCATCACCTCTCTACTTCCAACTCAAGGAACTGTTACGGCAAGAGATAACGAAAGGAGCAAGGTACTAGTGAAGGTCGAAGAATGGGGCTACACCAATCCGGTGGTGTCCTATCTTTACGGCAAGCCTCCCTTGGTCTGGAGGGACATGCGCGTCCAACTGGTCGTTTACGAGACAGACATCGAGAACGTGCGGCGCGTGGTCCCGGAGCCGCTGGAGCCGCGCACCAACGTCGTGATTACCTGGATCTCGGAATTTGAGCTGGGCACTACGCAGGGCGGTTTCAAGGAAGCGGCCATCTACGTGCAGGTCAAGTTTGGGGACATCGAGGGCGATTACGAGCCCTTCCTGTACGTCAACTCGCACCTACCGCTGACCGGCGGTCGGGAGATCTGGGGCTACCAGAAGAAGATGGCCGAGATCGGACTGTACCACGAGTACGAGGCGGTGCGCGGCCAGGTGGATCGCCTGGGGCACCAGATTCTTAAAGCGCTGGTCGTACCTGAGTACGAGGCCAACATGGACGAGGTGCCCTGGAGCACGGGCGGCGTCTTCTCGCTGAAGTACATTCCAGCCGCCGAGGAGGGCGAGCCCCCCCTGCGCCAGTTGATCCTCACACCGGGCGAGTTTACGGCGCAGGAAGGCAAATTCTTTGGCGGGCGCGCTTCTGTGGTTTACGAGCGCTCGGAGATTGACCCGACCTATATCCTTGAGCCCAAGCGCATCATCGGCGGTTTCTTTGGCCAAGGTGACCTTTACCTGCCGCTGGGCAAGATTGTGCACCGCTACGAGTGAAGCATGTTATCCTTAAAGGAGTCTACTGGAGACAATCCCCCGTTGAGGCTGCCCAAGGTGATGGTGACGCCACACGTGGGGCCCAACAATCGGGAGTTGATGACCAACGTCAGCATGTCATAGCCACATGCAACGTGGTACAGGCGTTGCAGATGGGGGAGCTGGTGCATTGGGTAGGCTGGTCCGGCGCTCCCGTAGAAAGAAAGGAGGTGAGAAGAGACACCAAAGCGCAGAGCAAACGTGACCGCCCTAGGAAAGAAGTTCAAGTTAGACAAGAAAAGGAGGAAAGGAACAATGTCTAGCAATTTGCGTTGGTTACGGATCGTCGGTGCTATTGTCGTGCTAGCGATGGTATTGGCAGCTTGTGGACCCGCCGCCACACCGACGGAGGAGGTCGCTCCGGCTACTGAGGCCCCGCCTACCGAGGTCCCGCCTACCGAGGTCCCGCCTGAGGAGAAGGTGACCATCACCTGGGCGACCATCGCCGGCTTCTACACCGACTGGGCTGAAGAGGTAGCCAAGGAGTTCGAAGCCAAAACAGGCTGGGATGTTGAGATCGTTGACATTGACTTCTCCCAGTTGTACGAGAAGCAAGTCATCGAGATGGTCGGCAAGACCGGCGCCTACGACATCATCACCTACGACGTAGGCTGGAAGGCCGAGTTCGCCAACAGCGGCTATCT
>JBGVTF010000395.1:0-2942 GCA_041862415.1 Anaerolineae bacterium | reverse complement strand
GTGCCTTCCTGGGGTTTCTCCTTGGCCGTCTCCGGCAGGATAATACCGCTGGCGGTCTTTTCTTCCTGCTCAATGGGCTCGACGATGAGCCGATCAGCCAATGGTTTGAGATTGATTTTAGCCATGTCTATACCTCCTGAAGAATGATGTTAAATGTTCTCCGATCATGGGAGATGGTACTCCATGATCGCTATCCACCCTTTGTGAGGGAAATGCGAACAGGGAGAGGGAACATATCCAGCCTCCATCTCCCTGTCCAGTATCCTATTTGGCTTTGACCTTGATGGTCTTGGGCTTGACCTCTTCGGCCTTGGGAAGGGTCAGGGTCAGCACACCGCTCTCGAACTCGGCTGTGGCCTTGTCAGCCACCACCGTGCTCGGCAGGGAAAGAGAGCGGGTGAAAGTTCCGTAGCGGCGCTCCTGACGGATATAGTTGGCCTTCTCCACTTTCTCTTCGGTTTTGGTCTCGCCCTTGATGGTCAGGACGTCACCGGTGATGCTGACGTCAATGTCCTCGGACTTGACGCCCGGTACGGCCGTCTTGACGACGACCTCGTCATCGGTTTCGTACATGTCCACGGCCAAGCTCTCGGCACCCAGAGGAGCCAGCCAGCCGGCACGTGGGCGGACAAAGCTCTCCTCAAAGAGCCGGTCCATGGCCTCCCTGAGAGACATCAGGTCACTCCAGGGTTCCCATCTCACTAAATTCCTAGCCATATCGCACCTCCTCTGTTCAACGCTATTCGTCCTGTCGGCTATCACCGATTTTCCGCCCTTATTCTAGCAACCTTGTATTAGAATACCATTAGAGGAACGTTAGAGTTTTGTTAGAGATGATTTGAGTTTCCTGAGCAGGCGGACGAGGAATACAAGAGCCAAAGCAGCTTCGGCCAGGTAGAACCATTGTGAGACCCGCCAGGGGCCCCAGTAGATGGCCTCGTCGCCCCGGGTGAATTCCAGCAGGAACTGGCCGCCTGCGTACAGGAGCAAGTACAGAGTGAAAGCAAAGCCGGGGAAGGGCCTGTCCTGAGCAGAGCTTGTCCTGAGCCCGGTCGAAGGGCCGAAGGGCCAGCGACGATGGGTGATCCACAGGAGCAGGATGAAAATGGCCAGGCTGAGGGCGCTGGCCAGTGGCTGGGTGGCAAAACGGAGGGCACGGATGCCGTAGATGTCGGGCAGGTCAAGGGAGAGACGGGCCAGAATCGAAGTCATCTCGTGACTTTCCAGCCCATAGGCGCAGCCGCTCATCAGGCAACCCAGCCAGCCAAAGACCTGGCCCAGAGCCAGCCCTAAAGCGGCCGTATCGGCCAGCGTCAGGAAGCGCAGCTTATGGTAGGCGCTGTACAGGAAGAGGGCCAGCAATCCGGCCAGGAAGGCTCCCTGGAAAGCCAGCCCTCCTTCCCAGATGTAGAAAGCCTCTCCAAAGTTCTCTGCAAAGTACTCCTGGTTGGCCAGCACATAGCCCACCCGGCCGCCCGCTATGCCCGCTACCACGGCCCAGATAGAGGCGTCAACGATGCGCCCGGGGGCAATCCCCCGGCGTTTGCCCTCCAGGCAGGCCACCACCAGACCGCAGACCAGGCCCACATCCAAGAGGATGGTGTAAGTGTAGACGATGGTAGAACCAAAGCGAAACAGAATGGGATACATCAGTCTTTTTGCAGCTCCTCGACCAGGTGAGCGTACTCGTCGGCCAGGGCCTCGGCCTGCTCCGCCGAATTCGATTCAGCGTAAACGTGGAAGACAGGCTGGTCGGGATCAGGCAGGATCAGCGTCCATTTCTCGTCGTTCAGGATCACCTTGATACCGTCAATCAACTGCCTGCGGTCGTCCCTGTAACGCTCGTTCAACAGACGCATAACGGTGCCTTTAGCCTCCCAGGGGCAGGGGACTTTTCTTTTGGCCACCGAGAACGGCGGTAAGGAAGCGATCACCTCGGAGAGCTTGATCTGCTGGGCAGCCAGGAATTCGAGGAGCTTGGCTGTAGCCATCAGGCCGTCAATAGCCGGCTGGAATTGGGGAAAGATGAAACTGCCTGCGCCGTCACCAGCCATAATCACCCCTTCTCGGCTGGCCGCTTTCATTAGCGGTTGAGGGTCGAGTTTGGTTCGCTTTACCTGGCCTCCATATTGATCAGCAATGTGCTCGAAGACATTGGACTGGTTCACGGGAACGACGATGGTCCCGCCCTGAGCCTGGCGCAAAGCCAGAGCAGCCATGGCCGCACACGCCGTTTCGTCAGGCAAGAGGTGACCCTTGTCATCAACGATAAAGATCTTCTCACCCCCCACGTCGAGCCTTATCCCCAGGTCGGCATGGAGGGCCGAGCAGATGGTGGCCAGTTGTCCCAGGGCCGCCTCAAACTCTTCAGGGAGGATGGACATCTTGAACTCGTCCACTTGGGCTCCCAGGGCGACCACGTTACAGCCCAGGGCATCCAAGATAGATGGTAGCACCAGGGAAGTGGGAGCATGAGCGTAATCCACTACGATGTGGAAGCCCGCTCCTCGGATTGGCTCGGCGTCCACGGCTTCCATGAAGCCCTGGGTGTAGCGTTCGACCACCTGGGGAGCGTAGTCAATGGCCCCGATCTCGTCCAGATAGACGCGGCGAAAGTCCTCGCGAAAGAAGACGCGCTCGATTTTACGCTCGGCGGCCTTGCTCAAGTTGAGGCCCCGCTGGTCGAAGAAATTGATGTCAACCACGCGCTGATCGAAAGGCGAGAGGCGCACGTGAACGCCTCCAGCGGCATCGCTGATCCGGGTGATATAGCGGGCTACAGGGATGGGCATCGAGCGCAGGTCCTGGACGTTGATGCCGGCTGAGGGCAGTCCCGAGATGGCCGCGCGCTTGATCATGCGGGGGCTGCGATGGGGCTCACGGTTGATGGTCACCGTCGAACCCTTGGGCAATGTGGCCCCGAAAGCAGCCCCCAGCCTGGC
>JBGVTF010000394.1:0-3075 GCA_041862415.1 Anaerolineae bacterium | reverse complement strand
ATCCCCGTACCGCGCCCGGTCACATCGGCCACGGGCGCTCCGGTGAGGGCAGCGACGATGGCGCTGGAGGGCGTGGTGTTGCCGATGCCCATGTCACCGGTGCCCACGATGTCCATTCCTTGGCTCAGCTCCGACTCCACGATTTCAATGCCCGTCTCGATGGCCTCCATGGCCTCCTCACGGCTCATGGCTGGCCCCTGAGCCATGTTCTTCGTCCCATAGGCTACCTTTTTGACCAACAGCTCGGGATGGGGTTCGAGGTCGGTCGCTACGCCCATATCTACCACCACCACCCTGGCCCTCACATGGCGGGCCAGCACGTTGATCCCCGCCCCGCCGCACAGGAAATTGTAGACCATCTGGGCCGTGACCTCTTGTGGGAAGAGGCTGACCCCCTCGGCGGTCACGCCGTGATCGCCAGCCATGGTGACGATCACTTTGTCTCTGATCCTCGGTTGAGCAACACCTTTGATGCCAGCCACCTTGACCGACAGGCTTTCCAAAAGACCGAGACTGCCCTGCGGTTTGGTCAAGTTGTCTTGCCTGGCCTGAGCCTGGCGCATGGCCTCCTGGTTGAGCGGCTCGATACGATGGATGGTGCTCTGTAGCTTATCCATAGCGCCTACTTTGGATGAGCTCCAGCCACCGCTGCCCCCCCTCTGTCACCGCTGCCACCGCCAGCGCCTTGGCTACGTCTATGGCGATGAAGGGCAGGACTCCCAGCCTCCAGGCCTGGGTCAGGCAGGCTGTGGGAGCCAGATGGTTGGCAACTCCCAGCCACGCGGCGAGCCAGAGCGCGCCGCAGAGATAGATGGCGGCCACGCCGCCGAGGCATGCCAGGAAGGCTACCCCTTTAGTGGAAGCGCGCCTGATTGCCGCCAGTTCTCCAACCACAAAGGCGGCGGCGACAAAGCCCAGGAGATACCCACCCGTCGGCCCGAGGAGATAGGCCAGGCCGCTGCCCCCCTTGGCGAAAACGGGGAGGCCCGCAAGACCTGCGGCGACGTATTCTGCCTGGCTCAGTGCTCCCCGTTTGCTACCCAGAAGGAGCCCGGCCAGAAGGGGAAAGAGCACCTGTAACGTCACCGGCACGGGGGTGAACGGCAAAGGGATGACCACCCGCGCTCCCAGAGCGGTCAGGGCGGCGAACAGGGTCATTAACGCCAATTCTCTGAGGAAAGCTGTTCCCCTTGTCCTTGTACTAATACTCATTCCTTGCATCCTCGTTGCTTCCTCCTTTGATTTTCTGTGGTATGCCAGCCCACATCGCGTATACCTCATCCGCCTGGCGGGCGATGAACTGGTTGGCCAGGCCGGCCAGGTCCCGAAACACGCGCCCTGCCTTGAAGCTCGGCACGACTCCTAGGCCCACTTCATTGGACACCACGATGACCGTGGCCCTGGCTCCCTTGGCTGCGCGAACCAGGTCCTCGACCTGCCCCAGGACCGCTTTCTCCAACTCGGCCATGCTCTCGGTGGGTTCCTCCAGTTGCTCCCTCTCTGCCAGCCAGTTGGTGATGAGGGTGGTCAGACAATCCACGATCATCACAGCGTACTCTTCTCGCGCCTTTTGGATCACCTGGGCCACCTCTGTTGGCTCCTCGATGGTCGCCCATTCGGGGGGACGGGAGCGCTGGTGTTGCTCGACGCGGGCTCGCATCTCGTCGTCACAACTCACCCCTGTGGCCACGTAAGCCACCCGGCTGGAACCTACGGTCATCTGTCTGGCAAGTTCTTGGGCGTAGGTGCTTTTGCCACTGCGCGCGCCGCCGAGAACCAGGATCAATTTGCCCATCGCTCAACCGTTTGACCTCTCATCGTCTGTTGCACTGGATAAGAAAATGAGGTATAATAAAGCTACATCACCTTGGGAGATGTAATCATGGCTAGGCTGACCAAGCGTCCCATCCAAATCTATTTAGAGCAAGGGCAAGACCGGGCATTGCGTGCTCTGGCGCAGAAACTGGGGCTCTCTATCGCTGAGCTCGTCCGCCGCAGCATTGACCATTATCTGGCAGAGCTGCCAGTGGAGGAGGACCCGGCTTTGAGCATCGTGGGTCTCGGCCATTCCGGTGTAGGTGACCTGGCTGCGGAACACGACCGCTACATCGCGATCTCTCAGCGAGAGGGACCCACGAAACGATGAGCACAGAATTGTTCGTTGATGCCGGAGCCTGGATCGCTCTGGTGGATGCTGACGACCAGTATCACCAACTCGCTGCCCAGGCCTACCCAGAACTCTTACGCCGCTATCGCCGCCTGGTGACGACCAATCTGGTCATTGCTGAGGCCTACATCATCATCCGCCAAGCACTCGGCCATAGGGCAGCCATGGCTTTTCTGGATGGGCTCAGCGCCAGCCCTCGTATCAAGAAGGTCTATTCGGATCCTATGCTGGAGATGGAAGCGGAGCGCATCCTGCGCCAGTATGCCGACCAGGATTTCAGCTACGTTGACGCCGTGGGCTTTGCCCTCATGCATCATCGCGGCCTGACCGATGCCTTTGCCTTCGATCAGCATTTTGCGACAGCAGGCTTTGTCTGTGTCCCTCCAGCCTCCTGAGGCGAGGTCCTTTCACCGAACCGCCGCCACCACCTCCATGTACCGCTTTACCCGTTCCACATCCACCGGGTTCTCGGCTACGCCATCAACCTTGAGGCTGGAGCCCACGATGGCCCCATCGGCGTACTGCAAAAAGTCAGCAACGTTCTCCGCGGTGGTGCCGCTGCCCATCAGGATGGGTCTGGTGGACAGTTCCCTGGCCCGCCGCACCTTCTCCAACTCGGGAGCGTCCCCGGTCATCCGGCCGGAGATGATGAGGGCGTCGGCCAGGTAGAACTCGGTCCACTCGATGTGGGTGGCCAGGTCTATGCCAGGAAAGCCCACGGAATGTTTCTTGTCCACGTCGGCCAGGAGCTTGATGTGCTCGGCCTGCAGTTCCTTGCGCTTGCGGACGAGGTCAGCGGCACAGCCGTGGTCGAACTCGCCCGTGTCCCACACCCGCGCCCCGGTGAGCAGGCAGACCCGGATGAAATCGGCCCCGGCGGCCACGGCGATGGAGAGGGTGACCACCCC
>JBGVTF010000393.1:0-3889 GCA_041862415.1 Anaerolineae bacterium | reverse complement strand
CCACCGCTCAAGTGGGCGGGCCTGCGGTCCAGCAGGTCGGTGATCTCCAAGATGCGGGCAATCTCCCGCACGCGCTTGTCCACATCGGCATCAGACCATCTAGCAGCGCGCAAGGGGAAGGCCAGGTTCTCGTACACGTTCAGCGTCGGATACAAGGCGTAGGTCTCGAACGCCATCGCCACGTTACGATCGCGGGGTCGTACCTTGTTGACCAGATCCCCATCGAAGTAAATGTTGCCGGAAGTGATCTCCTCCAGCCCGGCGATCATCCGCATCGTGGAGGACTTGCCGCAACCTGACGGTCCCAGGAAGGACATAAACTCCCCGTCAGCAATGTCCAGGGAGATACCACACACGGCCTCCACGTCCCCGTACTTCTTCCACAGTTTTTCTAGAGTTACTGAAGCCACCTTTAATCGCCTCCGGGTTGATAGACGAAGGGCTAGCTGGCCCTAGGCCGAGGGTGGGCGATGGCCAGCCCGTCGGCAAACACGTGAAGGTTGTCTTGGCCGAGGTCTAGCCAGACCGTGTCCTTGACCTTGAACGTGAGTTCGGGCGGCGTCACCACCTGTACCAGATCCTTGCCCAGTTTGGCCGTGAGAATGTTACGATGACCCAGCGTTTCGGTCACATACACCTCGCCCGGCACGTTGTGTGTCTCGTCTGCCGAGGGTAATACAATCACGTCGGTGGCCCGCACGCCGAGCCGGAACGAATGGGGCAGGCCCTTTTCCTTAACGTAAGGCTCTACCTCCGGGCTTGCAGGCAAGCGGATGCCATTCTCAGGGATGCGAAAAACGGACTGGCCGTCTTCCACGGCGTACTCCACGTCCATGAAACTCATGGGCGGCTCGCCCACGAAGCTAGCGACGAACTCGTTGGCCGGCCGGTGGAAGATTTCGTCTGGTGAGCCGAGCTGCATCAACTGCCCCTTGTTAATCACCGCCACCCGGTCTGAGAGGGCCATGGCCTCGCGGCAGTCGTGCGTCACGTGGATGACCGTTGCTTCCTTCTCGGCGCACATGGCTTTCAACTCGCCGCGCATGTGGTGGCGAAGCTTGGCGTCGAGGTGGGAGATGGGCTCGTCCAGCAGATAGACATCGGCCTCCCGGATGAGCGCCCGGCCCAACGCCACGCGCTGCCGCTGGCCGCCGCTTAGAAAGCCGGGGCGACGATCGAGCAGCTCAGATATCTGCAGGATGCCCGCCATGCGCTGCACGAGTCGCTGGATCTCGTCATCGCCATACCCCCGCGCCCGCAGAGGGAAGGCCAGGTTCTCATAGACCGATAGGTGCGAATAGAGGGCATAGTTCTCAAAGACCATAGACATATTGCGCCCCTCGGGGGGTACGTTCGCCAGCGACTGTCCCTTGAAGTACATCTCACCGCTGGTCGGCTTTAGAATGCCGGCAATCAGGCGCAGGGTGGTGGTCTTGCCAGCACCCGCCGGGCCGAAGATGACCAGAAACTCACATTCTTTGCAGGTGATGCTCAGGTTGTTGACGGCAACCGTTTTTCCGAACTTTTTGGTCAGAGAGCGCAGTTCCAACATTGGGTTACGACCTACCTTCCTCAATAGTTTCGCCCGTCTGAGCCGCCCGTGTAGCCCTTCGCCATCCCAGGTAGAAATAGATGCCGCCCGCAATGGCAGCCACGACCAGGCCTGGTCCCACGCAAGGAACCACAGGGTCTAGGAACTTGAGCCACAGCAGGCCTACGAAAATGGCGACAATGAAAGACCAGAAGAAGCGATCCCAGATATCAGCCAAGGACATGTTTGCAATCCTCCTCTATCCGCGCACCGCGCCAAAGGTCAGGCCGCGCACAATGTAGCGCTGCAGCAGGAGCGCGAAGATCAGCATCGGAAGCACGCACACCGTTGCCGCCGCCGACAACGGGCCCCACAATATGCCGCGCTGTGTCCAGAAGGTGGCCACGCCAACGGTGATGGTGCTGGCTACATCACGACTCAGCAAAAAGGCGAAAAGAAACTCGTTCCAACTGAAGATCAGGCAGAAGATGGCCGTGACGGCGATGCCCGGCGCAGCCAGCGGCAGCACCACCCGCCGCAGCACCTGCAAACGCGAGTAGCCATCCAGGCGCGCCGAATCCTCCAGCTCTACGGGGATGTCCTGGAAGAAGGAGTGCAAGAGCCAGATGGCGAACGGGAGGTTGAATACCGTGTAGCACACCACCAGCGTGCCCTGTTTGTCCAGTCCCAGGAACAACGCCTCCCCGATGGCCGTTTCGCCGATCGCCTTAAAGATCACAAAGAAGGGGATAATCACGGCGATGGCCGGCATCATGCGCGTGGTGAGGATGAAAAACATCAGATGTCCCGCGCCCGGGTTGTAACGGGCAAAGCTGTACGACGCCAGGCAGCCTGCCACAATGACCAGGGTCGTCGAGATCAGCGACACGACCAGCGAGTTCTTGATAAACATGGCAAAGTTGCGCTCTTCGAAGGCGTATTCGTAGTTGGTGAGGGTGGGCTCAAACACCCACTTTTGCGGGCGGGTGAGAATGTCTGGCGGCGGTTTGAACGAGGTGGTGATCATCCAGAAAATGGGAAACAGGAAAAGGATCAAGAGTGCGATGACCAGCGTGTAGCGCACCAGATCGGTCATGGTAAAGGTTTTGGCTTGCATCGTTGGCCCCTCCTTAATGAATTATGCGCGCCGCGCGCGCTCGGCCTGGGTGCGCATCATCGAGCGCAGCACCAGGCCGGTGAATATGATCGTCACATACAGGAACAGGAGTGATATCGCGCTCGCATAATCCAGCCTGAAGAACTTCATGCCCATTCGGTACAGGTAATAGGTCAGCGTCTCGGTCGCCGTCCCCGGCCCACCGTGCGTCAGTGACACGATGGCGTCGTACAGGCGGATGGCGTCAATGGCGCGCAGCACGAAGACCAGCGTCAAGACAGGCGCCAGCATGGGGAAGGTGAGCCGCCGCAGCACCTGCCAGGTTGACGCGCCATCCAGTTCGGCCGCCTCGAAGGGCTCCTTGGGCAGCGATTGCAGGCCGGCCAGCACGATGAGGGCCACAAAGGGCGTCCACTGCCAGACGTCGAACACGATCACGCTCGGCATGGCCAGCTTGACGGCACCCAGCCAGTTGCGCTCGGGGAGACCTAATATCGACATGATGGCGTTATAGACGCCAAAGTCGGGATGGTACATGTAGCGCCACACCAGGCCTACCGCAGCCGGCGCCGCAGCCAGGGGCAGTATTAGCAGGCTGCGCACAACGCCCCTGAACCAGCGCAGCCCGTTCAGCAGAAAAGCAATGGCAACACCCAACACCATCTCGATGCCGACGGCGAAAACGGCAAAGGTGATCGTGCGGATCGCTGCCTGCCGGGCGAACTTGTCGTTCAGCGCAAAGCGATAGCTGTCCAGGCCGACCCACGGTCCGATACCCACTGCGCTGGTCAGGTCCACGTGGCGGAAGGACAGATTGATGGCATAGCCAAGCGGGAAGAGCGCGAAGAAGAGGATGATGATCATGGCCGGTGCGATGAGCAGGATCGAATACCAGGTATCCGACATCGCTCTCTTCGGCGCTCTGCCGGCCGCAGGTGTCTTTGGAGTTGTTACATCCATTCTCACACTCCCTGCCCCGAGGGCATGGGGCCCGCACGCGAGCCCCATGCCCTTTTGGGGAACGTTATGTTGTTACTACTTTCTCATCTGGACGCTCTTGTCGAAGGTGTACGGACACGGTACGGGGCTGTAGTCGGCGGCCAGATGGTCGTTTGGGATCTCGCACGGCCCGCCGCAGTGCATCTCGATGGCTGCGGCCAGGTTCTCCATGGCTTCCTCGACCGAGTACTCTCCGCTGGCGGCAGACGAGAACCAGGCGGTCTCCTCGTCGTAGATCTTGC
>JBGVTF010000392.1:0-3826 GCA_041862415.1 Anaerolineae bacterium | reverse complement strand
GGCCTGTCAAATCTGCGAGCTTCCCACCCCTGTGGGGGCAGACATCACCCTGGGCCTGATCGGGGTGGAGGATGGGGTACTGGTCACTCTCGACAGTGAACTAGCTGCCAGGCTAGGACTTGCGGAGGGAGGAGTGCCCAATCGAGAGAAGGCCGTGGCCAGGCTGGTGGAGGCCCGTACGGCAGCGCGGGACCAGGCTTTCGCCGAATTTCGGGAGGCGTCGAAGAGCATCGCCGACCTTGCGGACCAGTTTGCCACCTGCATCCGCTGCTACACTTGTTCGGTGGCCTGTCCCATCTGTTTCTGCAAAGAGTGCGTCTTTCGCACCGAGACCTTTGAGCCCGAGTCGGAGCGCTACTTTCAGGGGATGCAGCGCAAGGGCGCCCTGAGGATGCCCTCCGAGACCCTGCTCTATCAGTTGACCCGTCTGAACCACATGGTGGCCTCCTGCGTGGGCTGCGGCATGTGCGAAAGCGGCTGCCCCAGCAACCTGCCGCTGACGGTCATCTTTCGCTCGGTGGGCGATGGGGTACAAAAGATGCTGAACTATACCCCCGGCCGCAGCCTGGAGGACGAATTGCCCCCTCTGGCTATTTTCAGAGAGGGCGAACTTGTAATGATTTGAGAGGGAGCGTGGTTGGGTTTCAAATCCGACACGCATCTGTACTCATAGTGGGAGCGGACTAAATTATGGTAAATGAACCATCGTTAATAAGAGTCGAACCTGAACAGATAAATCTCTCCTTTGTGGATCGGGTAAACGAGGCCAGCGGCCAGGTCGTCCAGCGGTGCTACTATTGTCAGAAGTGCTCGGCCGGGTGCCCCACCGCTTTCAGCATGGAATACAAGCCAGCCCGGATGCTGCGTATGGTCCAACTTGGCTTGCGGGACGCCGTACTAGCCAACGCTGCTCTCTGGCGCTGCACCGGCTGTGATACCTGTGGCGTCCACTGCCCCAACGAGATCAACATCGGGCGGGTTCTGGAAACCCTGAGAGAATTGGTGTGGGGAGAGGACTATCTGGCGGCGGAAGCCCCTCCCATTGACGAGACCTTGCAGAGCGGCCTGCGGGCCTTGAGTCAACTTGAGGAGAGGATCAGCACATGGCATAACATATCTGGCGAGGATAACCAGGAGCGCTTGATCTGGAGCCAGAATCTGGAGCGTATCCCAGAAGGACTGGAGTGTAAGGCGGGAGCTGAGGTGCTCTACTTCGTGGGCTGCGTGGCCTCCTTCTTCCCCCGCACCTACCGCGTGCCCCAATCCATGACCAGCATCATGGAAGTGGCGGGGGTGGATTTCACCACTCTGGGTGGAGAGGAGTGGTGCTGTGGTTATCCTTTGCTCAGCGCTGGCCTGGGCGAGCAGATTGAAGAGTTGGCTCAACACAACCTGGCTCAGGTGAAGGCCATGGGAGTCAAAAAAGTGGTGACTGCCTGTCCCTCCTGCTACTACATGTGGAAACAGGTCTACGGCAAACTAGTGGGAGGGGAACTGGCCCTGGAAGTCCAGCACTCTACGGAATTTCTCGTGGAGTTGATTGAAAGTGGGACCATCAGCCTGGGAGAGTTGAAGCAGACGGTGACCTACCACGACCCCTGTGACCTGGGGCGCAAAAGCGAGTGCTACGACCCGCCCCGTCGCGTGTTGGAAAGTATACCAGGCCTGTCGTTCGTGGAGATGGCCAGCTACGGTGAGAACGCCCTCTGTTGCGGTGGGGGTGGCAACCTGGAGACCTTCGAACCCGCCCTGGTGACCGAAGTAGCCCGCCAGCGGATCGGCCAGGCCCGCCAGGTGGGAGCCGAGGTGCTCGTTTCGGCCTGCCAGCAATGCGAGCGGACGTTCATGAACGCCCTCCGCCAGGACAAGACCAGGGGCGACAAGCGGCTCAGGGTGATGGATGTGAGCGAGTTGGTCTGGCGGACGATGGAAAAGGGTTAGAGTCGAGGAGAGTACACTATGAGCGATGATTTGAACAAAGTCGGGGCGGTGTTAGTGGTGGGGGCGGGTATCGGCGGGATGCAGGCCGCCCTTCTGACGGCCGAGGCGGGTTTCAAGACCTACCTGTTGGACAAAGCACCGGCCATCGGTGGCTTGATGCCCCTTCTGGACCGGACCTTTCCCACCGATACTTGTGGCCTTTGCACGTCATGTCCCACCCAACCCGCCTACTGTCCCTTCATCGAATGCGACCGCCATCCCAACATCGAGCTTGTACCGTACGCTGAGATCGAAGGCCTTGAAGGGGAGCCGGGCCGTTATAGTGTACCCATAACCCGCAAGGCCAGATACGTGGATGTCGAGCTGTGCACCGGATGCGGGGATTGCGTGGCTGTCTGCCCGGTGGAGGTGCCCCGCGAGCTGGGCGGCGGGCTGGAGACGCGGCGGGCCATTTACCGTCCTTATCCCCAGGCTTTTCCCGATACCTACCTCATTGACCGGGAGCATTGTACCGAGTGCATGGAGTGTGTCAAGATTTGCCCCACCCAGGCCGTGGACCTGAATATGGAACCGCAACGTGACCGTCTCGAGGTGGGGGCCATCATCCTGACGCTGGGGGCCAGCGCCTTCGACGCCCGCCAGAAGAGCGAATACGGTTTCGACCGCCACGAGAACGTGCTGACCAGCATCCAGTTCGAGCGGATGCTGAGCCTGACGAGTCCCTCCGGTGGGATACCGGTGCGTCCCTCCGACGGCCGCGTCCCGAAGCGCATCGCTTTCATTCAGTGCGTCGGCTCGCGGGACGTCTCGGTGGAACGTGGCTACTGCTCCTCGATATGCTGCATGTACGCCATCAAGCAGGCTAGCCTGGCCGGGGAGCGAGCGCCGGAGAGCGAGGTCACGGTCTTCTACATGGACATCCGGGCCTTCGGCAAGGACTTTGACAGGTACTACGAACGGACCAAAGTAGAACACGGCGTGCGTTACGTGCGCAGCTTCACCCCCTCGGTGGAAGAGGTGCCTGAAAGCAAGGACCTGCGCGTCAAGTATATCGCCGCCGACGGCCAGTTGCAGGAAGAAGAGTTTGCCCTGGTGGTGCTCTCGGTGGGTATCCAGCCCAGCGAGGAGGCTAAGGAGACGGCCCGTCGCCTGGGGGTGGAACTCAACCAATACGGCTTCTGTGCCACCTCCGATTTCGCGCCCGGTCAAACTTCCCGGCCTGGCGTCTTCGTGGGCGGGGCCTTCGGTGAGCCCAAGGACATCCCGGAGACGGTGGCCGAGACAGCCAGTGCCGCTGCCAGCGCCGCCCGCTTCCTGGCAGCGAGCCGGGGTACCCTGCTCCATCGTGGTGGGGGCGAGTTCCCACCGGAAAGGGACGTGTCCTATGAGGACCCCAAAGTGGGGGTTTTCGTCTGCCAGTGTGGGACCGAGATCGCGGATGTGGTGGACGTGGCTGATGTGGTGGCCTATGCGGGTGGTCTGAGAGACGTGACCTTGGCCTGTGAGATCCCCATGGCCTGCACACCAGAGGGACTGGAGGAGATCAGGCAGGCCATTGCCGAGGAGGGAATCAACCGCACGGTGGTGGCCGGCTGCACCCACCGTCTCTACGAAGGCCCTCTTCACGATTGCCTGCGAAGCGCTGGCCTGAACCCCTACCTGCTGGAGCGGGTGAATCTGCGCGGAGAGTGTGCCTGGGTACACCGCCACGATCCAGGTGCAGCCACGGCCAAGGCTCGGGCGCTGGTGCGTATGGCCGCTGCCAGGGCCCGCCTGCTGGAGCCGACCCAAAGAGCCGAGGGCGCACTGGTCCCCAGTGGCCTGGTGATCGGCGGCGGGCTGGCTGGGCTAACGGCCTCGTTATCCCTGGCCGAGCAGGGCTTCC
>JBGVTF010000391.1:0-3234 GCA_041862415.1 Anaerolineae bacterium | reverse complement strand
GCCCGAATTGCAGCACAATGTGCTTCCCCTTGTCCAGGGCGGTCACCATCTCGTCAATGACGCTGAAGGGGGCTTCGTCCATGACGTATGCCAGCCGTCCCACGTCCCTGAGCTTGCGCTGGAGGGCTTCGGTCGCTCCCTGGTGAGCCACCTTCTCCTGGCAGAAGGCAGCGATGTCCGCAGTGGACATGGCCAGCAGCTTCCGCAGCCAGTCCTCTCCGTAGGTGTCCTGGAGAAGCCCCACCGTGGCCCGAGCTGTGGGGGTCAGGTCCAACTCCTCAGCCAGGAGCATCACGTCCTCGGTCTCGATCTGGTTCAGGCCGACGCGCAGGACGACGTCCACCTGGCGCCCGGCCCGGGCAGCCGATTTCTCATCTAAGGTGTAGACCATCACCTGACTGCCAAAGATCTGGCGCAGGCCCTTGACCCACCCGCCGTCCTCGGTCTGCTTGTCAAAGGCGTATTCCGAGTGCATGTCAAATATGAGGTTGACGGCCGCCCTGGACTTGATGACTCCTGAAAGGAGGATGCGGGCTAACATGCTCTTGCCCGTGCCCGACTGGCCGAAAATGCCATTGGAGCGCTCCACCAACCGCTCCAGGTTGAGGCAGATTGGGATGTCCATGGTCAACGGTGTGCCCATGGCAAAGTTCATCCCGCCCTCCTGGCCGAAGACGGTGGCAAAGTCCATCTCGTTAGCTTCGCACAACTCGGCGAAGTGCATGGGAATGGTACGCACCGGTTGGACGCCGCTGGCCTCATCGGCGAATTCGTATTCACCCACTTTCTCCAGCATGAGCATAGGCTTGACCTGGACGGTGGCATAGGTGTTGGTGCCTGCCAGAGCTCTGGCAATGAAAGGCGAGGCGTCCCGCGGCGGGTCGGCCAGCAGCCTGGCATCGGTGGCCCGCAGTTGCATGTCGGAGATCATGCTAAAGTAGCGGTTGTGCTCCCCTTCGACGATGACAAAGCTGCCGATGCGCAGATCCTCGGTGGAGCAGCCGGCGTCCAGGCGCACGGTCAGTCCGGCGTTGAAGGCACCGTCGGTGACGACCCCCAGTCGTTTGTGCTTCATAGCATCCCCTCCACTTCTACCACTACCGCTACTACTGCGGCACAGGTCGCGAAACTCGCAAATTTGGGCTCTATGCGCCAACTGTTTTCGGCGGCCTGATGGCGTAGGCATCCATCTCGTCACTCAACACCATCTCTCCCAGCTTTTGGCCATACGCGGTCAGTTGGTCAAGCTTTGAGGGGTCGTCCATCTCGATGGGCTCGGTGTCAACCTGGAAACGGCGGAAATCCAACTCCTCAAAAAACTCTTGGACGACTCTCACCTGCTGATCGCTGGCATCAGAGAGGAAGGTATCCAACAAAGGACCGAGCCACTGCCAAGGGAAGAGCTTATCCGCCTGATAGGGCTGCATGTGACTCCTCACTCGCCCGGTGCCAAAGCTCAACAAGGTGGTCTCCCTGGGGTCCCAATTGAGGCAAAGGGCCGCCTCGTAGGCTGCGATGTAGCACGGGTTCGAGTAGGAGCCCACCCCGCCGTCAACGTATCGTCCCTCCACGACCGGGAAATAGGTAGGCACCGTGCAACTGGCCAGCACCGCGTACCAGACCTTCCAGTCCTGGTATTCTTCCTTCCACGGCTTGATGAACCGCGTGCGGTTCTCCGCCAGGTCCCTGACGGTGATGACCACGTCTATCCTGGACTCAGACTTCCAGAAGTCTCCCATGGTTATCTCCCCGAGGGCGTCTTGCAGCGCCTGTATAAGGGCGCTGTTGGGATACTTGTACCTTGCCAGAAGCCACAGGTAATAGCGCCACGTTTTCTTGAAGATCTTGTCACCAAGCTGGCGGTACAGCTCGTGCATCTGAGCCGCACTCATCCTGGCACCAATGCCGGCAGAGATGATGCTGCCGGTGGACGTCCCTGCCGCCAGAGTGAAAACCTCACTACAGGTCTTGCCCAGGTGTTCCTCCAGCATCGAAAGGGCCTTGGTCACCATCACCCCCTTGATGCCTCCCCCGTCAATGGCAATGGCCACATTCTTGCGTAATGGTTTCATTTCCCTCTACCTCCTTCTCAAATGATTTACGGTGTCAGATTATGCTCAAGGACAAGGGCCTCTTCGCCCATCGGTCGGAAGCCAAAGTGGTGGTATAAGCGCTGGGAGACTACGTTGTCCTTCTGGGTGTTCAATGTGACGACCTTTACCTTCTCCCTGCGGAAGAACTCGATGGCCTCTGTCAGGAGTCGCGCGCCGATGCCGAGACCTTGATAGTCGGGATGCACAGCGACGCGGCTCAAATGCCCCTTGTCTCCTTGCAGGTTGCTGAAGAGATACCCCACGGTCTGTCCCGCCAACTCGGCCACTACGAAGTAGGGCAGGTTCTCCAGCGCGTGAGCGAACGTCTGGGATGCATTGCGCCACAGGGGACCAAAGGCCGCCTCGTCGAGAGCAACCAGGGCTGGGAAGTCACCAGGATGGGCGGGGCGCATGTGCACCTGCTGGTTGCCCCGTGTGGGGATGGACAAATCCTTCTTGGTATAGGTCACGACAGAGTTCTGTATGGAGAAATCCCAATCTCGCAGGAGAGGCTCGGTCAGCCACCGGTCGTTGCCTATGTAGACCAGGCTTGTGATTTCTTGAGAGCGAAGTCTGTCCAGGGTGGGTGGCAGAAGAGTTTCGAGATAGGCCCTTATGGGCCAATCATCCACCAGGCCCACGCCGCGCAGCAAAGCCCGGCGGGAGTGGTACAGGGTACAAAGGATGAACCCCAAAAGCCTGCCCCCGGCTGTGGCCAACAGGAAGGGGCGGCCATCCAGCCAATCGCCCGTATCTCCTATCTCGGGGCGAGAATGGACTCGTGCGGCTCGTCTCGCCAATTGCATTACCGATGGCCTGTCAGCCGTCGTAGCCTCTCTAACGGTGATCGAGCTCATCAAAGCTCCTTGTGACGCCATTATCAATTTTTGGAAGCTGGCACCCCGTGTCGAACCTGTTTTACCAATTATGACACGTCTGGCGTTCTCTGTCAAGAAGCGATGTCAGCGTTGACACAACCACCATCTTACCAGTGTTGCGCCACCTGTGCCGCAATAGTGGCGCTCCTGCACCGCAACAGTGGTGATTGCGGCACAGGCGGTACAGGCCTGGGCGTTTTATGAGCGGTTTATGTTATAATCAAATTGTCAACCCCTCCCGCTTGATTTTTCTTCAATATTGG
>JBGVTF010000390.1:0-10858 GCA_041862415.1 Anaerolineae bacterium | reverse complement strand
GAGGCAAGATAGGCGATGGCCAATGCCATGAAGAGGTTGACTATCCCTAAAAAGCCCACCACACTCAGACTGCTTTCCAGGGCAGCGTAGAACAACTCAAAGCCAGCCATGAAGGTCAAAAGACCCGGGCCAGCCTTCAAAGGTTCCGCGGTTAAGATCATTGCCAGAAGCCCCATCATTGCCAGCCAATAGCAGGCAAAGCCGATGTCCCGGGGCACCTCAGGCAGTGGATAGCTGTTCAGCAAGCTGCTGGCCACCAATCCTATCAGGACGACAGCCAGGAGGCGGAAAGGCAAGCCTACAGGGAACACCTCCCATCCAGTGGGCAGGGTGGACACCTCATCTTTGCTTCTTTGCCTGCCCCAGCGGACGCGACGGGCTGTCAGGTACAGGATAGGACAGATGAGGGCGCCGATCAGCGTTTTGACTGTAGCCACTTCAGGGGGTATCAATCGGGTCAGCAAGAATCCTATCAAAAGATATTGGGCCAGCAGCGCCGCCAATGAGACACGCCAATCTCTGACTACTATTATGAGACTGGCGGTGAGAACGAGGCCGACCACCGCCGGGCTTGCCGTCAGGAATGATAGCCTGGCTATGACTTCAGATAGAGTGAGCACAGTGTTACCTCAGCGAACTCTATTACTTGCTGACCAGCAGGTGGGTGTACTTCAGGCCGCTGCCGGTGTTGAAAAGGACGATTCGTTCTTCGGTTCCGACCAAATCCCTCTCTTTTAGCTTCACCAGAGCGGCCAGGGTGGCTGCTCCCTCAGGGCAGGCGAAAACCCCTTCTTCTTGGGCCATCTCTCGTTGTGCAATCAGAATGTCCTCATCGCTGACGGCGATGGCCAGACCACCGCTTTTCCTGATGACCCGCAGGATAGCGAAATCAGCGATGGCTTTGGGGACTTTTAGACCAGAAGCCATGGTCTTTGCATCCTGCCAGATTTTGCTTTCCACTTTACCCTCACGGAAGGCCTCGACAATGGGAGCACATCCTTCTGCCTGTACAGCGATCATACGGGGACGGGCCCACCCAATCCAGCCCAGTTGGCTCATCTCGGTAAGGGCTTTCCACATCCCTATGAGCCCCGTGCCGCCGCCGGTAGGATAGACGACGACTTCGGGCAACTCCCACCCAAACTGTTCAGCTATCTCGTAGCCCATGGTCTTCTTGCCCTCCAGCCGATACGGTTCCCACATGGTGGAGATGTTGAACCAGCCCTTCTCCCTAGCCTCCCGGGTAGCCAACCCTCCGGCATCAGTGATGAACCCTTCCACCAAATGAACGTCCGCCCCTGCCATCTGGCATTCGCGGACGTTGGCTTGAGGGGTATCTTGGGGCATGAAGATGTGAGCCGTCACTCCCGCGCAGGCGGCGTAGGCAGCCAAAGCTCCCCCCGCGTTGCCTGCTGAGGGTATGGCGATCTCCCGCACACCCAACTCGTAGGCCTTGGCCACGGCTACGGCCAGCCCTCGGGCCTTGAAGGTGCCGGTCATATTTTGAGATTCATCCTTGATGTACAGATGGCCGAGTCCCAGGTCTCTTCCCAGGCGTTTAGCTTTGATTAAGGGGGTAAAGCCCTCGCCCAAAGTGACGATGTGCTCCGGTTCGATAACGGGCAAGAACTCATGGTAGCGCCACAAAGAAGGCGGCCGCTCTGCCAGTTCCTCTTTTGTCAACTCGGCCGCTGCCTGTTCCAGATCGTAGCGGGCGAAGAGGGGGGCACCGCAGGGACATAGATTCTGGACTACGTCAGCCGGGAAGATCCGCCCGCATTCGGGACATTCAAGGTGAGTCAGGAAGCTCATGCAAAACATTTGTTAAGAATGTCAACCAATCAGCCTTCAGCCCATCATTCTGTGAGCGCCGGTTGAGCGCTGTCCTGAGCCTGACTTCGGCGAGCTCAGTCGAGCCGTCGAAGGGTAGCTTCGTAGCGCCAGTAGAGAAGCGTATTGCGGCACTATTGCGCCACAGGAAACCAAGCGACTTCTGCGAGCATGAGACTGATTACCGCGAGCCGCTTGGCTTCGATACGCCCTTCCGCGGAGTTTATCCAGAGCGTGTAAGGGCTCCAGGGCACTCAGTCGGCGCTACCCCCGAGCGCTTACACCTCTTCTTGCCAAGCTGGATCTGCGCGAAATGCCTCGACAAGTTGTTGTCTCTTGTCCTCTGACAGCCACGCTGCCTGGATGCCCTGAAGAATCAAAGACCGTATCTCGTTTCGGGAAAAGCTCAGTTTCTCCTCAAGGAGCAAGAATTCTTCAGCCAGGGAGTTGCCAAACATCTTGGGATCATCGGTATTGAGGGTCACGATGATCCCTCGCCCGAAGTAGCGTCGTATCGGGTGCTCCTCGAGTGAGTTCACCACCCCAGTTCGCACCTTGGAAATGGGACACATTTCCAAGGGAATCCGGTGCTTAGCAAGGTAGTCAAGCAAGGACTCGTCTTCTTCTGCACGGGTTCCGTGGCCAATTCGGTCTACCCGAAGACTACGAATGGCCCCCCAGATGCTTTCTGCTCCCGCTGCTTCACCAGCATGTGCGCTCGTGTGAAAGCCGAATAGCCGAGCCTTTTCGTAGACCTCTTCAAATGGTTCTGGCGGAAAACCTTGCTCTGAACCGCCAATCCCAATACCGATCACGCCCAGATCCTGCACCTCGTTGACCTCTGCGAGGGTCACTGCTGCCTTTTCTGGTCCATAGTCGCGCACGAGATCAGCCACCAGTGCAACCTCAATCTCCGAAGCCCGGGAGAGACCGGTACGGATCGCCTCTGTTAGCTTTTGGGTTTCCAGGCCATGCTGCGCAAAGTCTGTTGGCGAGAAAAAGGCCTCCACGTAACGAATGTTCTGGCGTGCGAGGTCTCGCGCTGCTGCCTCAGCGATGAAGGTGAAATCTTCGTACTCACGCAGAAACCGGTTTTTCCATACCCAGGTTTCAATGAAATGTGGAAAGTCCCGATATTCAAACCTACGCTCAAGTGCCTCGAGGTCTGGAACTGACGGATCTCCACCATACTTTTGAACCAGTTCCCACAATGCGTCATGTGGGATAGCGCCCTCAAGGTGCAAGTGAAGTTCGACCTTGGGAACTCGCTCAAACCAGCTCATTTGCGATTTCCGAGAGGAGCATCAATACTCTAGCCCAGGCTGCGCACCCGGTCTCAGAGGGGATACCCTGACCGCCTCAGGCCCTTTGGGAGTAGCCTCAATCTCGAACTCTACCTCCTGTCCCTCCCGCAGGCTGTAGACGCCTTCCAGGTCGGTACGGTGGACGAAAATTTCTTCTCCACTGGCCTCAACAATTATGAAGCCATAGCCTCTCTGACGGCTGAACCATTTCACCCGGCCGCGCTGTCTGCCACTGGTTGCCGTTGTTGTGGGCTTCTCCTGGCGACAGTTGGGACACAGTTCAGGATCACTGACTGGCTGGCCGCTCTCGGCCATCTCCCGCTGCTCGCTGACGGTGAAGATGAATTGAGTCCCACACTTTTTGCATTGCAGCATTCTGTCGGCGAATCTTGGCTGGTCGGTGTTCATTGTCTTCTGTGACCTCCTTAGTCCTCTATTGAGTTTTTCTCCAGATCCTTCTGGAGTCTCATTCCTCGGCAACCGGGCTTCCCTCAAGAGCCACTATAGCCGCCAGACTGTCGCCGTCCTTGAGTTGCATCACAGCCTTCCCCTGAGTGGAGCGGCCCATCCTGGCTGCGCTCTGGACCTTGAGACCCTTCAGCACCCCCTTGGCGGAGACGAAAGCCACCTTGTCCTTAGCATAGGCCACCTTGGCTGCCGCCACTTCGCCCACCCTCGAAGAAACTTGGGCTGCCATCACCCCGCTGCCATAGCGCCTTTGAACAGGGAAATCGGCCAGGGGGGTGCGCTTGGCGTATCCGCGGGTCATGGCCAACAAAAGCTGCGCCCTTGGCTGCGCCAGGTCCATAGCTACTACCTGATCACCCTCAGCCAGCTTGATGGCCATCACCCCCGCCGCTGCCAATCCCATAGGCCGCACATCTTCCTCCGAGAAGCGAATGGCCTGTCCATTCCTGGTGACCAGGATGATCTCTTGGCCCCCTTGGGTCAGTCGGGCCCATCTCAATTCGTCGCTACGGTCCACACCCATGGCTGTTACCGCTCCCTTGGCTGCTGCGTTTACAAAGTCGGCCAAAGTGATGCGCTTGATCTTGCCCCCCCGAGTGGCCAGAACCAGGTATCCTTCCTCCCTTGTCTCCCCGCCTGGCAGGTCTACCACCGCTGTCAGCTCCTCCTTTCGCCCCAGCGGCCACAGGCCAGTCATCGGCGTGCCCGCACTGCGCTGCTCGACATCGGGGATCTGATGCACGGGCAACAGGCAAGCCTGCCCTCCAGCGGTGAAGAAGGTCAAGTCATCGCGGGTGTTGGCTAGCAGCAGGAACTGAGTAGCGTTCTTACCCTGCCCTTTGGGTGCGATCTGGCGCTTGCCGGCTACGGGCTCTCTCTTGATGACCCCACCCCGGGTGATGGAAATGAGCACCTCTTCTTCGGGCAGAAGGTCGCGGGCCGTCAGTTCTCCCTTCTCTCTCTCGACGATCTGGGTGCGCCGCGCATCACCATATTTCTCCTTCAGTTCCAAGAGTTCCTCTTTGATCAGAGCCAGTATCTTACGCGGACTGCGTAACAGCCCCTGCAGGTATTTGATAAGTTCTTGTTTCTCTTTGTATTCCTGTTCCAGCTTCTTGCGCTCCATGGACGCCAGGCGCCTGAGGGGCATGTCTAGGATAGCCTGAGCCTGCACTTCGCTGAGGTTGAATTTGCGGCGCAGGTTGATGCGAGCTCTATCAACGTCCCGCGAGCGGCGGATGGTGGCGATGACCTCATCGAGGTTGGCCAGGGCTTGCAGCAAGCCCTCCAGGATGTGAGCCCGTTCTTTGGCTCTGTCCAATTCGTAGCGACTGCGCCGGACGATGATCTCCAGGCGGTGTTCGATGTAGTACTGCAAAGCTCGCTTCAGGGGTAGCAGGCGAGGCTCACCCTTGACCAGAGCCAGCATGCGAATGCTGAAAGTGTCCTGCAGAGGTGTCAACTTGAAGAGACGGCTCAGCACCTGGCGAGGCTCCACGGTGCGCGTCAACTCGATGACCAGGCGCATACCCTGCCGGTCCGATTCGTCTCGCAGATCGGCTATGCCTTCGATGCGACCGTCACGGGCCAGTTCGGCGATGCGCTCGATGAGGCGACTCTTATTGACCTGGTAGGGCAGCTCGGTCACTACAATACGATGCCGACTGCGACTCATCTCCTCGATGTGAGTCTTGGCTTGAACGGTGATCCTTCCCCGCCCCATGGCATAGGCGCTGTGGATGAGGTCTGGTTGTTCGCCGTCCCCGTCCTCTTCGCCGTAACGATAGACAATGCCTCCGGTGGGGAAATCAGGGCCTTTGATGAATTGCATCAAGTCCTCAGCAGAGATGTCGTCCAGCTTCTTGTAACGGTCAATCATGTAAACGAGGGCGTCGCAGACTTCCCCCAGATTGTGCGGCGGGATGTTGGTGGTCATACCCACTGCTATCCCCGAGGAGCCATTGACCAGAAGGTTGGGGAAGGCTGATGGCAGGACCAGGGGTTCGGTGAGGGTGCCGTCAAAGTTGGGGCCGAAATCCACTGTCTCCTTCTGGATGTCGGCCAGCATCTCTTCAGCCATGGCCCACAACCGGGCCTCGGTGTAGCGCATGGCGGCTGGGCTGTCGCCGTCAACGGAACCGAAATTCCCTTGTCCATCTACCAACATGTAGCGCATGGAAAAGTCCTGGGCCATGCGCACCATCGCCTCGTAGACCGCCTGATCTCCGTGAGGGTGATACTTCCCAAGCACCTCGCCGACGATGCGGGCGCTCTTTTTGTAGGAAGCATTGGGCCGCAGCCCCATGTCGTGCATGGCGTAGAGGATACGACGATGCACCGGTTTCAGCCCATCGCGCACGTCGGGCAGGGCCCGGGATACGATAACGCTCATGGCGTAATCCAGATACGCTTCCTGCATTTCTGCATTGATGTCAACCAATCGTACTGTTCCGATTTCCATATACCTGCTCCTCATCGAATGTCAGCAGCTTGCGCAGCAAAAGCCCGGGGAGTGCGAGAGGTGCCCCCTCGCCCCCTGATCTGTTGCGCAGGCCCTGTCAGCAGCTTGCGCAGAAGCCCGGAGTGCAAGCACACGATGTAAGCGTTCACGGGATGTTGTGTAGAGTGCGGCGGGGTGCCAGGCCCTTCTGACAGATTGCCCGGAGAGAAGTGCAAACATTTGAAAGACGACCTTCAGGGCAGAGCAGCCAAGTAAGTGCCTGGCACCTGAACGCTTACGATAATCATACGACATTTCCGAACAATTGTCAAAGGCATGCCAGTTGGTGTTGCTTCCAGGCTGAAATTGTTGTATAATAGCCTTGCCAGGCTAAGGTTGCCCTTAAGAAACTCGACATAGCGGATAGTTTGTAAATACTTTTAGTTTAGAGGAATATTTGGGTATGGAAGGTTTATCCTCCGAAACCATATTCATTGCTCTGCTCTTCATCGCCGTGGAGGATAACGGCCTGGAAAAGGTCCTAGCCATCATACATGGGGGATGCCATTCCCAAGTCATGGTGGAGTGTACTGAGCCAAGCGAGCCACTCTCGCCTGGTCCCGCGCCAGTGGGCGCCAGAGTGGGCGGGGCAGTGGTGTTCGTTTGGGATCTGGAACACTTCGAGGTCTACTGAGCGCCAATGGTTGAAGAACTAGAACGAGCCCAAGCCCGTCTCGACCACATTCGCACCGTAGAGCCCATCCTGAGTGCTCTGCGCACTATTTCGCTGGGGAGTTGGAAGGCAGCGCTCAAGCGGAGCACCGCCGTGCGACAGTATGGAGAGCGATTGACAGCGATATTGTCGCTGCTCGTGCCTCACCTGCCAGCCAAGCGGCGCATTAGGCTAACTGAGCGGCTTGGCCGACGTCTCCGCCTTTCATTCCCTCCAGCGGCGGGTAAAGAAAGGGGGAGGCAGGTGGTCATCTTGGTGGTCGGGAGCGAGCGGGGGCTGTGCGGCCGGTTCAACGCCGCGGTCGTCGAGCGCGCCGAGCAATATCTGGCCGAACAAGAAGACAAGGGGGTACAGGTGGAGCCTTGGGCACTTGGGTCTCGAGTGCATCGCCTCCTCTTGCGGCGCCACCGGCCACTGATCTGGACGGGCACGCTCTCACTGGCCGCACTGCCGCCCTTCCACCTGGCCTTTGATTTGACCCGACAGTGGCTGGCGCGCTACGAGGATGGCGAACTGGACGCGGTGGATCTGGTCTACAATGCCTATCGCGGTACGGGGCGCTACGAGCCCACGGTGGTACGCCTGATTCCTTCGGAGTTGCGTCCTGATAGCCAAGGCGCTCAGGGCAGGCCCTGGCCGCCCGTGATCATCGAGACCGACCCGCTGAGTCTCTACGCCCGCGTCGTCGAGCAATGGGCAGCGGTTAAGCTGTACGAGTTGCTGTTGGACTCGGCCGCAGCAGAGCACTCAACGCGCTACCAACTGATGGAATCAGCCAGTCAGAACGCCGAGCGGCTGATCGCCGAACTGACACTGGTGGTTCAAACAGGGCGGCAGAAGGAGATCACACGGGAAATGCAAGAGTTGGCTGCCGGTGCCGGGCTGATCGGTCCCCAGCACAATGAGCAACGAGATACTGGGAGACGAGTCGGCGAGTAACACTCAGGAGATAGGCATGCTACTACTGGCTGGCGACATAGGTGGGACCAAGACCGATTTGGCCGTCTTCTCGTCCGAGGCGCCCCCCGGGCGCCGCTGGCGGAGGCGAGATTCCCCAGCGGTGACTACCCCACGGTAGGCTTGACATGACAGCGAAAGAGCACTACAATGGTATCGTGATCGGCGCCGGTCAGGCCGGCGGACCGCTCTCCACTGCACTGGCCGGAGCCGGCTGGAAGATCGCCCTCATTCGGCTTGGATTATCCTTTGAGCCCCCCTTCGAGAGAGAGTACTGGATATGCCTAGTCGAAGGATGGGTCCGCTGGTCATTGAGAGAAAGGCACGCGTTAGTGAGGACGCAGTGCACCGCTTTGCCTCTTGGCGCTTTTTGATTCTAGTAGTGGTAAGCGGTCAAAGGTGATATTTGAGTAGAGGAGGAGTAAGAGCAATGAACCAGACGAACCATGATTCTGGCGGCATCGTTTGCGCGACCCGTGGTGGTGAGGGCAGCGAGCCCACGGTGGAACACGCCATTGCCCTGGCGCAGGAGCGCGGGCTTCCGCTGACCTTCCTGTACATCGCCGACCTGGAGTTTATGAGACACACCACGACAGGCGACATTAGCCTAGCTGCCGCAGAACTACGCAAGATGGGCGAGTTCATTATGATGACACTGGTAGAGCAGGCCCAAGCGGAGGGAGTCGAGGCCGACTTCGCCGTGCGTGTGGGGCGCCTCGAGGACCAATTACTGCGCTACCTGGTAGAAACTCGTGCTGCGATGCTTATATTGGGCTGCCCACAACCGGACACGTGCCTGCTCGAACCGACGATTCTATCCCGCCTCGCGCAGAGAGTCGAGGAGCAAACCGGGACGCAGGTGGAGATGCTGTAGAGCGCGTCCTCGTAGGACATCAGTCTTGACTGCACGGCACTAGCCCGGTTGGGCAGCCGACGGAGGTCAACATGGCACGAATGAGCAAATCTGGCAAAACGTGGTATCTGATCCTGATTGGCATCGTCGCTTTGATTCTGGTCAGCGGCCTCATATCACTGCGACCATGCGGGACTCCCCTCAACTGGCTCATCCGAGGGGCGGCGTTGATGGGTTACCTAGCCATTTTTCTGTCCGTCCTTTCCTCTGCCTACATGCGGCAGATTTATCGCATCTTTGGCCGTCCCTTTGTCAAGGTACACCACGTTCTGTCCGTGACAGGGTTAGTCCTAGTTACGTTGCACCCCTTAGGAGCGGCGATTGATGCGGGGAGTCTGAAAGTCTTCTTGCCAAAATTTGACTCTTGGGGTATCTTTCTGCAGTTGGGCGGCCGCCCGGCTTGGTACCTTATCGCCGCTGCCTCGCCAGCCGCGGTGCTGCGCAAGACCATCGGCCGTACTTGGCGAACGATTCACTTCCTTAACTACTTGGCCTTCTTGCTGGTAACCGTCCACGCCATCATGATCGGCACGGATCTTCAACACACCATCGTTAAGGCTGTATCCGTCGCCTTGGCTCTCGTGGTTGTCGTCATATTCATCCAGAAACGCAGATGATGATGCGCTTCAGCAATCCGCGGTGTAGGAGTAAGACCCGCGCAGAGGCTCTGATCATGTTTGATCAACGACATAGGGGTAATAGATAGGAGGAAAAAATGTTAGAAAAAGGTACGTTAGCTCCAGATTTCACGCTCACGTCGGACGACGGCAAGGAAGTGAGTCTATCAGACTTTCGTGGCAAGAAAGTGATACTCTACTTCTATCCCGAGGCTCATACCCCCGGCTGCACCGCGCAGGCTTGCGCCATCCGCGACGTCTATCCCAGCATCGAAGGGGAAGACTTCGTAGTGATCGGTGTCAGTCCCGACCCGCTTGAGGCCTTAGTCACGTTCCGGGAGAAGCACAACCTGCCTTTTATACTGCTCTCGGATCCGGACCACAAGGTGGCCGAGGCCTACGGCGCCTGGGGGAAGGAATTCGGCATGACCTACGAGGGGATCATCCGCAGCCACTTCGCCATTGACGAGGAAGGCCGGCTGGCGGATTTTCGACTCAGGGTCAAACCAGAGACGACGACCGACTTCTTGCTAATCGCGCTAGGTCTCGCTCCTGTAAGCTAAAGGTCAAGCCGGGTAATTCGGCCCTCCAAGCGTCGGAAGTCCCGATCAATCCTCGGCGTGCCCCGGTAGGCCCACACTGCCTCGGCCAACGAGAACTCCTCGGGCGGAGCATTGACGGGATACAAGCGCCAGCCCAACAGTCGTTGGGCCGCAGAAATAGCCCCCTGGCTGCGCTGCACCTGGACCACGTAACGCACCCGTTCTTCCGTGCGCGCCGGGCGATCCCCATACTTGCGAATGTGACGCCGTTCCATCTCCTGGACGTAGGTGACCTGCAACAGACCCTTGACACGCGGCTTCTTCAGGATGGTCTGTACTGCACTCTGCAAGGCTCCCAGGTCATCCCACTGTCGCTTTCCCCGTCCTTGCGGTGGCGTCAAGGCCAACAGTGCCTCCTCTGCCCGCCTCAGCTGCTGGGCCAGACCTCGGCGCGCCCGCTTGGCCAGCGACGGCGAGTATACTACCAAGAGTCGTTCTTCCCAGCGCACTGGTTGCCCATTCGCCTGGCCCTCCTGCCAGCGTTACGTATTCTCCCTGAAGCAGGCGAGGTGGATATGGAAGTGGAGATGGACGTCCTGCGCCAGTTGGTCGAGGATGCGCTAGGAGGGATTCCCGAAGAGGTAACATTCAGTCTGCAGCGCGACGACTCCGTTGTGGAGGGCATCCTGGCAGAGGCTTCGGCGAGCCTTCGGCGTGAGCGCTCAGTCGAACGCTCAGCCGAGCCGTCCGCACAGGTAGCAGATCAGGTGGGCTACGATCTGATCGCCATCGGAGCTTCGGAGGAATGGTTCCTGAGGAACATGCTTTTCGGCTCCATCCCTGACCGGATAGCGGATGGAGCGCCCTGCTCGGTGCTGATGGTGCGCAAGCACGAACCAGCCCCTGTCTCTCGACTGCGGCGGGCTCTGAAGCGGTTAAGCTGAGGCCAGTGTGCTGGCTCGACAGGAACAGTAGATAGAACGATGACTGAGAGAAGTCTCTTAGGTGAAATTCGCTTTAGCAGAGCGCTGGGCCTGTGGCGAGCGATCACCCT
>JBGVTF010000389.1:0-5155 GCA_041862415.1 Anaerolineae bacterium | reverse complement strand
GCTCGCGCTTTTCGATCAGGGCCAGCCTGTTGGGGCCCGAGATGACCACCACATCGCTGCCCGCCTGGGCGTGCCGCCAGGAGTCCTTGCCCGGCCGGTCAATGTCGAAGCCGTGGGTGTCGTGCTTGACCGTGGCCACCCGATAACCCCGCCGCTTCAACTCGACGACGAGCTTTTCCACCAGAGTGGTCTTGCCCGTATCCGATTTGCCTACCACGGAAATCATCGGTATAGTCATTTTCAAATCTCAAATCCCAAATATCAAATGCCTCTCACTTAACGCTCTCAGGCCAATCCAGCATCTGCACAGTGACGCTCTCCCCCGCCTTGACCAACCTGACGCCTTCTGAGATGACCGCCAGCCCGTTGGCTTTGACCATCGAGGTCAGCACCCCCGAACCCTGCCCCCCCGTAGTGCGGGCGTAGTATTGCCCACCGCGCTTCTCCACCATGACCCGTACGAAGTGCCGCCGCCCACTGTTGGTCACGTCCTCTTCAAGAACAGCCTCCACCGTCGGCTTGGCCAGCCTGGTTTTGCCCTCCATGACCAGCATGGCCGGGCGGACAAACTGCTCAAAGGAGACCATGGAAGAGACCGGATTGCCCGGTAAGCCGATAAGGGGCACCTCCCGGATCAGTCCAAAGGCCAGAGGCTTGCCCGGCTTCATCCGCACCTGCCAGAAGCGCATCTCCCCTTCGGTGTTGAGCACATCCTTCACCACATCGTAGTCGCCCACCGAGACCCCGGCCGAGGTCAGAAAGAGGTCCACCTCCTGGGCCAACCCTTCGTTGATCTTGGCCGTCAGGTCTTCCACGTTGTCGCGAGCGATGCCCAGCCTGACGGGAATCCCCCCGTAGCGCCGCACCAGAGCGGCGTTGGAATACTCGTTGGAGTTGCGGATCTTGCCCGGCGTCACTGGCTCGTCAATGGTCAACAGCTCATCGCCAGTGGCCAGGATGGCCACCCGGGGCCGCCGGATGACGGAAACGGTGCTTCTCCCCAGGGAGGCCAGTACCCCGATCTCCTGAGCCCGTAGGATGGTCCCCTTGGGCAGGACCAGTTCACCCTGGCGGATGTCCTCCCCCGCCGGCCGCACGTTCTCCCTGGGTCTAGCCGCGTGGTAGACGTCTACCTCCGTGGACGGTTCGCGACCGCGTTCCTGGCGGGAGCGAGCCCAATCGCTGGTGTCCTCGACGCGGATCACGGTGTCGGCCCCTTCAGGCAGGGGCGCACCGGTCATGATGCGGATGGTCGTCCCTGGCTCTACCCTGGCCTCGGTGGTGTAGCCTGCGGCCACATCGGCCACCACGCGCAAAGTCACGGGGTTCTCGCGACTGGCCCCGGCCGTGTCGGCTGCCCGCACGGCATAACCGTCCATGGCCGAGTTGGCGAAAGGCGGGATGTCCATATCGGAGTAGACGTCCTCGGCCAGAACCCGATCCAACGCCTCCAGAATCTCCACTTCCTCCGGTTCCAGCGGCTTGAAGTGTTTGAGAATATGCTCCAGAGCTTCATCTACACTGATCATCGTCGCTACTTCAGTCATCTATCCATGCTCCGTTCTTCATTCTCTCCCTTAAGTATACCACAAGATAGAATCTGGTCAATCACCAGCACTACTTGTCGCTCTGCCAGCAATGTGGTACAATATACACGTGCGAGGGTCGCTCCCACTAGACGTGGCAACCGAAGGAGGTGTTGCTATGCCTTGTCCCTTCCCTGGTATGGATCCTTACCTGGAACACCCAGGCCTGTGGCCAGACGTGCATCACGGTTTGATTGAGGCGCTCCGGGATGCCCTGGCCCCGGTGCTACGCCCGCGCTACCGCGTGGCCATTGAACAACGGGTCTATGTGACCAATATTGAGAGCCTTTTCTTCCTCGGCCGGCCCGACGTCTCCGTCCTGGGCACGAAACCCCCGGTCAGGCCAGCAGCGGGCACCCCCGCCTCAGTCGCCGTCGTCGAACCCGTGCCCGTTGAGGTGCCTCTGCCTGACCGCCTGCGCGAAGGCTACCTGGAAGTACGCGATGTGGCCACCGCCGAGGTGGTGACGGTACTGGAATTGCCGTCGCCGACCAACAAACGCTCCGGCGAGGGACGGCGGCTATACGAGGAGAAGCGATTGCAGGTGCTGGGAACGCGCACCCACCTGGTGGAGGTAGACTTGCTGCGTGAGGGCGAACCGATGACGATGTGGGGCAACGGCCAGGGTCGCCACTACCGCATCCTGGTGAGCCGTTCCGAGCGCCGGCCCCGGGCCGATCTGTACGCCTTCGACCTGCCTCAGCCCATCCCATCCTTTCTGCTGCCGCTGCGGGAGGGAGACGAAGGGCCCTCGGTAGACCTGGGTGCCCTTCTGCATGCTCTCTATGACCGGGCTGGCTACGACCTGGCGGTGGATTACGCCGCCGAACCAGTGCCACCGCTGGAAGGCGAGGCCGCCGTCTGGGTTGATGAGTTGCTGCGGGAGAAAGGATTGCGTTAGAAAGTGGTGGCGCCAGGCAGGCAACTTAAGAAGACGGAGCGAGGAAACCCCGCTCCGTCTTGTCAATTCAACGCCCCTGTGCCTGCACCTCCCCACAACACCTAGCCACCTACTCCAGTGACCGCCTTGCGCCCCAAAATTCGACGGAAGAACCGTCCCACCTCACCGTTCTCCCAAGCCACCAGCACCGGGACGGCGTTGAAGATGGATGAGTAGGTAGCGGTGACCATACCGACCAACATCACGGCGATGAACTGCTTGATGCTGGCTCCGCCGAAGAGCAAGATGGCGATCATCACGAACATGGCATTGAGCTGGGTGGCCAGCGAGCGGTGCAGGGTCTCCAGGATGCTGCGGTTGACGATGGTCTCGAAAGGCTCACCCCGCCGCTTGGGTGTGTTCTCACGGATGCGGTCAAAGACCACAATCTTGTCTTGCACCGAGAAACCGATGACAGTCAGAATGGCTGTCAAAAAGAGGGCATCCACTTCCCAGTTGAAGACGAGCCCCATAATGGAGACGAACCCCAAGGCAACCAGGATATCGTGGGCCATGGCCGAGATAGCGCAGACACCGTAGCGGAAGGCTTTGGGGACGCGGCGGAAGGTAATGATGATGAACGCTCCTACCAGCAGCGAAGCGATGACCACGGCCACAGTAGCAGCTCGGGTCACCTCACTCCCCACGGCCGGACCGACCGTGCTGAAGCTGGAACTGGCCTCATCAATGGGACCGATCTGATCTGCCAAAGAAGCTTTGATCTTGTCCACGGTCTCTATCTCTACGAACCCCATGCGCACCTGCCAGGTGCTGTCCCCTGCCTGGCCCAACTGCTGCACCACGGGATTGGTGAAACCGTGGCTCATGAAGACGTCGCGGATGGCATCCTCTGTAGCAGGCTGCTGAAATTTGATCACCATCAGGCTGCCGCCGGTGAAATCAATGCTCAGCCTGACCGGTGCCCCATAGGTGACAACCGAGAAAGCCATGGCTATCAGGCCCGGAATGATGAGCAGAGCCGATATCAGAAAATACCAATAGCGTTTGCTGATGATGTCGAACATAGTTATCTCCTAGATTCCCAAAAGCCATCTCTTGTCCCGCAGGCCGCCGCCGAACGCATCGAAGGCGAAGCGGATGAAGGTGCGGGTGACTGTGACGGCGGTGAACATGCTGGTCGTCACACCGATGATCAGGGTGAGGGCGAAACCCTTGACCATGCTGGCTCCAAAGGTAGAGCCGAAGTAGAACAGAATAGCACAAGTGATGATGGTGGAAATATTGGAGTCGCGGATGGAGGTCCAGGCCCGATTGAAACCGGCCTCGATAGCGCCTCCCAGACTGCGCCCGGCCCGCAACTCCTCTTTCATCCGCTCGAAGATGAGGATGTTGGCGTCTACAGCCATGCCCGTAGAGAGCAGAAAGCCAGCGATACCGGGCAGAGTCAGGGTGACGTAGCCAAAGAGCGGTGGCAGGCCAAACTTGTAGATAGCAAAGTTGAGAAGGGCATAGATGGCCAGGGCCAGGTCAGCCAAAAAGCCGGGAACCCGATAGTAGACGAGCATAAAGAGAAAGACCACACTCAGTCCAATGGCACCGGCGGTGATGCTCTTCCGCACCGAATCCTGGCCCAGGGTGGGGCCGACGGTGCGCGTCGTCTCTATACGCAAGGGCACAGGCAAGGCACCGTAGCGAAGCTTCACAGACAAGGACCGGGCTTCGGCCGGGGTGAAACGGCCTCTGATGATCCCTCTGCCATCGGGAATGGCGTCCTCAATCACCGGGCAAGATACAATTGTCTTGTCCAACACAATGGCCAGGTACTGCCCTATGTGGGAGGCGGTATGCTCAGCAAATGCGGACGCGGCCTCCGGTTTCAACTCAAAGGCGACCACAGGCAAAGTACTGCCTGCGTCCTGAACTACGGTGACGCCCGCGTCCTTCAGCCCGGCGCCGGCTATCACCGTATGATAGACGACGGGGGCGGGCTCGGCAGGTGAGGTTGGTTCTGCTTCTGGTGCCCCTTCCCCGGCCGGCGTTTCTTCGACGGTTGGGGTCTCTACTGGCGTGGCCTCTTCACCTCCGGCCAGGTAATCCGTCTCGACCTTCGTGCCCGGAGCCAGGAAAGTGTAACCGGCATCTATGAACTCCAACAGCCCCGTCTCCTGGATGGTCGCGATGGCCAGTTCGGGGTCCTCAATACCCGGCAGTTCGACGATGATGCGTCGCTCTCCCCGTTTTTGGACCAGGGGCTCGGTCACACCCAGACCGTTCACCCGGTTCTCAACAATGACCTTGGCCGTGTCAATGGCCTCCGAGTCAATCTCTGTGCCCTCCGGCACATCGGCCTCCAGGAGCACCTGCAAGCCTCCCTGAAGGTCCAGGCCTTGGTGGACCCGGATGTCCCTGTCAATGTTGATGAAACCCCAATGGATGTGGATGCCAGGGTTATCAGGCAGATCAATCCAGATGATGACTATGGCCAGGATAGCAATTCCCACCAATAGGGCTGTGTTCCTCTCTCTCAAAGACCCTTCCTCCTCATCAAATAGTCCCGACACTCAATCGAGTTTAGCACATACCAAACAAATTGAGATAATGGGAAATCTTTCCCATTGATTTTATCCCCCCACTCTGCTATAGTTATCATAGACGTCTATCTAGATCG
>JBGVTF010000388.1:0-3958 GCA_041862415.1 Anaerolineae bacterium | reverse complement strand
GAACCGCGTTAGCTACCGACTCTTTTAGCAAGTACGCCCCCTCGCCAACCAGAGCAATAGCCACCTCTTTGCCGGCCCCCAGAGCGCCCACAGCAGTGACGAAGGCCAAGGTACTCTTG
The DNA here is from genome assembly GCA_041862415.1 of Anaerolineae bacterium. Taxonomy (GTDB): domain Bacteria; phylum Chloroflexota; class Anaerolineae; order E26-bin7; family E26-bin7; genus E26-bin7. Next base: position 3,839 of record JBGVTF010000388.1, on the reverse strand, counting down.
GTCGGATCGTCGGTCGCGTGCGTGGCAACTGCCAGAATCTTTGCCATTTTTAACTCCTTTCTTGACCGCTTTTCTTTATGCCTACTTCCCCTGGATGTGAGTTATTAAACATCGCTGTTTTAGAATTTTTCCAGGCTTTCCCTCCTTTCTATATTGCTAAGTCTTCCGAATAAGGAAGCGAAAAACAGGCTTATCCCCTTTCCGCCCTTGCACTCCGATGATTGATAGCCAGTCGCACGCAGTAGGGTGGTGCTGTCACTCCTTCACCTGGAGGGTAGGGGTGATGAGACGCAGAGCGACCATCGCACCTGCATGGACACACAGTTGTAAAGGTTCGGGTTATTCAACCTGCGAACCTTCCCGCTCATCCCCCACGCTTCGAATACCTCGCGGTGCGTGGTTTCGAGCGAACGGAGCGCAGAACGAGTTGTTAGGTGGCCTCATCCAGCATTCTCATCAGCAAGCTCGCCAGAGCAAGACACTCCAAGGTCTTTACCGGGTCCGAAGTTCCAAGGAATCGGTGGCTAAGCGGATTCTTAAAGGCTCCAATGGCTCCGCGAAATAGGAAGTATGCTGATTCCTGCTCAGCCTGAACGGAACTGAACCTTATCAATGAGGATCCTGTTTTCATGGCTTTGGTAATGAGATTAACGCCGATATCTTCGGGGTCCGATGAGGTAATCGAACGGATCTCTTCTTCAACAAGCTTCATCGCAATGAATATGGTTTGGTCATAAAGGCCATTTTCAAAAAGGACTTGACATTTATTGACGATTTTCGGATGAAGCAAGGCAAATGGCTGCAGAACAGAAGTGATGAAGTAGTGACGGAAGGATTTGGGAGTGATTGTACCATCGTATTCGGCACCCAGAGCCTCCCGTGCTCGCTTTGCAATGACGTTTCGAACACCCCCACGTTGGAAAGGCACCACCTTTACACGCTTTCTGTGGCCGGCGATGAGGGGCAAGGAGCTCTGCGAACAATCCATAGCATCATCAAGGGAAGATCTGGCATTCAAATAATCGCGCAATGCATCAGCGACTCGTGGTGAGAAACTGACGAACACCCCATCATCACCCTTACCCCCTAGCACGAAGCGACTGTTCTTCCAGTCTATGTCTCTCCGACGCAAGCTGCAAACTGTGACAACCTCCATACCGGTGTCAGCCAAGATGACTATAAGCGCCCGATCCCGCAACGCACGAAGGTAGGCCAGCTCATTGGAAATCTGAGCATCAGCAAGTCCCATTGCATAGTCCACAATGCGTGAAATATCGAAATAGCTAGGGAACTGCGGCGCAGGTTGAACTAGCTCTTGAAGGTAAGGGCGGACAAGTAGTCGCAGCCTCTCTATGTTGACAATCGCCAGTCCTTCAGACGCCAAATATCTGTACCAACCGGCGACACAAGCCCGGTATACCCTCTCGGTAGAGGGCGCAAGATTCCTGAGATCACCAAAGAAGTCAACAAGCCAGCCTTCGGAAGCCAGAGACGCCGTCATGGAATCTGGGTCAACGCCGTGCTCTTGGAGTGAGGCAACAAAGCGTCTCATTACCATACGATATACACGAGTGGTGCTCGGACTACGGCTGCGAGCAACTCTTTCCAAATAGGCATTCACGGATTCGCGTACTGATGGCTCAGACATCGCAGTATATCCTTCTAGAGTTCTTGAAATACGCCAGTATGGCACTAGCGTGTGCCTATTTCCATTTCCTAACGTTCCTCTAGGAACATCAAAAACACTGCTCTCTTTCCCAGGCATAGTGGAGGAAAGAGGCTGCCCAAACGTATAAGGATTCATGTGGCGCGAAGCCGCCACATAATACGCTTGCCACAACGAAAAAGCTTGTAAGAATGGGGGTGGAACAGCATTGAAATAGCAAGCTGTCAGAACAGGCAAAAACAACAAAAGCCAACCCCCTCCTGATCTACGAAGAAGATCGGCTTTCAATGTCTCACGCTCATAACCTCACCTCCCATCCTGGTTATTGGCTACGATGTGGGCAACGATGATAAAGTATCGGTTAACGTCTGCAATGTTATTATACCACACAACGAGTCAAATGGCAACACCTGGTTGCGCAAAGCGGTTGCTATTGCTCAGCCACGAACAGATCATCCACTGGCAGCACAAGGTCGCTCAACACGGTAGACGCGACCGTCTCGCCGGGGGTGTACTGGCCAGCCATTTCATAAGTGCCCTCTTCGGAGAGGGAATAGACCTCCACGGAGTGGGTGCGGGGATCCACCAGCCAGTATTCGCGCACACCAGCCCGTTCGTAGGCGCCGAACTTGACCAGGCGGTCGGTGCGGGCGGTGGACTGCGAGAGGACTTCGACGATCAGGTTGGGTGCTCCGGTAAAGTCTTCCGCGCCTGGGCGCGGGGCTCGCTCGGCGGCGATAAAGAGCACATCGGGCTGTACCGGCTGAGCTATGTCCGGCAAGTGTACCTCGAACGGTGCGCTGATGACGATGCCCAACTGACGTTCCCGAACGTACATCCGCAGTGCGGCAAAGATTTCGCCGACGGTGTACTGATGGTCAAGGTTCGGTACAGACTTTGACTAAAGTTCTTGCCTCTTTCCTCACACCATGCTATAATCGGCGGTGGAAGTCAAACAACCTGAGTAGAGAGTATAATGTCCCTATGGTAAAACGCATCCTGTGGCTGGCTTATTGGAATTGAGAATTAAGAATCTAGAATGTGGAGCGGGGATCCTGGCCCTGCTGGGCGTGGTCCTGTTCACCTGGCTGTGGGTACAGATTGACCGCTTTGGCCAGGTAGACCGCGCCCGGCAGGCGGACGTGATCGTCGTCCTGGGAGCCAGGGTGTGGCCCAGTGGACGGCCCAGCGATGCCCTGACCCGTCGCACTCTCCACGCCGTGAAACTATACAAAGAGGGCCTGGCTGCTGCCATTGTCTTCAGCGGCGGTTTGGGGACTCATCCGCCCACCGAGGCCCAGGCCGCAGCCAGGCTGGCCATGGACCAGGGAGTGCCCCCGGAAGCTGTCGTGCTGGAGGAAGAGAGTCACAGCACTGAGGACAGTGCCTTCTTGGTGAGTGAGATCATGCGCGCCCGGGGCTGGCAAAGGGCCATCGTCGTCAGCGATGCTTATCACCTGTGGCGGGCGAAGCTGTTGTTTGGCAAGGCCGGGATCGAAGCCTACCCCAGCCCGGCCCACGACGAGCGCTATCCCTTGTCCAAAAGAATGTATCTCTATTACCTTGGGCGAGAGGTGGTGGCCGTTGCCTGGTACTACGTCAAATCGTGGTTGGGCCTGCCCTGAGCAGAGTCGAAGGGTCTGCCCATGACCCATGTCTGAGTGAGGATGCGAATGCGTTTGTTGCGTTACACTGTGACTGTGTTGGGAGTTGTGAGCGTCGGTGCCATGGCCCTTTTCGTGAAACTGTGCTTCGACATTGACCGCCAGGGGCGGATAGATCAGGCGCAGCCAGCCGACGCCATCGTCGTCCTGGGAGCCCAGGTGTTGCCCAATGGTCGGGCCGGGCCTGATCTTGAGGCGCGCACCGCCCACGCGGTCGGCCTCTATCAGGCGGGCCTGGCTCCGCGCATCATCTGCACCGGCGGGGTCAAAGGCGAGCGCTCCTCGGCGGCAGCCGTGGCCGGGAATCTGGCCAGCTCGTGGGGTGTCCCCCGGGAGGCCATCTTCCTGGCCGATGGTTCCTGGCAGACCCAGGAGGATGCCCTGCAGACGGCGGCGGTCATGGCTCAGCACGGCTGGCAGACGGCCATCGTGGTCAGCCATCCCCTCCATGTCTATCGGGCCAAGCTGTTCTTCGAGCGGGAAGGCATCGTGGTCTACACCAGCCCCAC
>JBGVTF010000387.1:0-5081 GCA_041862415.1 Anaerolineae bacterium | reverse complement strand
TGGCGCAAGCCACGCCGTGCCTGGCACCACAGTGCTGGGCGAACTGTTCCTCAAAGGCAGGGATATACTTCCCGGCCGAGGAAATCCAGTTAGTCTCCAGGCAATCCATGACGTATTCTATTTCGTTACCGCCCAGCATGGGCTCACAGACGGGAATGATCTTTCTGCCCAAGTCCAGCTCAGATACCGGGATCCTCCTGATGGAGACTTTCAATTCGGGTTCGTGACTGGGGATGATATCGGCCAGCTCACCCAGTTCACTCAAGTCCAATTTGGTTTCCTGGAGCATCTTTTGTCCCCTCCTTCTCCGGGCTGTAAACGAGTAACGAGTCAATGAATTCTTTCATGACCTGAACAGACGCCAGGTCATGTGGATAAGATCCTGTGTCCTTTCCCTGGCCTGCCAGGTGTTCATGAAGGGCACGCCTATCAGGCCCAACGTTTTGGCCAACAGGCCGTGTTTCCTGGAACAAAGCTTTTTCAGATACCCGTCGCTCAGAAACGGCGGCAGTTTTGAGAACAATGGCAAGAGAGAAGCCATGTTCATAGCGAAATCGCGGTAAGGGTGCTTGATGAGCAGTGTAGTATGGTACGACCCGAAACCATTGTTGATCTCCTCCATGGTCTCAGCATCGAGAAGTCCCTTTCCGACACAGTAGTCCGCCAGGGCAGTTCCAGGGAAAGGGTAGAAGACAAATGTGCTGGTATTATCGGCTCTGATCTGTCGGTTCAGCGTAACCGATTCCCACATCGTATCGGGAGTTTCATCCGGCAGGCCGAAAATGTACTCTGCCACCAGTTGTATCCCCTCTTCTCTTATAAACCTGCTGGCTTCAATGATCCGTTCGTTGGTGCCAGGGCGTTTCAGCACCATCTTCCGCAGCTCGTTGTTGCCTGATTGGATGCCCATACACACTGACCGACAGCCGGCCTTGTTCAGCGCCTTGACGATCTCCCTGGTCACCGTCATGGGATGTACGTTGCACTGAAAAGGTACGTTGATCTCCGCCGCGTATTTGTCCGCGAACTCCTCCAGCCAGTCAATATCCATCGAGAACGTGTCATCCTGAAAATTGACCGTCCTGGGCCGATACTTCTTCTTGTAGAGTCTGAGTTCTTGGATGACGTTGTCCACACTGCGGCGGCGAACCATCCTCTCTCGCCTGGTGTTCATCTGGTGATAGAAGCTGTTGACGCAGAAAGTACAGTGATAGGGACAGCCTCGCCCGGTCATGATGGAGACGTTGCGCCAGAAAGCCCCATTCCGATAGAAGAGGTCCTTGTCAGGAAAGGGCAGCGCATCCAGGTCTTGGATCAGAGGCCGCTGTTCGTTCTTGTGTATCACCCCCTGACTATCCTTGACCCACAAGTTCTCGATGTCCGTGATGTCTTCGCCCTTCTCCAGCCGATCCGCCAGTTCCAGCAGAGCGTACTCGCCCTCACCCCGGCAGACGATGTCGAAACAATCTTCCTGCGAAACTAGCTCCGGCAGGACAGTGGGGTGGATACCTCCGATCACCGTCGGCACCTTCAATTCCGCTTTCAGGGCCCTGGCCATGTCCTTGACATAGGGATAAAGATTGGTTATAGAGGAGAAGGCCACCAGGTCTGGTGAGAAATCCCTGGCTTTCCTGACCAATTTCCTGGGTACGTTCAACTTTTTGAGCAGGCCGGGGGACACATAGAAATTGTTATCCAGACCGGGGTCGTAGATCAACTCAGTCTGGTGGCCAGCCTGGGTTAGGACAGCCGACAGGTATTCGATTCCAAAGCTCTCAGCACCTCGGTAGAAGAACAGTATCCTCACTAGCGTGCACTCCTCAAAGGGCCCGAGTCGGTGTGAACCGCAGCCGTAATACCAGGATGACGTATTTAATGCCCCGGCGGAAATAGTCCCACACCCCGATGGCCGTTTTCGACTCCCCGGACTTTCTTGGCACAAAATAGTAAGGGATTTCCTTTATTTTGAAGCCCTTCTTCCTGGCTCGGTGTAAGAGGTCAATGCAGTATTCGCCATAGTCGCCTCTCAGGGTGACCTGGTCAAAGATCTCTCTTTTTGCGGCAATGAAACCGCTGGTGTAGTCGCGGATGGCAAAACCCAGCAGCAGCGCAGTGCAAAAGTTCATGGTCCAACTGAAGGCCCGGCCCGCGAAAGAGTGCCCGACGTCCTTGGCCCCTTTGACGTAGCGCGAGCCGACGGCCAAGTCACATTCGGCCAGGGCCTTGACTAACTCGGGCAGCTTCTGTGGGGGCATGGAGAGATCGCAGTCCATCCAAGCGATGACATCGCCTTTGGCCTGGGCAATGCCGGCATTGAGGGCGGAGGTCAGCCCCCGCTCATCGGTCCGCCGCAGCAACTCGATCCGCTCGTCGTTCGCGGCCATCTCCTGAACCACCTGCCAGGTGCCGTCGGGCGAGTCGTCGTCCACCACGATGATCTGGGTAGGCTGGCCCAGGTTGGCCAGGATGGCCTCAATGAGAGGGCCGATATTGTCCCTTTCGTTGTAGGTGGGCAGCACTACCGATACCTTAGGCATGGTCGTTGGCTCTCTCCTGAAATTGCCAGGCCTGCGCCTGCGCGAATCTGAATCGGGCTTTATTGTACATCCTAACCGTGATTTTTGCAACCATGTAGAGGGCGAAGAAAAACGCCCTTTCCTGGTTCAACCAAGCTGGGGCGTTGTCATGTCAATCGTTAGATCAAAACCCAATGGCAGTTAGGTGACAACTTGGCCATCGTACCATTTCGAACGTTGACAGTATTGGGCAAGCTATCGTTTGGAAGCCTCAAAGACAGTCATACCCACCAGTTTTTCGTCTCTGTAGCGCAGTAGAATCCCCTGGTCAAGCATCTCGCTATCAGTAGCGTGCTGTGGTCTGTCAAAGCTGATGTATAGGACATCGGCCTCTTCATCATAGTCGAGGTAGATCTTTTTTGATGGTAGCTTGACCAGGTAAGGAGTAGCCTCAAAGATGTTTTCAATCACTGCCGGGCTTACTGGTTGCTTCGCCATATGATCGCCTTCCTGTTGATCTTGGATGTAAAGTAGGCTGATATAATAAACCCATCATCTGGCCCCAACTCTTTGTACACGACACCAAGGTAGCGTTTCCTGCCCATACCTCGTACAGCAATCAGCGCGCCACCGTAGCCACGCAATATCAGGTCAGGTCGTTCAACGGTGTCGAGAACGTCATCGTAATAGCCAGCCAAGTCATCGTGGTTCTCAACAACGTGATACTACCGCTCCGCTGTCAAACGGATAGGTACCCCGTTGACTGAGGCAACTGCGTCCCAAATGGGTCCCCCTTTTGTGCTGGACAGAGAACGGGCATTCTACTTGATCCAATGGACTCACCGATGGGTGCAACTCTACTATACACTACAACCCTTCGCACATCAAGTAGACTAGCTCTCAGGTAGGGTACAGGACTGTGGATTGTAGGGCAAGATGCCAACTTGCCCAAGTTCTGCCGGAGAGCTCTAACGAAGGGGACCCAGGAAGGTGAAGCCCTCGACCAATTTCAGGATAGTTGGCAGAAAGAATTGGGGAAAGAGACCCAGAGTCAGGCAAAGGAGGGTCAGGATCAACATCACGGCTGCTGTGGGTAAGTATCGCAACAGTGGTATGGGTTCGCGCTCCAATTCAGGGTGGGCCTCCGAACCGAGAAGAGCGAACAGGCCACGCCAGCAGCCCAGAGCGGCAGTGCCTCCGCTGAGGACCAGAGCGATGGTGTAAAGGTGATTCTCCTGGTAAACCAGGCGGTAGATAGGCCAGCGGCTGGCAAAGCCACCGGTAAGGGGGAAGCCAGCCAGCGAGAGCAGGCCAGCCAGAAGGCCAACGCTGACTAAGGGCATCCGCCGGGCCACATTGCCCAGTTCGGCAAAGGCATCGCTGGAGGCGTAGCGACGCAGGAGGGCCAATCCTACGCTGGCCAGAACCAGGGCCAGGGAGCGGTTGACGAGTTGTAAGGTAGTGGCTGCCAAACCCTCAATGGAGGCCGTTCCCAGGCCCAGCAAAAGGCAGCCCAGGTCGCTCAAAGCAGCGTAAGCCAGTAGTCGTCCAAAGTCCTGCTGGCCGAGGGCCAGGAGCCCGCCAACCAGTGCCGTCAAAAGGCCGCCCACAGTCAAGAGTTGGAAGGCATGGTTGTCAGCGACCAACCACGGGTGTCGCTGGAAGAGACGTGTCATGAGTAAAAAGAGAACCGGATTGACGGTGCCGATCAGGAAGGCGGTGACCGTGGGAGGAGCTTCGACAGCCACGGCTGGCAGCCAGGCATGGAACGGCACCGCACCCAGCAAGATGGCGAAACCCAGGGCCAGGAGGGTGATGGCTGGCTCACCAAGAGCAGCATTGTGCGGGTTACGGGCGTGGAGTTCGAACACCCAGGCTGCGACCAGGAAACAGGGCAGAGCCAGGGCGGTCATGACCAGATATCTCAAGCCCGCTCGGGTCGAGCCCTGCTGATCGCCCTGGATGGCAAAGACAGCGACGATAGCTGCTATCTCCAACAAGAGGGCGGCAAAGAGGAAAAGGCGCATCGTGGCCACAGCGCTGAGGAGACCCAGGATGGCCAAGCCGAAGGGGATAAAGGCGGTGTCCTGAGCCTGCGATGTCCTGAGCTTGTCGAAGGGTCGAAGGGATGGGCTCTGAGAGGTGAACCAGGTGCAGAGGAAGAGGATGGCTGCGGTGACAAAGATGAAGACGACGACCATCTGGTTGGGGTAATCCAGGACCAACTCCCGTCCCAACACACGAACCGGGTCGTTGAGGGGCAGGCGGAGGCAAAGGCCAGCCGTGAACAGCGCTGTAACTGAGGCCGAAAGAGACGCTGAAATAGGCCAGCGCCGCAAGAAGTAAACAATGGGGGCCATGGCCAGGGGCAAGATGATGAGAGGCAGAGGGCCAGCCATCATTGTCACTGCTCCCTCACCAATTCCGCCTCCCTGACCGAGGCAAGATAGGCGATGGCCAATGCCATGAAGAGGTTGACTATCCCTAAAAAGCCCACCACACTCAGACTGCTTTCCAGGGCAGCGTAGAACAACTCAAAGCCAGCCATGAAGGTCAAAAGACCCG
>JBGVTF010000386.1:0-7776 GCA_041862415.1 Anaerolineae bacterium | reverse complement strand
GGGGCTATTCTTGCAGCAAGGAATTGACGAGGCGCTCGAGGGCCTCGAGCCGCTCCTCAAGTTCGGCGTTCTGCTGCTGGAGCTGCGCGATCTGGGCATCCTTCTCTTGCACCATCTGGTACAGTTCCTGAACCCCGGCCAGGGCCACGCCGTTGGTGTCCAGCGGGGCGATGTGGCGCTCATCCTGGCCCAGCCCGAAGGCGGCGTAAAAGTCCTGGGCCGTCGGCCCCATGTGGCGAACAGAGGGGTCGTCAGCCTTAAAGCTCCAGGTGGTGATGGGCACCTCGGCCAGGCGGGCCAGTACGTCCTCCCCGTCTACGGCGGCCAAGTTCTCCTTGGCGTTGGCGTCTGAGAGTTCGGTCAGGGACCCGTCGAGGGTCAAGTTGCCACCGGCATTGAGAGTCGCGACCGGAGAGTTATTTACGATGAACTTTAGATTGTGGTTGGTCACGGAGCCAAGCTGAACCTCGCTTTCTCCCGCGGAGAATTTGGCCGTTGCGCCATTGGAGCGTTCAGCCACAAATGTCGCGTCGGTTCCCATCCTTTCCACCTCAAGTGGATAATCTGGCAAGGACGTCCCAATCCCGACATTCCCGTCAGCTTTGATGAAGATACTGTTGTCAGGTGCGCCGGGCCGGATCCTGAACGGGAGCTTCGAGCCTTTGGTTACGTCCCGAATGAAGAAATTACTCTCATTGCCGGCCACCTCCCAGGTTTGTGGCGTCCAGCCCGCCGTCCAGTCTTGCTCCAGCCGGACGGTCGGGGTGTCTCCATCAACGATGTGTAGCTCCACCCATGGTGTGGAGGTTCCGAGACCAACCCTTCCATAATCTTCAACATAAAGAGAATGGGCCGGGGCTCCGGCTTCGATGGTAAACGGCCTTGCCTCTGCAGAGGAATCTTCGATGGCAAAATAGTTCGCGCCGCCAATGGTAGTGTCGTTTATGAGGATTCGCCAGTCGTTGGTCGGAAAGTCAGCCGTGTAGCTGGTATCCTCGAAGTGGATGCGAAGGTTGTGTTCCTTTAGCCTGATCGTGTCATATGCAAAGCTCTCGCCATCCACACAGTCGAAGCCGACGCACAAACTGCCCGTAATAATCACGTCATCGTAGTAGGGGACGTCCATCGGGGTGATGTCAGACGGGGCGAGGCCCTCGACGGCTTCGTCTTCAAGTGCACCCCCCATCACAATGGCCCCCCCTTCGATTGAAAGGTAACCGGACTGCACGAGGGGCTGTTGAGGCAGTTTTCCTTCCCGTTGCAGTTGCGACACCACGGCGGTTCTGTCCCCGGATTCCCTGGCGGCGTCCAGGGCCTGGCGAGTCTCCGCATCCACAACAGGTATCACCCGCAGTTCATAGGTGTAGGACCCGTCGGGGCGACCGGAAGATTCGAAAGAGGGCACGCTGCCAGCGCCAAACTCCTGCCGGAAAACCAGGCCGTCAGGCCCGGAGACGGTCAGGATCAGGCCGGCATAGCTCACCAGTGGCTGCCACTCGATCCTCGTCGCCCCGACGCTTACCGCAGCGACCGGGCCGTCGCCTGGGCCTTGAGCTGCCGTTGTCGAGGTGCCCAGGCCAACAATGGCAGCCAACAAGGTTAGTGTCAATAATAGACTCCATTTCTTATTCATTTGTTAGCCTCCTTCTAGCTTTTGCTTATGTTAGGCCTTCATGAAACTTAAACCAACTGTTGTGGTGAAGCCGCCTTGCACACAACCAGTAGCGCCTGACCACAGTTTATGACGAACAGCCTCTATGTTGCCCGTGGCCGCCTCGGCTTGTCCTGAGCGGAGCCGAAGGGCCTGTCCTGAGTCCTGTCGAAGGGAGCGAAGAACCTCGTTGTTAGCGAGCAATATCCAGTTGTCCAAAACGAGATTGTGGGGCCTGTTCCGAACGAAGTGAGGAATCTGGCTCCTCGCAATGACACTGTGACTCTTACCCCTGGTTTGACGCAAAGAGGGTGAGTAGTTATGGACAGTTGCTCTGTAAAACAGCAAAAGCCGATCTCAACATGTTGTATGGAGAGGATCGGCTCTCTATATCTTACGCTTGCACCTCCTCATACTAGCTATTGGCTGGGATGACCACAACGATGGCGCAGTATTAGTCAGTGCCTGCTGTTATTCCTGCTTATTCATTATATCATTACTGACTCCAAATGTCAACGGGACACTTAGCGATTCATAGTTATTCAGTTTTCAGGTTGGACGAGCGCCGACTAAGCAATGAATCAACGTTTTCTTCTTCCATATTTCGCTCCGATGTGGTATAATCAGGCGTGAACTGTCGTCCCTCGTCCAGACAACCTGTTGGACCACTGTTGTGGTACGGGCGGTGCAGGAGTGGTGCCTGTGCCGCAACAGTGGCGCAAAAATGGTAGTTGAAACGGTGATTCCTTTTATTCCCTTGGAGAAGGCGGCACGCATGTCAGGCTTTGTCCATTTGCACGTACATTCCACCTACAGCTTGCTCGACGGCCTGGCGCACACCGAGGAACTGGTCAAACGGGCCAGGGAACTGGACATGCCCGCCCTGGCCATCACCGACCACGGGGTGATGTACGGGGCCGTCGAGTTCTACCAGGAGGCCAGAAAGTACGGCATCAAGCCCATCATCGGCATAGAGATGTACATCGCTCCTCGCCGCATGACCGATAGAGACCCTCACAAGGACAAGAGCCCCCACCACATCATCCTCCTGGCCAAAGACAAAACCGGTTACCAGAACCTGCTGCAAATCGCCACCGCCGGTCAACTGGAGGGCTTTTACTACAAACCCCGCGTGGACAGGCCATACCTGCGGAAGCACGCCCAGGGGCTCATCGCTCTCACCGGATGCGGTTCGGGCGAGATTCCGCGCCTGATCAGGGACGGACGGCTGAAAAAGGCACGGGAAGCGGCGGCCTGGTATCGAGACACCTTTGGGGCTGACGGCTTCTACTTCGAGCTACAGAGACACGAGGGTCTGCCCGAACTGGAACAAATCAACGCCGGACTGGTGGCCCTCGGCAAAGAGATGGACATTCCCCTGGTGGTCACCAACGATGCCCACTATGTGCTCCCCGAACACGCCCACGCCCAGGAGATATTGCTCTGTATCCAGACCAACACCACCCTGAACGATCCCAAACGCATGACCATGGGCGACGAGAGCTTCTATCTCAAAAGCTCTGAAGAGATGGCTGCCCTCTTCCCCGAATGGCCCCAAGCTCTGGAGAACAGCCTGCGCATCGCCGAAGCCTGCGACCTGAGTCTGGATTTCGAGGGCTATCACCTGCCTTTCTTCGAAGTGCCAGAGGGATACACCCCGCAAAGCTACCTGGCCCACCTCTGCCAGAATGGGCTGCAACGCCGCTACGCCGTCGTCACTCCGGAACTGGAGGCTCGTCTCCAGTATGAGCTGGACCTCATCCACCGCATGGGTTTCGACACCTATTTCCTGATTGTCTGGGACCTGGTGCGCGAGGCCAACAGCCGTGGCATCATGGTCGGGCCGGGGCGGGGCTCGGCGGCAGCCAGCCTGGTCTCCTACTGTCTGGACATCACCCAACTGGACCCTCTGGCTCACGGTCTGATCTTCGAACGCTTCCTCAACCCTGGCCGGGTGACCATGCCCGACATTGACATGGACTTCCCCGATGACCGCCGCGACGAACTGATCCAATACACCATTGAGAAATACGGCCAGGACAAGGTGGCCCAGATCATCACTTTCGGCACCATGGGCGCGCGGGCGGCCATCCGCGATGCCGGCCGGGCCCTGGACCTGCCCCTGCCCGAGGTGGACCGCGTGGCCAAGTTGATCCCCTTCAGCCCCAAGGTCAAAATTGACACGGGTCTGCAGAAAGTGCCCGAATTGAGGGACATGTATGAGAGCCAAGAGGAGGGCAAAAGGTACGTTAAAGAGTTCATTGACACCGCCAGGAGCCTGGAGGGGGTAGCCCGCCACGCCTCCACCCATGCTGCCGGCATCGTCATCGCCGATGTCCCCTTGGTTAACTACACTCCACTGCACCGGCCCACCAAGGGAGGGGCGGTAGCCATCACCCAGTACCCAATGGAAGCCCTGGAAGACATCGGTCTGCTGAAGATGGACTATCTGGGCCTTTCCACTTTGACCATCATTCAGCGCACCCTGGACCTGCTCCAGGAAACGCGGGGGATACGGTTGACGCCCAACGATATCCCCCTCGACGACCCGGCCATCTACGAGCTCCTGTCGAGCGGCGAGGTAACCGGCCTCTTCCAGGTGGAATCGGCAGGTATGCGCCGGGTGCTCACCTCCCTGCGTCCCAGCGAGTTCAACGACATCGTGGCCGTCATCTCCCTCTACCGTCCCGGCCCGATGGAGTACATTGATAACTATGTAGACCGCAAACACGGCCGTCGAGAGGTTGCCTACCGGCATCCGCAGCTGGAACCGATCCTCAAGGATACCTACGGGATCATTGTCTTCCAGGAGCAGATCATCCGCCTCATGACTGACCTGGCGGGCTATTCAGCGTCTGAGGCCGACCTGGTGCGGAGAGCCGTGGGCAAAAAGAAAAAGTCAGAACTCCTCAAGCACCGTTCTTCTTTTGTCGAGGGGGCTGTTGAGCACGGCGGATTGCCAAAAGCGGTGGCCGAGCAGATCTTCTCCGACATCGAATACTTTGCCCGCTATGGTTTCGCCAAAGCCCACGGTGCTTCCTACGCCGTCCTGACCTGCCAGACGGCCTACCTCAAAGCCAAGTACCCCGTGGAGTACATGGCGGCCATGCTGAGCGTGGAGCGTAACAACACCGACAAGGTAGCCGTCCTCATCGCCGAATGTCGGCGCCTGGGGATAGAGGTCTTGCCGCCGGATGTCTGCCGCAGCGGGTTAGACTTTATCATCGAGGGAGGGAATATCCGTTTCGGCCTGGGGGCCATCAAAAACGTGGGCGAGGGACCCATCGTTGCTATCCTCGAAGCTCGTCAGGAGGAAGGCGCTTTCCGGGACATTGACAATTTCTGCGCCCGGGTGGATTTGAGCCAGGTCAACAGGCGTGCCTTAGAGAGCCTGATCAAAGCCGGGGCTATGGACTCCCTGGGCCGACGGGAGCAACTCCTGGAGATCATTGACCGCATGATTCAGAAGAGCGGCATGGAACACAGGGTCTCTCCGCAGTTGGACATGTTCAGCCTGCCGGCCTTTGCCCATTCAGGAGCCAACGTCGTCCTCAGCACCTCTCTGCCAGATGTGCCTCCCGTGCCCCGCAAGGAATTGCTCAGGTGGGAGAGAGAACTGGTGGGGCTCTACGTCTCGGCCCATCCTTTGCAGCAGGTGGCCGCCAGTTTGGAAGACACAGTGACGGCCTTCTGTGGTCAGATTGACGAATCCATGGCCAACCAGAAAGTGGTCGTGGCCGGTATGGTGGCCTGGGTACGTCCTCACATCACCAAGAACGATAAACCGATGGCTTTTGTGCGCCTGGAAGACCTTCAGGGCGGCATCGAGGTCGTGGTCTTTCCCAGTGTTTACGAGGGGACGCGGGAACTGTGGGAAACGGACAAAATCCTTGTCGTCAAGGGGCGGGTGGACGTGCGCGGCCGGGAGCCCAAGATCATTTGTGAGTCGGTTCAGGATTACGTCGTCGTCAGCGAGTTGCCCGAAGAGAGAGAAGAGCAACCGAAAGGCTCTCGTCATCTCCATATCACCCTCACCCGCAGCGGCAATCAGGAGCAAGACATTCAGCGCCTGGGGCAGGTGCATGACCTGTTGCAACAATACAAGGGTGAGGATCGTTACAGCCTCTACCTGGCCGACGAGCGCCAGCGCGTGCAATTGGACTTTCCCAACGACACCACTGGCTACTGTCTGGAACTGGAACAGGCTTTGGTTCAGATGTTGGGTGCAGGGGCGGTGAGGACGAGCCAGGGGGCCTCTTGAAAGGAAATTGCCAGGTTCGCGGTGGATTTGTAACTGGGTGCGCCTACCCTCGAGGCGCTTGGACTTGTCCTCGACCCATTGAGGCGGGAACTGAAGCCATTGCCAATGGTTCTCGCCGCTCTGGAGTAGATGAGTAATGTCTGGTGATCCCTTCTGAGCAAATAAACAAGGGGCTCTGACGAGCCCCCTTTGCCTCGGTCAAAAGCCCTCGACGACCCCAAAAAGCAAAAGCCCCAGGTCGGGTTGCCTGGGGCTTTTCAATCGCTGAAACTGCATCATCGCCCCCTTTTGGCAGAATTGGGGAGATGTGATATAATTCACCCCTTGCCGTAAAAGGTCCCACGTTACAGAGACAACAATAGGAAAAGCCCTGCCGGGTGAGTGGGGCTACATTGGCCTCGTCATTTCCAGTGACGGACCCATCTCACCCTGCAGGGTTACTGTATGAAAGGAGATCTTTCGATGAACACCAAAGGCAGCAAAGTATGGCCCTTGCTGGCAAGCCTGGGCCTGATCATGTCGGTAGTGATGTGCACCCCGACCGTTGAGGTCACCCCAACGCCTACTTTGACATCCACAAGTGCACCTGAACCGACTGCCACCCCAACGCCTACTTCGACACCCACAAGTGCACCTGAACCGACTGTCACCCCAACGCCTACTTCGACACCCACAAGTGCACCTGAGGCGACTGCCACCCCAACGCCTACTTTGACACCTACCCCAAGAGCACCGGAACCGGCTGCCCCCCCAACGCCCACACCCACGGCCTGGCCTCCCCCTGCTGGCCCCACCCCAACGCCCACGTCTTCTTCTCCGTGCGCTGACCTGAGTGGAGCCATTGAAGTACAAGTGCTTGTCGGCCCCGCCGACGCTGCGGGACTGGAGCCGTTTGCCGTGGGCAGCGTTCCTTTCACCGTCGCTGGCGGCGTTGTACAAGGGGCGGGCCACATTGCCTATCAAGATGTCTTGGTTGAGGACTGGGGAACCTACGAAGTCACGCTCGACCTGGACATTACCCTCAGCGGGGAATGTGTGGGGGATGCAGGTCTCAATGTGACCGTGGATCTGGCGGGATCCCAATATGTTGAGGTTGAAGCTGAGGGCTTTCACGGCCAGTATCCCTGGCAAGGTGAGCACTCCTTCCAACTGAGTTTCCCGCTTGAGGACGGTGCTACAGTGCAGGGAGAAGGCTGGGCCTTCGTTCTTCGCCTGCACAGCCAGTAGGCGACGTCTGCTACGCTCACCAAACTGAAAAGGCAAGAAGCCCCAGGTCATCGCCTGGGGCTTCTGTTTCGGCGCAAAACCTGTCTCAAATAGTATTGTGTGGGGTAAACTCTTGCAAAATGGCGGCTAATGGAGTACAATACGTTTGGTGATGACAAATGGGTGGACGTGCTCAGTTTGAACAGTACTGCAAAGACAACGGACTTGACATAAACATAGTCGAGCTGGACAAGAGCACTCGCACGGCTCAGTTGGCGGCTGAGGCCATCGGCACAGAGCTGGGCAGCATCGTCAAGTCGCTGGTGTTCCTGGCCGACGGCAGGCTGGCCCTTGTTCTGGTGGCCGGTGACAGGCGGGCCGACACCAGGAAGCTGGCTCAAGTCCTTGAAGCCAAGAAGGTCAAGATTGCCGACGCCGACACTGTGCGGGCAGAGACGGGTTTCGCCATTGGCGGCGTGCCTCCGGTGGGCCATCACACTTCATTGCCCACCCTCGTTGACCGGAGCCTGGGCCGTTTTGAAACCGTCTATGCGGCCGCCGGCTCTCCCCATGCCGTTTTCCCCATTGCCTACGATATGCTCCTACAAATAATCGCAGGCCAGGTGGCAGACGTGACTGAGGATTAGGGTTTGGAGGT
>JBGVTF010000385.1:0-19273 GCA_041862415.1 Anaerolineae bacterium | reverse complement strand
GTGGATTGGCGGTGAAGAGAATGCCGGCCGCGTCGGCGGGCACCAGGACCTGCACGACTACCGCCAGGCTCACATCCTGGGGTGCGATGTTATGGCGCGCACGGTAGCCAATCGCCCGCGCCGTCCAGAGCGAAGCCCAGCAGCGTTTGACGGCATCGAGGACCATTGCCTCACCGTGCATGTTGAGATAGGTTTCCTGTTGGCCAGCGAACGACATCTCCGGCAAGTCCTCAGCGGTAGCTGAGGAACGCACGGCGACAGGTATGTCGCCCCCGCCAAGCCCGGCATACGCGCCAAGGTCGGCGTACGCGCCAAGCTTGGCGTACGCTCGCCGAATCGCCTCAGCAATATCATCCGGCATCGCATGCTGCGCAAAGAGCTTTCCAATCCGGCTGGAGGCCTCTTCGAGCGTTGCAGGCTGGTCGGGAGTGGCAGCGGAGACAGCCGCCAGAATCTGCTCTTGCAGCTTGTGCTCCGCCACGAATCGGCGATAGGCTGCCGTGGTGATGTGAAAACCAGGAGGCACAGGCAGGCCGGCCGCCGCCATGCGCGCTAGCGAAGCGCCTTTCCCTCCAACCAGCGACAGCTCAGCACAGGCATCTGGGAGAGGAAGAATGAAATTCGGCTTCGTTTCCATAGGTTCTACTAACAGTTTACTGTCCACCGCTCACTGCTCACTTTGTCTCTGTGTCACCCCGTCACCGTGTCTCTCTTCCCCAGCTGGAAGTGAAAGATGCGTATCGGCTTGAACAGGCGAAAGAGGGGAGCCATCCAGCGAAAGGAGTCCATCCGCGGCTCAGGCTGGTCGAAGAAGCCCCACTCGTCGAGCAGGCGGATGCCGTCACCCCAGCCCTCGAGCTTCTGGCCGCGCCAGAAGCCCCAGCGCATAAGGCCCGCAAACTTGGAGGGGGAGAGTATGAGGTTAGCCACCCAGATCTCGAACGGCCTCCAGCCGTCGAAGACCAGCTCTGCGCCTGGGAAATGGTCGCGCAGCGTGAGCACCAACGACTTGACCTGCGCTTCCGTGAAGTAGATGAAGACGTTTTCGGCCAAGAACAGGAAGGGGCGCTGAGAATGCACCTTCACCGCCTCCAGCCAGGCGTCCTCGAGCACCGAGCAACCCAGCAGGTGGTAGCGTTCCCCTTCATCGCCGATGAACTTCCGACGCAGCCCGATGACGTTCGGCAAATCCAGGTCGTACCACTCCACCCGGCCGTTGTCCACCCGTTCGAAGCGCGAATCAAGGCCGCACCCAATGTGAACCACAACCGCCTCCGGTTGACGGCTGAGGAAATCCCGGGCGTAGCGGTCCATTTCGCGGGTGAGCATGATCCGTGTTACCTTGAGCATCTCGGTCATCGGGATCTGCCTGATCCGGTCAAAGTCGTAGCGGATGGGTACATCCGAGCTCATCTGCGTGACCAGTGCCACGGCTTTCTCGTCCTTCATCATGGCGTCCGGGCGCTGCGTTTCCATCGCCCGGTTGTAGAGCGGAATGAGCAACGTTTCAGATACGCCGCTCAGGCCTTGGTTAACGGTCTCAGCAGACATTCCACCCTCCTTAGAGTTGATAGTGAAAAACACCTACCGCCGTGGCAAGGAATGGAAAGATGCGCATTTGTAGGGCACGGCGCATACGCGGCTCAGGGTACTGGAAGGGGAACCGTTCATCGAGCAAGCGGATGCCGCCTGCCCTGAGCGAAGACTTCGGCGAGCTCAGTCGAGCCGTCGAAGGGCCGCTCCACCGTTCTAGGTCTTTGCCGTGTTTCAGGGCCCAGTAACTGCGGGCGCCGACCTTGGTAAGGGTGACCCTGAGGTTGTTCGCCCAGCTGAAGAACGGCGAAAAGGCATCGCAGGCCAGTTCCGCGCCCGGGAAGCGCCCCCTCAATGTCAGCACCAGCGACTTGACCTGCGCTTCATCGAAGTACATCAAAACACCCTCGGCCAGAAAGAGATATGGGCGCTGGCGATGCGCGCTCACCCTGTCCAGCCAGGCGCTGTCGAGCACTGAGCAAGCCAGCAAATGATAGCGTTCCCCTTCACCGCCGATGAGCTTCCGGCGCAGCTCGATGACATCCGGCAAATCCAGGTCGTACCACTCGACCCGGCCATTATCCACACGCTCGAAGCGGGTATCGAGGCCACACCCGATGTGGACAACAACCGCCTCCGGGTGGCGGGCCAGGAAATCCCGCGCGTGGCGGTCGAACTCCCGGCTGCGCAGGATGATAGCGACCTGCATGAAGGATGGTATGGCGCTGTAGTCTTCGATTTTGGCCAGCTTGCTTTGCAAAAAATCCTGATCCATCTGGCGGACCAGTGCCTCGGCTCTCTCGTCTTTGATCAGGGCATCGGGGCGTTGTGATTCCATCGCCCGGATGTAGAGCGGGATGAGCAACGTTTCAGATACGCCGCTCAGGTCTTGGTTAGTAGTTTCGGACATGTCAGTCTCCCTAGAGTTGATAGTGAAAAACGCCTATTCCCGTGGCGAGGAATGGAACAAGGCGTACCTTCCAGGCACGGCGCAGACGCGGCTCAAGGGCTTGGAAAGGGTACCGTGTATCGAGCAGGCGGATGCCGTCGCGCCATCGTTCGAGGTCCTGCGGGCGTTTCAGGGACCAGTGCAGATGGGCGCCGATTCCGGTGCGGGTGACTTTGAGGTTGTGCGTCCAGCGGAGGAACGGCGAAAAGGCATCGAAGACCAGCTCCGCGCCAGGGAAATGCTCCCTCATCGTCAGGACCAACGACTTGACATGCGCTTCTGTAAAGTACATGAAAACACCTTCGGCTAAAAACAGGAAAGGACGTGGTTGATGCGCCCTCACCGCATCCAGCCAGGCATCCTCGAGCACTGAGCAAGCCAAGAAATGGTGACGCGCCCCTTCTCCGCCAATGAGCTTCCGGCGCAGCTCGATGACCTCCGGTAAATCCAGGTCATACCATTCCACCCGGCCATTGTCCACGCGTTCGAAGCGCGTATCCAGACCGCACCCGATGTGGACCACCGCCGCATCTGGGTGGCGCCTCAGGAAATCCTGGGCAAAGCGGTCGAATTCGCGGGTTTTCAGGATCATAACGACCCGGCCGGAATTTTCGGTCAGGGCCGTCGTCTTCTGCAAATACGCCTGATCCAGTTGGCGGACCACCGCCTCGGCTCTCTCATCTTTGATAAGCGCGTCGGTGCGTTGTGATTCTATGGCTCGGATGTAGAGTGCAATGAGCGATGTTCCAGCCACACCGCTCAGGTCTTGGTAAGCAGTCTCAGTCATGTTGGCCTTCTCTGAAAGCGGTTCTCAGTGATCAGTGAACTGCAATTCGCGAGCTATGGCATTTAGCACGCTGGGCACCAAGTCACACGCTCTGGGATAGGTTTTCATCCACCTGGAACTGTTCAGTCTGGTTCCAATACGGGATGCAGTGAGCAGCCATCGGTCTGCGTTAGCTGCGTTGCGAAGCGTAGCGGAGCAACGTCGGCTGCACGCGCGGGTTAGGCCGCTTCATTTCGGGAAAAACCTTCCTGTCCTTTGCATGTATGCTTTATATTCCTCCCCAAACTCCTCGATCATCATTTGCTCTTCCTTGGGGACGCGGGCAAATAAGCCGGCGATCACCGCCACTGCCAAGACCACAACGACCCAGTTGGCAGTCACTAAGGCAAGGCTTGTCCCATAGCCGATCATAGCCGTGTAGAGCGGGTGGCGTATCCGGGCATAGGGCCCTGTGGCTACCAAGTGGTGCTCCTCACGCAATTGTAGTTGGGGTGACCACTCCTTCCCAAGCGCAACCTGAGTCCATGCCCAAAACCCTAAACTAGCAAGTCCCAAGGCAAACCCCATCCAGCGTAGCCAGCCCAGAAATGAGACAGAGAGCACCTCCATCCAGGCCGGATTGATGGCGTATAGCGCCAGCCAGGCGAGCAGGAGAAAGAACATCAGAACCCGGATGGCGAACATCCCCCGTCCTTCCCGCTTGATGGCTTCACGGTCGGGCATTACCCGCTCCCCAGCCCGAAGAACCTGGAGCGAAAAGTATACCCGCATAACAAACACCCCTCCGAACAGAACCCAAAAGGCGATGCGAAAGGCTGATTCTGTGGTCATAGGATCATCCTCCTTTGTGCAGAATAGCGGCCTAACCAGCATTAGGCAGCGGATCGTCAGATCTGCTACGAGCTTTTGTGATCTAATGACTCTTATTGCACCGTGATGTCCACGTAGGCAGTCATCCCCCAGCGCAGGCCAGGGTCCTGCTCGTCCAATTCGATGACTACGGTGTAGTTGGTGCCGCCCTGCTCCATGGTGGCCATAGGGGCGATACGGGTCACCCGGCCAGAGAGGGCCTTGCCCGGCAGACCATCAAAGGTGAGGGTCACCTCTTGACCCACGGCGATGGCCCAGATGTCGGCCTCGTTCAGGTCGGTGGTCTCGATCCGCAGGTGAGAGAGATCTCCCAGGAACATCACTGGCTGGCCAGGAGACACCATTTCGCCCTCCCTGGCCGTCACCTGGGCCACCGTGCCGGTGAAAGGAGCCACCAACTCGGCGTCCCGAAGGGCCGCCTGGGCCTGGGCCACGCCTGTCTGAGCCTGCTCCACCTGGGCCTGGGCCACGGCGATGGCCTCGGCCGTCGGTCCGGCCACAAACTGGTCCAACTGCGCCTTGGTCTGTCCGGCCTGAGCCTGAGCCGCTTCAACCTCGGCGCGGGCGGCTTCCACTGCCGCCTGAGCCATGTCCAATTCCTCGGCCGTCGCTCCCCTCACCAGGGCTTCGTAGCCGGCTTTGGCAGTCTCATAGTCGTCGCTGGCCTGCTGGAGGGCCACCGCCTGCTGGGTAGCCCCGATGCCGCTCTGCCAGGCGACCTTGTCATACTCGCTCTGGGCCAACTGCAAAGCCACGGCTGCTTTGCTCATGGCTGCCTTGGCTGCCGTTAGCTCCTCTGGCTTGGCTCCTGCTTCCAGCCTGGCCAATTCGGCCTGGGCGGAAGCCAGGTTGGCCTTGGCAGTGGAGACCCCTGCCTGAGCTGCGGCCAAGGCTTCCTGAGCGGCGGCAATCTCTTGCGGCCTGGCCCCGGCCTTGATCTGGGCCAGGTTCGCCTGGCTGACGGCCAACGCCGCCTGCGCCTGCTCCACCTGGCGCTCCAGGTCACCCGTCTCCAGACGGGCCAAGACGTAGCCAACCTCAACGCGGTCCCCCTCCTGCACGGCTAGCTCATCCAGACGGCCGCCGATCTTGAAGCTCAGTTGGGCCCAGCGGGCGGGAACTACTTCACCTGTGGCCGAGACCACCCTATCGAATTCCTCAGCTTCGAGAATCGGCGTGGGGGTGGGAGCTGTGTTGGGTACTACGTAGCTGGTGTAGCCCCAATAGCTGAGGCCGAGAACAACGATAGCTGCGATGGCGATAGTGCTCTTTTTCATATTTACTTTTACTTCCTTCCAACGTATATTCCGTATCCAAGGTATTCGAAAACGTTCTTGGGGGTAGCCCCAGCCTCTTTTACGACGTTCCTATAAGCAGGGTCTCTTCTGTACAGGGACAGAGCCCTATACCAAACCTTTAGCATATCTCCGAAACCGTACCGCTTGATTATGCCGGTGAACTCGCTTCGGACGCTGATTGTGTAGGTTCTCGCTACGATATCTCTCAGTCCAGCGCCTTCCAGCAGACCCACCCAACCATCAGAAGCTAGGGCTTCTGCGTTAGCGCTCAAATCCTGAGATACCCATTCAACCAATTCTGCCGGAACCGGCGTCTTCATCCAAGTTGACTCATTAAGCCCGACGTATCCTCCTGGCTTTGTCACCCGCACATACTCGTTGACCGTTCTCTGTTTATCTTCTGGAAATGCGGTTATGGACTCGCCGATGACTGCGTCGAAAAGGTCATCCTCGAAAGGGAGATCCTGTACGTCTGCTGCCCTAAACTCGACGCTGTCCTCTACGCCCTCTCTTCTCGCCCTTTCATTTGACCTCTCGATCATCCTTTCGGAAATGTCCACACCAACGACTCTACAACCATATCTTCCTGCAATGTAACAAGATGTTACCCCAACGCCGCAGCCAACGTCCAAGACGTATTTGTCTCTGGCTACGTGACATAGCTCTATGAGCTCTCTTGTGGCCTTGAAACCTCCCATATGTTTTGTGAGGCCCATTTCAGCTTGAATATCGAAGACAGTTTGTTTCTTCTCCAATTTTTCACCTCCATTTCAGATAGCGACTACCAGATGCCCGGCAGCAGGCGATAACGCACCCGCTCGGCATACTCCTTGTAGCCGTCCAGTTCTCCGAGCAGCGTCTTATCTTCCAGCGCCGTTCGGACGACTAAGAGCAGTGACGCCAGGCCGTTTAGCATGAGCGTCCACAGCGAGCCGAGCGCCAGCGCCCCAGCGAAGTAGAAGATGATTAACCCGGCGTAGCCCGGATGGCGCACGTACTGGTAAGGCCCACCGGTGGCGACAGTGTGCCCCCGCTCCTTCTGAATGCGAACAAACCTTCCATAGAACTTGTTTGATGCCGCCGCCCATACGCTCACAAGATATCCCAGCACCGCAAGAACCAACGTGGCGACCTGAAGCGCAAGCGAAATCGGTGGTGACCATCCAAAGCGTACATCAAGTCCGGCCAGGACCAACATGCCCAAGGGGGTCCAGATGTTAAGGATGATGACAATCCATTTGTCCCAGCTTTTGACGTCCTCTTTGATCTGGGTGCGTTCTTCTATCAGCTCCGGGTCCAGTGGGACGATAAGAGCGGGGATGGCGGCAATGATCATATAGGCGCCGATGAAGGCCCACCCCATCACCCAGTCCAGACGGCCCGAGGCGATGTACCAGATTGCTGCCATGATCAGTGTGAAGATGACCACCCTCAGCAGCACTTTCAATTTCAAACGCATATCCCCGGTCGTTTCGGGTTTCCCATTGAGTTGATTTGGAGATGTGTTGGTGTTCATTTCATTCCTCCCCCATCATATTCAGTTGTTTTGCATACCAACCGCTACCAGATGCCCGGCAGCAGTGGTAACCGATTTGTTCAATTACCCGCAACCTGGGCAAGCGCCATCCTTTCGCCCTCATATACATTCATTTGACGACCGAGAGGATCAAGGTAGCGCGTCCGGTACTCCGATGCCCCGGCGTGGTCAACGAGCGCGAGACCTCGCGCGGCAAGATACTCGGCCAACTCAGCCGGATCGAGGCCAAAGATCCAGGGAACCCCACCACGCTCGGTAGCCGAGACGAATATCTCATCCGTCTCAGAACGAGCGGAGCCATCAATAATCCCACGGTGAATATAGGTGAACACGATCTGGCTCCCGGTCGCAGCAGCGCGAGAGACGTATCGGAAAGTGGTATCCACCGCTTCCGCTGTGATGTATTGCGTCACGCCCTCCCAGATGAAAAAGGTCTTCGTGCCTGTGCGAAATCCTGCTGCCGCCAATGCGTCTTCGAGCTTTTGCTCGTTAAAGTTGATGGGAACGAAGGCAACGTGCGGCGGCGGTGTGCCCAATACCTGCTGCAGTCGTGCCTGCTTCCACGCCAGCGGGACTGGTTGGTCCACCTCAAAGACGCGGGTCTGCTCGATGCCGGGGATGCGATAGGCACGGGTATCGAACCCAACTCCGAGGTTTACAACCTGTTCGAGGCCCTCCCCAAGCGCATTGCAGAGCGCATCGTCAATGTATCGTGTTCTGCACAGGAGCATTCCCAAGGCTCCTGGCCCGCGCCTTTCCGTCATGGCGATCAAGGCGTGGCGAACACCCGGTAGCAAGAGTAGCCGCCAAACGGGCGGCAGGAAATCACGACCAAAGCGGTCTTCGAGGAGACGCTCCCCCTTGGGGCGATACGACTCGGTCACTCTGAGGGCTGTGGCCACTAGCAATCCGATTACCATTCTGTCGGCTGTCACCGTGTATTGTCTCCGTCCACTATGTCAGCTGTAGAGTGTGCCCGGTGTATCTCACCCGGCATTGCCACTGCTTACCAGACGCCCGGCAGCAGGCGATAGCGCACGCGCTGTGCATAGTCTTTGTAGCCGTCGAGCTCTTCTAGCAACGTCTTATCCTCAAGCACTGTGCGGATGATGAGCAGGAGCGCTCCTAGTCCCCCTGGAATGAGCGCCCACAGCGAGCCGAGCGAGATCGGGGCTGCAACCTGCAATAGGATCCCCCCAACGTAACCCGGATGGCGCACGAACCGGTAAGGGCCACCGGTGGCGACAGTCTGCCTCCGATCCATTTGGATGCGAACAGAGCGCGCGAAGAACCTGTTTGACGCCATGGCCCAGAGGTGCACGGCCCACCCCAGCACGTAGACAACTAGCGCGACGACCTGGAACACAGGCGGAATCTCCGGCAACCACTCGAAGCGCAAATCCAGAGCGGCTACCACCGGCAGACCTAGGGCAGGTGAAACCAGACTGAAGAGGGAGAAGAGGATTTTGTCCCAACCTTTGGTGCCTTCTTTGGCCCTACCGCGCTCTTCTACCAACAACTCCGGGTCTGTGATAAGTGGGGTGACCGCTGTTACCAACACGAACACGCCGATATAGGCCCATCCCATCGGCCAGTCGAGGCGACCTGCTGCGCCAAACAGGATGGCTACCATGATCAGTACACCGAAACAGGTCTTTATCACCCACTTCACAATCTCGCGGCGGATGTCATATTTCTCATTTGGTTTATTCGCAGATGTATTGGCGTTCATTTTTGTCTCCTCCCAACGAATAACGCGTACCCCAGATATTCGAACAGATCCTTCGGGAGATACCGCCTTTCTGCCATATACTTCCTGAAAGCCGGATTCTTGATGTATAAGAACAGCGTTCGATAAAACATTCTCCACATATCCTGGAAACGATACCGCTGAACTTGAGTGGACTCCCGTCGCGCATCGAATTTGTAGGTTTGCACGACGATGTCGCATAGCCCGGCGCTTTCCAACAATCCTACCCAGTTATCAGCATTTGGGACTTGAGCCTTAATCTCCCAGGTGCGTTTTGCGAACTCGACCAACTCTGTTGGCGGCGTCTTGAGCCAGATTTCCTCGTTGAGCCCCACGTATCCGCCCGGTTTGGTCACTCGCACGAATTCGCTCGCCATTTGTCGTTTATCTTCTATAAATATAAATGTGGCCACAGACTCGCAAATGACGACGTCGAAAAGCGCATCGTCGAAGGGCAGATTTCGCACATCGGCTACCCTGAATTCAACGCTGTCCTCCACCCGTTCTCTTTTTGCCCTTTCATGGGACCTGGCAATCATTCCTTCAGAAATGTCCACGCCGACCACTCTACAGCCATACCTTTTGGCAAGGTAGCAAGCCGTTGCGCCAACGCCGCAACCTGCATCCAGGACGTATGTATCCTTGTTGATGTGGCACAAATCAATGAGCGCTTTTGTGGTCTCGAGCCCTCCCATGTGTTTTGTGGTGCCCACATAGGCCTGCAATTCAAAGTAGGAAGGTTCTGATTCTGAAGTCTCCAGTGATAATGGCCTTTCACTCTCCATAGTCCTTACCTCACACTAAGCCGTGGCCGGTCTCTCTGACCGAGCCACAACGGATAACCCTTCTTACCTTACCAAGTACCAGGCAGCAGGCGATAGCGCACCCGCTGAGTATACTCCTTGTAACCGTCGAGTTCCTCCAGCAAGGTCCTGTCCTCAAGCGCCGTGCGGACGACTAAGAGCAGTGCGAACAGAACGCTTGGGATGAGCGTCCACAGAGAGCTGAGCGCCGGCACCGTGGCGAGATCGAAGATGATCACCCCGGCGTAACCCGGATGGCGCATGTATCGGTAAGGCCCGTCAGATATGACGGTATGGCCCCGGTCTTTCTGGATGCGAACAAACCTTGAGTAGAATTTGTTCGACGCCATCGCCCACACGCTCAGCAGGTATCCCAGCGCCGCAATGACCAACGCGGCGATCTGGAGTGCAAGCGGAACCTGGGGCGACCAGCCGAAGCGCATATCCAACCCGGCTACGACCAACATGGCTGTCGGGAACAAGACGCTTCCGATGATAGCGAGCGGTTTGTCCCAGGCTTTGACGCCCTCTTTGGCCTGGGTGCGTTCTTCCACAAACTCCGGGTCTATTGGGATCACCAAGGCGCTGGCGACTATAATGGCCCCATACACACCCATATAGGCCCACCCCATGATCCAATTCAGGCGTCCCGCTGAGGCGAACAGAATCGCCGCCAGGATCAATATGTAGATGCCAAACCTTATCAACGCTTTCAAACGCATTCCACTGGCTGCATCAGTTTCCCCGTTGGGCTGTTCTACTGCCGATTTATTGGCTGGGTTGGCGTTCATTTCATTCCCCTTATGATGTTCAGTCGTTTTGG
Organism: Anaerolineae bacterium; assembly: GCA_041862415.1. Taxonomy (GTDB): domain Bacteria; phylum Chloroflexota; class Anaerolineae; order E26-bin7; family E26-bin7; genus E26-bin7. Next base: position 8,923 of record JBGVTF010000385.1, on the reverse strand, counting down.
ATACCGGCGACTACCAGACGCCCGGCAGCAGACGATAGCGCACCTGTGCGGCATAGTCCTGGTAGCCGTCGAGCTCCTCCAGCAGCGTCTTATCTTCAAGCGCCGTGCGGACGACCATGAGGCACATCACAAGCCCTGCCGGGATGAGCGCCCACAACGAGCCAAGCGCGAGCGACGTGGCGATCCAGGATGCGATATACCCGACGTAACCCGGATGACGCACGTACTGGTAGGGGCCACCGGTGGCGACGGCGTGGCCCCGCTCTTCCTGGATGCGAACGGTGCCGGAAAAGAACTTGTTCGACGCCATCGCCCAGCTAAATAGGCCCTGCGCCAGTGCAAAGACAATCAACGCGATGACCTGGATCGCCACAGTCAACTGTGACGACCACCCAAAACGCTCATCCAGCCCGGCCACGATCAATGTGCCCAGCGTGGGAAGGATAAGGAGGGGGGCGAGCAGTCTGTCCCACCCTTTGGTGTCCTCCTTGATCTGACCGCGCTCTGCGATCAACTCGGGGGGTAGAACCGAGGCGTTGATGACCAAAATGCCCACCCCCACGCCCAGATAGGCCCAGGCCCACACCCAATCCAGGCGACCCGATGCGATGAACAAGATCGCTGCGACCAATAATGTTTGGATGACAACCTGTAGCATCCGTTTCCGCACCCTGCTTGTCAAGTCGGATTTCCCGTTTGGTTGATTAACAGAAGTATTGGCGTTCATTCTTGTCTCCGAGTGTCTCAATTATCGGAATCAAATCTAGAGCTGCTGCCCAACCGCGTGTGATTCTATCGCACCCTCATTCATAGCGTAACGCCTCCACCGGGCTCAGCCGCGAGGCCCACCAGGCAGGGTAGAGGCCCGCCACGGCCCCCAGGACAAGGGCCATGACCAGAGCCCTGATCAACAAGGCCAGACTGAAAGAGCCTTGGAACATGCTGCCAAGGCCCTGTGCCAGACCCGCCACCCGGCCCAAGAGTATCCCCCCGCCTATCCCCACTACCCCGCTCACCAGGCTGAGCAGCAGCGATTCCCGCAGAATGAGTCCCAACACCCGCCGCTTGCGCCAGCCCAGGGCCCTCAGAGAGCCGATTTCCCGCGTGCGCTCAAAGACCGACATGAACACTGTGTTCATCATCCCGATGCCACCCACCAGGATAGCCAGGACGGAAATGGCAGTCTCCATGGTCTGTATGGTCTTGAAATCGGGCAGGGCTTCGGTCAACTCCGAAGTCTTGGAAACAGAGATCTCAGGAAAGTTCGCTTCCAGGTAGGCGATGATCCGGTCAACCTCTTTGGGATCCTCCAGCTTGATGGCATACCAGCCCACCTGGCGTGGTTTCCTGAAGAGTTTTTGCGCCTCGCGCAGCGAGATGACCCCGCTTATATCCAGGAAACCGGTCCCCGTCTCGTAGATGCCGACGATACGGAAGTTGCTATCCAGGATCTTGATCGTCTGCCCAACCTTTTTGTCCATCGTCTCGGCTGCCGTCTTGCCCAGTATGATCTGGCGGTTGGCCGAGAGTCCCTCTCCCTCCACGACGCGGAACTGGCGGATGGCGTGTTCGCCCGGATGGTAGCCCCAAACGATGAAATAGGTCATCTTCGGATCAGAGAGGAAGCCAAAGACGGTGCCAGAAACGTACTTTACACCTGGTACGGTGACCAGCTTCTTACCCACCCGCTCGTCAATGCTGGAGTATTCCATGTCGGAGATATCGGCTTCCACGGCCATGAGGTCTGCTTGCCCACCGCTGCCCATCATCGTTTCAAACTGGGCTACAAAACCATCAACGATGCCTTCCAGGGCCACGATCACTGCCACGCTGATGCCGATGCCGACCATGGTCAGCAGGGTGCGCGTCCGGCGACGGAAAAGGGTCCGGGCGGTCATGGGCAACTTCACAACGCCAAAGGGAAGAGTCCATCCTTTGTTCCCCTTCCCACCAGAGCCAGTCAGGCCACCCTCGTAGCGCAGTGCCTCCAGAGGAGTCAACTGCGAGGCTCGCCAGGCCGGATAGAATCCGCCCAGGGCCCCCAGGATCAAGGCTATTACCAGGGCCTGAATGAACAGTCCTGGTGAGAAACGGCCCTGCAAAAGCCCTCCCGTAGCCGGTGAACTGCCCAGGGCTCTGACCGCCGCTATGCCCAGGGCAGTCCCTGCCAGGCCACCGATCAGGCTCAGGGCCAGGGATTCACCTATGATGAGGCCCAGCACTCGCCCTTTGCGCCAACCCAGGGAGCGCAGCACTCCAATCTCTCGCGTGCGCTCAAAGACGGACATCAGCACGGTGTTCATCATCCCCACTGCGCCGATGAGGATAGCGATAAAGGCGATGCCCCAGGCGAAGCCGCGCACTATCTGGATGGTCTCCTGCGTGTTGGCGACTTGGTCCGACTGGGAGGTTGTCACGTCGGGGATGCGCCGTTCGATCTTGCGCCGCAACTCCTCGACGTCGGCTCCTGGTTTGAGCCTGAGCGTGAAAAGGGCGACTTGGTGGGGTTTGCTGAGCAGGACCTGGGCGTCGCTCAGGGACATCACACCGCCCCCTTCTTCCAGACCGTCGCCCGTTTCGTAGATGCCCACGATGCGAAAAGCGCTGCCGAAGAGCTTCAGGGAATCCCCGACGCCTTTCTTGAAATTCTCAGCCGCTATCTTGCCGATGATCACCTGTTTGCTGCCCGACAGTCCCTCGCCTTCCACGATTTTGAAATGCTCGATGGCAAAGCCCTGGGGGTCGTAGCCGAAGATCATGAAGTAGCGGGCACCCTCGGCCGTGACGATGCTCTGGAGCATGCCGGTCACGTCCTCTACTTCGGGCAGAGCTCCGAGCTGTTGGCCCACCTTCTCGTCAACGGCCGCGGCGGAAATATCGGCCGCATCGGTCTGGGTGACGGCCAAGTCGCCCTGGCTGCCGGTGAGCATGGCTGTGTAGCCCTCTTCCAGGCCATCGGCGATCGCTCCCAGAGCCACCATGGCGGCAATGCCGATGCCGATGCCGACAACGGTCAGCAGGCTGCGGGTTTTGCGTCCAAGCAGGTTCTTGAGAATCATCAGACCGTCCTGTTCTCGGTAGTCAGTAGATAACTAGCTGATTTCTCACCACACGCCGGGCAGCAGGCGATAGCGCGTCTGCTGAACGTACTCGGTATAGCCCTCGAGTTCCTTGCTCAGCGTCCGGTCCTCAAGCGCGGTGCGCACGACGGTAAGTAGCGCCGCCAGCACGCCGGCAATGAGCGCCCACAGCGAGCCGAGCATGATCGGCGTTGCCAGCTCAAAAGCGATCACTCCGACGTAACCGGGATGGCGCACGAACCGGTAAGGTCCGCCGGTGACGACAGTGTGGCCCCGGTCGTCTTGGATGCGGACCATCATTGAGAAGAAGGCGTTCGCGGCCATGGCCCATGTCCCCAGTGCGTATCCCAGCACCGCGACAGCCAGCGTGACGATCTGGAGCCAGAGCGGAATTCCCACGGTCCAACCGTAACGCACATCCAACCCGGCCACGATCAATTTGCACAGCGTGACGATGCCAACGATGCTCATCAGCACTGCGTCCCAGTCCTTGATGCCCTTCTTGCGCTGGGCGCGTTCTGCGAGCAACTCCGGGCTTCTGGGGATCAGGATCAGCGCATTGGCGCTAACCCAGACCGCGTAGATGCCGACCAACGCCCACCCCATGGCCCAGTCCAGGCGGCCTGCGGGGATAAAGAGGGTCGCTGCCACAAACAACACGCCTATCACTTCTCTTCTCAGCCACCTCGCAACCCCGCGCTTTACCTCAGGCGTCATTTCTTGTTTAACAGATGCGTTGTTGGTCATGATGGTCCTCCCTAAAAGTCGTTCAGACTTGCCTGGACTGCCCCGTCTACAACACGTCGAACCACATCAGCGCGCCCATCACCACGAAGGCGACGGCCGATACCTTGGTCAGAAGTGGCTCAGGAACGACACGGCACACTGCCTCACCACCAACCACACCCAAAAGCGTTACCAGGGCCAAAGCGACCGTCGCGCCGATAAATACCGGCCACGGCCTGCCATGCTTGCTGGTCATACTGATCACTGCTAACTGTGTCTTGTCCCCCAGTTCGGCTACGAACAGCAGGGCAAAAGTACTGAGAAACACTTTCCAATCCATGCCGAAAACTCCGATGTAATAGTGTTGGCTAAACACCCAGGAGCCTATCCGAGCCTTGCCGAGAGACAAAGCGGATCTCGGCAAGGCTTGCGCTCTCTGCGGTGAGCTCTGTCAACTGCTAATGTGACTCTCCAGGGCGCGGGCGAACAGCTCCCGATCCTCCTCCTGGATGATGTCCAGTGCCCGATCCCCCAGAAGGGCCAGAACTTGAGGGAGATACGGGTCTGTCCGCAGGTGGTGTTCGGCGATGAAGACGAGTAGAGGGCTGCTGGTCCAGGAGGCCCGGGCCTGGGTCGCGGTCAGTCGTTCGCCGATTAACACCTCCTCCCCGTCAATGACCAGGATCAGCATCAGCCCTTCCACCCGGTCATGGGCATCTTCGAACACTGGAGCGACAACTACCTGACCACCCAGCAGATCGAGGTCGCTCGTGGTATAGATCACCACCCGCACTCCTCGCCCGATTGCCTTCTCCAGCGCAGGCTGCAAAGCCGGAAATGTGGCCGGTAAGAGAGCCAGATAGATGCGGGTCTTTGCCTGGCGGATCATCTCCTCTGCCTTGGCCATGACGTTCTCGTGGCCTTCGATGTTCCAGACGTATTCCAGGTCGGGAGCTGAGGTGAGGGCAGCCAGGTCGTCCTTGAGTGAGAAGATGAGCTCTTCCTGCTCGCGGTGGATCTGGTCGAGGAACTCCTCTGCCGGAACTGGCGCGTACTGGGTGGAGCTGCCTTTACGCAGCGTCATCGCCGCGCCACGAGCAGTGAGCTTGCCCAGAACCTCGTAAATCATGGAACGGGGAACGCCGGACTGCTTGGAGAGCTGGTACCCCGTGACAGGGCTTTCCCTGAGCAGGGCTGCGTAGGCCTTGGCCTCGTACTCCGAGAAGCCGATTTTCACTAGCTTGTCAATAGGATCGCCGTTCATTTCCTTCGCCTCTCCTTGGGCGTTAGTACAATAACGTAGACGTTAGTTCTATAACCACGACACATTATACCTCAGTTTGCCCTATTTGTCAAGTCCCAGAACCTTAAAAAATTCGGGGTCATTACAGCGAACAGTGTGAATAAGGGACGGGGAATTCAGCTTTGCCGTTTGACTTGCTGTGTAGTATAATAGTAGTGAGCATTCAGGTGCCAGGCACTTACATGGCTGCTTCGGCCTGAAGGTCATCCTCCAAACGGTTTGTACCTCTCTCTGGGCAATCTCTAAGAAGTGCCTGGCACCTGGCCGCACCTTTGGCGGCACTTTGCAAATGAGGAGGAAGAATCTCATGGCAAGCAAAGAAGAGTCTCTCTCCGAGGTGCATATTGGCAACGTCACCGGCGGCATCTATGGCAGTATCATCGCTGGTCGTGACGTGACCAATGCAACCATCACCATCGGTGGGCAGCCAACCCCTGCCGACAAGGAGCCAACTGTTTCGTGCATCGGCTGTTGTTGGACTATTTCGCGGCGCTGGATCAGGGCCAGTAAGGCTCATTGCATATACTGCTCGTCAGAAAAGGGAGGTGTCCTATGAGTACCGTAACGCTTTCGGAGACAACTTATCAGTGGTTACAACGCAGAGCCCAGGAAAGTGCCCAGACGCCTGATCAAGTGGCTGATGAACTACTGCGCCAGCAACTCGCGCCGAGGCACGCCTACATTGAGGTCGTCGAAAAGGTCACTGGTTCACAGGCCATGATTAAGGGCACACGCGTTCCTGTGAGTATCATCATCGGCTATTTGCACATAGGTGAGACACCAGAGTCGTTGGTAGAGAATATTTTGCCGCATCTTACACTGGCACAAGTTTACGACGCGCTGAGTTACTATCACGATCACCAGGACGAAATTGAGCAAGAGATGCTTGAGAACACAGAAGAGTATGGGCGGGCCTATTTGCGCGAGCACTTGGGCGAGGAGGGCTACCTGCATGTAACTGGACAGGTCAAATGACGGGCAAGCCAATCAAACTCTTGCTCGATGAACATATCTGGGAGGGCTTGGCTGAAGCCCTTACACAGCGAGGCTATGACGTCGTCCACATCGCTAGCACGGAGCAAAGTGGTATAATAGACGATGAGCAATTGCTAGCCTTTGCAACTGCTGAAGGGCGCGCCGTGCTCACGTATAACGTACGTCATTTTGTGCTGCTAGTCAGGCTTTGGTATGAGACCGGTCGGGAGCATGGGGGAGTGATTTTATCAATCCAACTGCAGCCCGGGGGGGAACTGTTGAGGCACGTGGAGAGGCTTCTTACTACACTTTCGGCTGACGAGTTAAGGAATACGGCTCGCTGGTTACAAGAGTTCAGGGGCGATTCAGAGGGGTCAATTCAACAATGAGACAAGTCAAAAGGGAGGTGGCCGAGGAGTGGCAAAGCCGCATCTGACCTACAAAGAAGCCCTGGACTATATCTACAGCTTCACGGACTATGAGAAGAAAAGCGCCTACCGCTACGCTCCCGAACACTTTGACCTGGGGCGCGTGGAGCGACTGGCGGCCCTGCTCGATAACCCGCAACACCGTTTCAAAGCCATCCACATCGCCGGCACCAAGGGCAAAGGTTCCACTGCGGCCATGATCGCTTCCATCCTGCGGGCGGCTGGCTACAGAACGGGGCTCTACACCTCGCCCCACCTGCACACTTTTCGCGAGCGCATCCAGTTGGATGGCCAGCTAATCAGCGAGGAGGCGGTGACTGACCTGATCGAGGGGTTGCAACCTCTGGTCAGCCAGGTTGAGGATCTGACCACCTTTGAGATCATGACGGCTCTGGCTTTCCTCTACTTTGCCGGGCAAGAGGCGGACCTGGCTGTGCTGGAGGTGGGGATGGGAGGGCGCCTCGACGCCACCAACATCGTCACCCCCCTGGTGGCGGTCATCACCTCTCTCAGCTACGACCACACTCCGTATCTGGGTAACACCCTGCCCCTCATCGCCCAAGAGAAGGCGGGCATCATCAAGGACGGTGCTGTAGTCGTCAGCGCCCCTCAGTTGCCGGATGCGATGGTCGTCATCGAAGAGACCTGTCAGGAGAGAGGGGCTCTGCTCTTCCGCGTCGGTGAGCAATGGACCTGGCAGGGGGGAGAGACGAATCTGGAGGGACAATCTTTCACCGTACAGTTGCACAGCCCGGAGGCTCGGTCAGAGACCTTCGCCCAACAGCATTCCAACCAGCTAGCCACCCAATCACCTAACCACCTAACCAGGTATGATTTCCTTTCCCGTGGGTCCCGCAGACATCGCTACTGGATACCCTTGTTGGGTGAACATCAACTGGCCAATGCGACTACGGCTATCGCCGTCACCGAACTGTTGCCGGGGCGCGGTGTCAATATTTCGGAAGAAGCCATCGCTCAGGGCCTGCGCCAGGTGCGTTGGCCTGGCCGTTTGGAGGTTCTGGGCCATGCGCCTCTCCTGGTGGTGGATGGCGCTCATAACGCCGACTCGGCTCACAAGTTGGCGGTGGCATTGAGGAAGTACTTTCAGTATGAGCGCCTAATTTTCGTCTTTGGAGCTTCGCTGGATAAAGACATTGACGGGATGCTGCGGGAACTCCTGCCTCTCGCTCACCGGGTCATCGTCACCCAGGCCGAACACCCTCGTGCCACCGAGGTGCAATCCTTGAAAGAGGCACTCCTTGCTCAGGGCTGCGAACCTCTCTCCAGTCACAATGTGGCTGAAGCCCTGGCCTGCGCTTTGAGGTTAGCTCAGGAGCGAGACCTGATCTGTGCCACCGGCTCTCTTTTCGTGGTAGCCGAAGTCCGAGAGGCCTGGGCCAGGCGGCAAGGCGTTGAAATGATGGAGCGTGACCCATAACTTTGCTACAATGCTACCGTGAGCGTTTCCCGTTAAGATTTGCCAATTTGCTATGAATGTGCTATAATAATACGCGCAGGGTGAGACAGCGTTCAACGCATGGCTGCCCTGTCTAAGGAAAGGAGGCCGGTTGTGTCACTTTCGAAGAGTCAAAAGGAGCCCATAATCAAAGAACATCAGGTTCACCCGACAGACACCGGCTCGCCTGAAGTGCAGATCGCGCTTTTGACCACCCGGATCAATCAGTTGGTCGAGCATCTCAAAGTGCATAAACACGACAAACACTCGCGTCGCGGCTTGCTCAAGTTGGTCGGGCAACGTCGTCGCCATCTGTTGTATCTGGAGCGTAAAGACCCGGAGCGTCACAGAGAGATTAAAGAGCGCTTGAGTCTGCGCTAAGGGATAGAGACGGGGCACAAGGCGAGTAGCTGAGGGATAGTTGACCATCTACTTGCTTAGTGCGAGCTCATCGCATGTCGCCTGTCGCGTATACCGTATCAGAAGCGATGAGCCATGAGCGATAGGCGCTAAAATACACAGGGGAGGCCGGAGGTTTAGGAATTGGGGAGTGCACCCTAATTGGCTAACAGTTGATGGCGAAATAGCTAGTAGGGTTCACTCCCCAGTCCCTGACCTCCAAGGCCTCCTCTGACCTGGAGGTAAAACTTAATATGTCACACACATTCACCACGGCTATTGGGGAGCACTCCATTAGCCTCGAGACAGGCAAGTTGGCCGGTCAGGCTGGTGGGGCTGTCACCGTGCGCTGCGGTGACACCATGATCCTGGCTACAGCCACAGCCGCGAAGGAACTGCGGGAGGGGATTAATTTCCTGCCTCTCATCGTGGACTACGAAGAACGGCTCTACGCAGCGGGTAAAATCCCCGGCGGTTTCTTTAAACGCGAGGGCCGTCCCCGCGAAGCAGCTATTCTCCTGTGTCGCCTCACGGATCGTCCCCTCAGACCCCTTTT
>JBGVTF010000384.1:0-3417 GCA_041862415.1 Anaerolineae bacterium | reverse complement strand
TCATACTGTTTGGACCTGCCATCCTTGTTCTGGCCGCCATTGGCCTAGACTTCATGCTGGGTGGCGCAACACCCGATTTCAACAACGTCGATGCCCGCCGGATCTTTGGGACATCCACCAATCTGTGGTACTTCGTCGTCCCGTTCTTCTTGGTGGACGTGCTTACGAATGGGGAAGAGATTGGCTGGCGCGGTTATGTCCTTCCCAGATTGCAGGCTCGCTTCAGCGCTCTCGTTTCCAGCCTGATCCTGGGTGTCGTGTGGGGGCTTTGGCATCTGCCGAGGTTCTGGGTGGCTGGCGATACCGAGTCCTTTGCATTGGCCACGCTGCACAACATCGCCATGGCTGTCCTGTTTACTTGGGTTTACAACAACACGAACGGCAGCCTGCTCATGGTGACGTTGTTCCACGCCGCTATCAACACGGCGTAGGTGTTCTTACCGATTGCATCCACCGTGACTGGCGATGTCACACCTCGTATGCTATTAACCGGCATCGAGTTTGTGGCCGCGTTCGCTGTCGTGTTGGCAACTGGGCCGGCGAGGCTTTCGCGGCTATCGCCGGCTCAAGCACAAGTGTAACTCGCCAGGGCTTCGGCAGCCCCACTCTGCTGGCATCAGGGGCTAAGCAGATGCCGGTTGCGGGGCTACGATTCATTCAATAACCAACCATGCGAAAGGAGTAAGATCATGAATGCGGTCAGACAGTTTGTTTCACGCTATCAGCTAGTATTGTTCTTCATCTTGACCTATGCGATCAGCTGGTCATCTGTAATCCCGATGAACGGGAGGATCCTGCCTCACGGGCCAACACTCGCCGCCGTTATCCTCCTCGCGATCGTGACAGGTCGGCGTGGCCTATCCAACCTTTGGCAACAGGTAACCCATTGGCGTGTGCGGTGGACATGGTATCTTGTGGCTCCCGGGATTGTGGCTGCCTTTCATCTGGGCGCGTTTGCACTCAACCTTCTTCTTGGCGCAACCGTGACCAATACATCTCACCTTCAACCCTGGCCCGTCGTCGTCCTGCTTGTGGCACAACTTTTGCTGCTGGGAGGCGAATGGGAAGAGCCGGGCTGGAGTGGCTACGCCTTGCCCCATTTGCAGGAGCGATTTGCCAATCGCTCCCTGCTTGGACTGCCGATTGCCACTCTGGTCCTCGGCGCATTGCGGGCTGTATGGCACCTACCACTCGCGCTGTACGGCCACATTCCCTGGTACGATTTTCTGTTGTTTACCTTCGCCTTCCAAATCACTATCACATGGTTGTATGACCGAACCAATGGGAGCGTACTCATCGTCATGCTATTCCACCTGACGTCGAACATCGTTTTTGCCATCGGGCACCCGCTTTTCTCTGGACTCGATCAGACACGATACTGGTGGTTGTTTATCGCGCTAGCATGGGCGATCGCGCTCGTCCTCACTCGGCATCGTTGGAATAGGTCCCCGGCGCGGCAAACAGGTGAGACGAGCGTTGCACTCGACAGTACGAACTGAAATGACTTGATGCGTTCACTGTCGGGCAAAAAAGGTACCTGAACGCAAGATGAAGGACTACATGACAAATCAATCTCAAATATCAGATCACAAGCGAGGGTTTCGGTGGTGGGCCGGACGTATTCTGATGGGAGGATTGGCGCTGCTGCTTGTGCTCGGCATGGCCACATGGCTGGCAGGGGCATGGGCCAAGTCCAACCTGGCGAAACAATATCCAGCCCCCGGCGAATTGGCGGACGTGGGTGGGTATAAAATGCACATCGACTGTGCTGGTCAGGGCAATCCCACGGTCATTCTGGAGGCTGGGCTCGATGACTTTTCTGTGTTCTGGGAATTGGTTCAACCGGAAGTTGCCAAATTCGCCCGTGTCTGTGCCTACGACCGTGCGGGTTATGGCTGGAGTGAACCCAGCCCCTATCCACGCACGACCGAGACAATGGTGAAAGAACTGCATACGCTTCTGGTCAATGCCAAGGTTGAAAAGCCATATGTGCTGGTCGGGCATTCCTTTGGAGGAGCGCTCGTGCGTCTGTATACCCACGATTACCCGGACGAAGTGGCAGGAATGGTGTTGGTGGATTCAGCCCATGAGGACTTGTTTACCCGTATACCAATATGGCGGAAGGCGAACGAGCCAATGCTCGGACTATTTCGTACTTTAGCGCCATTGAGTTCATTTGGCGTTTTGGCGCTGGCACCAGATAATATTCCAAACCGGGGATTACCTGACGGGGCGCTCACACAATACCGGGCAATTCTGGTGACAACCAGGTATTTTGAGACAGCCATAGCTGAAACAGAATCTTTTGAAAAGAACTTGACTGAGGTGCGCGCGGCCAACACTACCAGTTTAGGGAATATACCGCTCATTGTGCTTAGCAGAGGCTTTTGGGAGCCGCTACCCGGCATTTCTGAGGCCGAAAATCAACAAGCCTGGCAGGCTTGGCAGGTCATGCAGTCCGATTTGGTTGCGCTTTCATCCAACAGCAAGCAGGTCATCGCTGAAAAGAGTGGCCACAACATTCATCTCCAGCAACCGCAACTCCTGATTGAGGCCATCCGGCAGATTGTGCAGGTGACTCACAAGTGAACTTCGGTAGACGCTCGGATTGTCCTAGAGGAGGGGCGTGAAAGAGGTTGAGTTATGAAAACCGTCGAACGACTTTTGGAAGCCAAAGAGTACGACATCTGGTCCATTACACCGGATGCGTCCGTGTACGAGGCCGTCAGGCTGATGGCCGACCAGGAGATAGAGGCCTTACTGATGCTTGAATCGGGGAATCCGACCCTGGATTTCCGAGAGATGCGTAAGACTCAGGGCCGAGCCGAAGAGGGGAGCCAGCATAAACATGGCCCGTTCAGAAAGCGCAAAGGAGATAGAGAATGCAAGAACAGATCTTTGTTGGCCGCGAACGCCAACTGGATGAATTGAAGGGATACCTGGAAAAGGCCCTGATCGGGCAGGGCCAGGTCTGCTTCGTCACCGGCCAAGCCGGCAGCGGCAAGACCGCCCTGGTGCGCCACTTTGTGGAACAAGCCTTTGCCGCTAATCCCAAGGTGGTATTGGCCATGGGCAGTTGTAACGCCCAGACCGGCATCGGCGACCCCTACCTGCCCTTCCGCGAAGCCCTGGCCATGCTCACCGGCGACGCCTCGTCCAAGCAACGGGCGACCAGGGTCACACCCGAGAACACCAACCGCCTGCGCGCCGTCCTGGTGCGTTCGGTGCAGGTTCTGGTGGAGGCTGCGCCAGAACTGATCGGCGTCTTTGTCCCGGGCGGCAACCTGCTAGGTGCACTGGGAAAGGCCGTCTTTACCAAGGTGGGCTGGATGGACAAGCTGGAACTGCTGGCCAAGAAACCGGCAGCCCCAGCCGCCGAACAGAGCCGCATCTTTGAGCAGTACACGGCCTTCTTGC
>JBGVTF010000383.1:0-31416 GCA_041862415.1 Anaerolineae bacterium | reverse complement strand
TTGACGAATCCGTCCTCCTCACCCATGGCGTATCCTTTGGCGACGTCGTAATACTCCTTCACGCCCACCAGTATCTCATGGCTCTTCTTCGCCTGCTCCTCTGTCATGCCAACCGAGGCAACCTGCGGGTGCGTGAACACTGCGTGCGGGACGGCGTGCTCGTCTACCGGGTGCTTGTGCTCCGTGAAGGCGTTCCTCCACACAATCTCCGCTTCATAGTTTGCGGTGTGCCTGAACATGTGCTTCCCACGAGCATCGCCCAATGCCCATATCCCTTCCTTTGTGGTGCGAAGGAAGGGATCGGTCTTTATCCAGCCGCGCTCATCGCTCTCGACCCCTGTCTTGGCCGGTTTCAATATATCCGAGTTGGATCTGCGGCCTGCGGCTACCAGAATCTCCTGCCCGGTGAATTCGCGTGTCTGCCCATCCACTCTGTTCGTGGCCATGACCGTCTTGAGCCCATTTCTGATTTCGGCGCGCACCGCTTCGTGGCCTGTGTATACCTGGCAATAGCGCGACATCTTCTCCTTCAACAGCTCTGATATCTCAGGCTCCTCCTGAGGAACAAGCCGGGGGTTTCTTCCGAGGATGGTTACCTGGGTGCCGATGGCCGAGAAAAAGTGGGCGAACTCGGCAGCTATGTATCCTCCCCCCACAATGACGAGACTCTGCGGGGGTTCCTTGATGTCAAAGATGGTAGCGCTGGTCAGGTATCTGACCTTTTCCAGACCTTCTATGGGAGGGATGAGGGGCCGTGCCCCAGATGCGATGATGATTGTGTCTGCGGTGATCCGTTCCTTGCCAACCTTCATGGTGTAGTCTGAGACAAAGGAACCGTCCCTATTGAAGAATTCGATTTGCTTTGACTGCGCTACACCGTCCTCCATCTCGTGGCGATCGTCCAGGACGATCTCCCAGACCCGTTTCATGATCAGGTCAAAGTCCACTTTCTCAATCTTGGCATGGACGCCTATGGCCTTTGCTTCCTCGGCCATCCTGATCACGTCTGCCGGATAGAGCATCACCTTGGAAGGAATACAGCCCCTGTTCAGGCAGGTCCCGCCCAGAGGGCCCCTGTCTATGACGGCCACGTTCATGCTGTGTGCAACAGCGTTCGAGGCGACGTTCATCCCTGCCCCGGAACCGATGACGATCAAGTCAAACTTTTTCATTGTTCCCTCCTCACGTGATATTAAAAATAAAGCTGCAGCACGTCACGCCGCCCTCGGCCCTGGTGAGTTGTCAGGCCGCCTCGTTGGCATCAGGTCACGGCTACCGTGGTTGTGGCTGTAGCCGCTGCTGCGTCATCCTGGTGAAGAATCATCAGATACCAACCCAGCAGCACCAGGAGCGGGAGTTCAGCCAGAGCATGTCCCTGGGGTTCAACTTCGACAAGAGCCTGGGTCTTGAACAAATCGGATAACTTTGGTTTATCAACTCCAGGCTTGAGTGTAAACAACGAGTTTCCATCCCAATCGGCAAAGCCCCACTGGGTTCCCCAGAAATTGGTTGATCTCCAGTGAAAAACGCGTCCATCGGGGAACTGCAGCAAGCCATCGCCCCAAAGCTTGGGCTGATAGATCGCCAGATTAGCCTCCGCTCCAACTTGTCGTACGGTTACGCGCGGGTTGAGAAAGCCAACTCGCTTGAACGTCCAGATTCCATCGGCCGACTCGGCGGTTGCCAGGGTACCAAACGCTTTCTCGAAGCGAAGTGTTGCGTAGAGACTATCCCCTGCACGCAACTCAAACCAGCGCTCAAAGGTCTTTGGTTGAACCCAGTGAAGCCGCATTCCGACGGCAGTTGACAATGCTTCCATCATAGCATCTCCTGGTGGATCATTTCCTCCAGAGCATCAATCTCTGTTTTCCAATTACCGGCAATCGACCAGTCATAAAGGGTGACAAATGCGGCGCTGATTTGATCAACGCCGGGAGTTGCAGGAAGTCCCATATACTGGATGCGTGGGTACTGTTCGTAAATTGTCTTTTTCGCCTACGCCAGTTTGTCCGATTCTTCTTGGCTTAGGATGAGTCTGGCGTTGACGAGTTTCCTGTACAATGCTTCGACTTTTGCCGCATTCTTGGCGACGACCGCTTTCAGTAAATCGCCCTCGATCTCGGCGACTTCGAGCCGCTTGTAATAATCCAGGGATTCCTTGAAGTGTGCCAATACGATTTTCCCGGTTAGAATAGGGTGGTTGTTTGTAACGTTTGCGTCCTCGAACATGATGCCATGTTCGAGTTCTACTTCGAGCCCCTGGCAAAAGTCCTCAAGCTCAATATCCATGCCTTTAACATCCATCGCTGCCAGAATCTCCCTGGCTTCTTCCAGTGGCACTTTGGGCTCTGTCAGCGCGGTCCAATGTCTGATGCCCAGTTCTTTGCAGACTCTTCTGACCTCATCGGCGGTCACATATTCTGGGAGTTTCACCATATCCTCCTTTTCTTGGTGTCCTAGCGGGGCCTCACCCGTTATAATGCACTCCCCAGGAAAAACAATATGGCAACAAGTGTCTTTACAATCGGACAGATCTTTATCGGTACGATGGATGTTCTCGCTCCGGTCAATAATGTCCATCCTGCCATGATAATCAGCATCAAGGCGGATGCCCTGTACACAATAATGGACACCGGGTTTTGTGCGCCTCCAAAAACGGTGACAAACAGGACAAGCAGGCCGATGAAGCACAGCGCCAGCCCCTCTGCAACCCACTCCATTGTGATGATTCGCTTGTTTTCTTCTGATATTGGCCCGAAACCCTCAACGACAGATTTGGTCGGGGCAATATGGGCTACCCCCCACAGGGTAATGACGATAGAGCCAGCATACAGCATGATGTCGCTTGTCATGAGCATTCCCTCCTAGTTCTTTGTAGTGTTGGTGTATAACTTGTTTGCGTTGCTGTGGTAGTGGCATGCAGGAGGCACATTGCTCTTCGCATGGCAGGCCACCACGCAGGCCTGGCACCCGGTGCGCGTGTTTCGTGTTCAGGCCAGCTTCAGCTCCCCCCACTTGTCATAGTGCACCTTTGTTCGGTCGAAGCGGTCGTGCTTCCCATGGGGTGGCAGCTCCTGGGCAGGATGCCCGACAGCCACCAGCGCCGGAATGCGCACTTCGTTGAGCGGTATGGCAAGCGCGTCGTAGAGGGCCTCCTCGCACAGGTCCCACAGCACAGTGTCCGGCGCGCCGATCCAAGCCGCTCCGAGCCCCATGGCGGTGGCCGCTAACAGCATGTTCTCCGTGGCTGCGCTGACGTCCATGATCCAGGTCGGCGAAGCTTCGGGCAAGCCACATACGGCAATCACGACGGGGGCCGTCTCAAGGTAGGGGTGAACGCGCAAAAGATCGGCCAATTGCTTTTGTAGCTCCTTGTCGCGGATGACGACAAAGTGCCAGGGTTGACGATTGAGCCGATTGGGAGCACACATGGCTATCTCCAACAGCGTCTCCACCTGCTCTTCACTTACATCTTTTTCGGTGAATTTGCGGACGGTCCTTCGCTTCCGCATCACGTCAAGTGTGTTCTCGCTCATTTGTGATCCTTTCTTTTGTGTTTGGCATGCTATGCCTAATATACCACATTCGGGTCTTGTCGTCAATAGGCATTTGTAAGTGTTGCTGGTTGGGGACACGGCAGACAGGTCTGCCAAGGTCATTATGCCCAGACGAAGCCGAGGCTTCAGTTGGTTCTGCTGAGCCAAACTTGACCGAACTCGCCCTCATGATCGTTTCACCACTACTACACATGGTTGACAAAACCTTAAAGTTGAAATATACTTCCTGGGTACGTGAGGATCCTGTATCGCGACTAAATACCTGAAAGCCATTATACAACTGTCGCCGTATGCGCCTGGCGAGGGAGCTTAGCGTGAATGAAGAACACATCATAGCCCGAGAATTCGGCAAAAGAGCCGATTTCTACGAAGAAGCGAAGTGGGTCAAGGATGATACTTTCTTGGAAGCTCTGGTAGCCTTCGGAGAGCTGACAGGTGATGAGTGCGCCTTGGAAATCGGAATAGGCACCGGAACTGTAGCCGCCAAGATGATAGATCACACTGGTGTTCTCATTGGAGTGGACGTTGCCAGACCCATGCTGGAGAAGGCACAGAAGTATCTTCCCCGGCACCACCTGCTGTGTTGCGAGATTGAACACCTTGCCTCGCTCTTTTTGGACGAGACCTTTGACTTGGTTTACTGCCGAGCCGTATTACATCATGTGGATATCCCCCGCATTCTCGCAGAAATGCACTCACTGATTAGACCTGGAGGAAAGCTTCTCATCGCGGAAACTGTCGCTGCTGCTGAGGAAGATGAAGCGTTCCAACTCGGGTTTGTCGAGTCTCTACACACAGGGCATACCGAATTCCCGACCGCTGAGCGGCTGCTTGTCATGATCGAGAAAGCCGGGTTTGAAATCCGGAAGCACCAAGTTTGGCTTGAACGGGCATCCCTCCAGAACATCTTGGCCTCAACTGCGAAGAGCGACAAAGAGAAAGCGGAAATACTCGCTACGTTTCAAGAAGCATCCGAACGAACAAAAAGCTGGTGGAACATGCTCTTTGAGGGCGATGACATCTCCTTTGACAAGAAATGGGCTATGATATTGGCCGCGAGATGCTGATCATAAGGGCAGATTGTCTACGATTCCCCCATGTATTGGTCCGAGGCTGATATACTCGTATCAGAAAGACCCTCTTGGGAGGTATTCATGGACGAGAAAATCACGCAATTAGCAAAGTTGATAAAGATTCGGCGGGAGCAGCATGAATTACCGTATGTGCTACTCCTGGGCGCGGCGACGGACGTGGGCGATCCGATGCAGTACGAAGGGCTTAGTGCCGATGAACGATACAATCTCTTGTGCGCGTTGTCATGTGACGAAGCGCTGTACGCGGGGTATCAAGCTCTTGCCGCGCTAGTGCAAGCGGGATATTTTGACGTGATTCTCACGACGGAAGTCAGTACCGCGCTGGAGGATTGCTTGATGGACGTTGGGATGCGGCGAAAAGATTTCGCGACGTTCGCCGTCGGATACGACCGTGACGAGCGCCTGGACGACGTGTTGCGGCCCAAACGCCCGCGCGTGAAACTGGTCAAGCTGAACGGCGATCTGCAAAAGCGCGAGTGCACATTGACGGATGTGGAGACGTTTGAGTTCAAGGAGCCGGTTGCCGCAGCGACAGAGCGCATCCTGCAGCGCGATCTGTTGATAGTCAACTTCCAATACCAGCGCAACGTCAATCACTGTTTAGGGCGGGAGGGCGGCGCTCTCTGGTACGTGAATCCCGATCCACCGACGGGGGAACTAGGAACGCTGATGAGGATACGCAAGGGGAATTTCCTTGCAGGCGATTTGCCGTCCCTCTGCCGCGCTCTCTATCGCGAGTTGGAGGGGCAAGAGTTTGACGTGGCGGGTCTGTCCCTTCCCGAAGGCCCAGTTCTACATAACCTACCTCCCCGTCGCTTTTTCGTGGAGCGAGATAGCTATTCTGACCAAATCATGGAACAACTAAGCGCCACCCAAGAAACCGTTTGGATCACAGGAATATGCGGTCTCACAGGCGTGGGCAAAACAATGTTGGCCCTGGAGGTCGCTCACCGTTGCCTAACGCAACGGCTCTTTGAGGCCATCGTCTGGATGACGGCTGAGCAAGAAATCTTGACTACCAGAGGCACCGTCAAAAGGGAATCTGTCCTTACCTCCTTTGAAGATTTATACGATGCTATCGCCGAGACATTGGGTTACGACGACATTTTGAAGATGGAATCAATCGCAGAAAAGCACGATGCCATCAGAAAAATACTAAAAGAGAAGCGTTGCCTACTGCTTGTTGACAGCCTAGCGAGCCTGGGTGGCGAGGGAATTGTCAGAAAGCTACGAGACTTTGTCCAACCCACTAAGATCATTGTCACGAGCCGTCCTCGAATTGAACCCCTAGATCGAGTGTGCTTCTTGAAAGGTATGGAGCAGGAGCCAGCGCTAGAGCTAATGCGCGAAGAATGCGAAAACAAGAGTGTGAAAGCAAGTGACGAAGAGTTAATAACTCTGTATGAGCATACAGGTGGAATCCCATTAGCTGTGGTCTGGTGCGTAGGCCTGATGAGCGAGCTACCGGTGAGACGTGTGCTGGATAAGATGCACGAAGTTAAAGGCGACTTGCTCCAGTATTGCTTCGCCAACTCCCTAGATGAACTGTCACCTGAAGCCAAACGTTTGCTCTACATAGCGTCACTTTTCGTCACTTCCGCCAGCTATGACGCACTGTACGCGATTAGCGGCATGGGAGATGAAGATGCCTTTGATGATGAAATCCGCAAATTGATAAGGCTTTCCCTGATATATCGAGAGGAAGATTATCGCTATAGTCTCTTGCCCCTTACACGTGAGTTTGTCCTCAGCGAAATGGAACAACTAGGACTCGATGAAGCTATCCGCCTGAGATATGCTTATGCGGACTATTTTCTCCATTATGCTGAGGAGTATAGCTCCCGATCGGAAGAAGACCTGGACGCTCTGGCAATCGAGCATAGTAATATCAAGGAAGCCGTCACGTGGTGCAAATATCAAGAGGCCGAGCATATCAAACGCCTGCTACCTGGATTCGCCACGGCCTTACACGAGTTCCAATGGCTAAACGGCTATTGGAATGAACTTGCAGAGTATAATGAACTGGCCTTTCAAGTAAGTGAATCTCTTCAGGATTGGGGTCAGGCAGGCCACCATGCTTACGCCATCGGCTTCACTCGCTTCCAGCAGGGCGATTATGACGAAGCAGACAGGTGGGGCACAGAGGCTGTGAGCGCTATGGCCCAGGCAGCCGATGAGTATCACCTGGCTCGAGTCAAACGATTACCAGCAATGGTTGCCCGTATGCGCGGTGACTATCAGACCTCCAAGCATTGGCTGGATGAGATGCTAGGGAGCGGGAATGAACTGCTGGAGACCGCCAAGACTGATGAAGAAATCAGAACGATCAAAGATAATATCCTTGCAGATGCCTTGACCACCCTGGCCAATTTAGAGCGCGATCTGGGGAAAAACTACTCAGAAGCCCGGCACTTGTACGAAGAAGCGCTGGCGATCAACAGAGAACTGGGTAACACTGAGAAAATAGGGCTTAATCTGAATCACCTGGGCAGAGTGGATCTAGCAGAATACGAGCAAGCCAAGAGCTCAGGCCAGCACGATGAAGCCACACGCTATCTCGCATTAGCAGAAGAGCATTTCACAGAAGGACGCCAAGCCTCTGAGGCGGCCCCACGAACAGACCAAATCCTGATCGGAATGTGGGGGCAGGGACGAGTGGCTGAAGAAAGGGGCGAATACGCCCAAGCCCTGAAACTGGCTCAGGAAGCACTGGAGCGTTGCGGACACTGTGGAGCAGCCGAAATAGCGGAAGCGCAGGAGTTGCTGAGCAGGGTAGAGCGTCTAATGCCTTCAAACGCCCGGCAGACTTGGTGATCCGCAAGCGAACCGCACCTAGCTGTGCTATTCTCTCTTCTCCGTCACGTACACTTCCCCACGTACATCTCCCCGGAGCGGCAGTGCCGCCGCTTCCATACACTGAAATCAGCCGCTTACGGTACGGGTCACCCTCTGGAGCTTGACCATCTGACGCTGCCCACACGGACGACGTAGGACAAGTTGACAACTTGTTTCACTACTGTTGGACTTCCAATAGAGTCGAGCACGGCTTCCAGCAGCGGTGTGCCGTACTCGTCCATCACGTCGGCGCTGACCTCCTGCACGTCCCAGTCGAACTCGACGTCGGTGGCCTCCAGCACCCGGTGGGCCGCGGCGATGAGCTCAGGGCCGGTGCCATCGCCGGGGATCAGTGTGATGCGATAGGCTAGGCTATTGCCCCCCGGCTTTGATGTAATTCAATAGCCCGCCGGCCAGCAGGATTCTGCCCCCTCGCTCGGTTAAATTGTAGCTGACCTGGAACGTCTTGTTCTGGGTCAGGTTGTGAACGGTCAGGGCCTCCCCGGCCTGGAGCGCGGCCTGCGCTCCGGCGATCTCCCATTCATCGCCTTGCTCTATCGCTTCATAGTCAGCCTCGTTGGTGAAGGTGAGGGGCAGGATGCCCACGTTGACCAGGTTAGCGTGATGGATGCGGGCAAAGGATTTGGCGATGACGGCCTTGAGGCCCAGGTACATCGGGGCCAGGGCGGCGTGCTCCCGGCTGGAGCCCTGGCCATAGTTGGCCCCGCCGACCACGAAGCCACCGCCCCACTCTTTGGCTCGCTTCACAAAATCGGGATCCACTTGCGAGAAGACGTACTCAGCGATGGCCGGGATGTTGGAGCGCAGCGGTAACACCTGGGCCCCAGCGGGCATGATGTAGTCGGTGGTGACGTTGTCGCCCACTTTGAGCAGCACCCGGCCGCGCAACGTTTCAGGGATAGGTTGGACCACGGGCACTGGCTTGATGTTGGGTCCCCGGATGACCTCGACCGATGCTGGGTCTTCTGCAGGGGGCACAATCATGTTGTCGTTCACCAGGTAACGACCCGGTGGCTGGACGACGATGGGCTCACCCAGCCTGCGTGGGTCGGTGATGACGCCATGCAGGGCGGTGGCAGCACAGGTCTCCGGGCTGGCCAGGTAGACCAGGTCATCGGCCGTGCCGCTGCGTCCCTTGAAGTTACGGTTGAAGGAGCGCACTGAGGCCGCGCCCGTCGGCGGGGCCTGCCCCATCCCAATGCACGGCCCGCAGGCCGACTCCAGGATGCGCGTCCCCGCTGCGATGAGGTCAGCCAGCGCGCCGTTCTGCGCGATCATGGTATATACCTGCTTGCTGCCCGGTATAGCAGTCAAGCTGACGTTGGGATGTACCGTCTTGCCCTTAAGGATGGCGGCTACCGTCATCAGATCCTCATAGGACGAGTTTGTGCACGAGCCGACGCACACCTGGGCCACGGGCGTGCCCTCAATCTCTTGCACCTTGACCACGTTGTCCGGGCTGGACGGCTGAGAGATGAGGGGCTCTAATTCGCTCAGGTTGATCTCAATGTGCTCATCGTAGGTGGCATCGGGATCGGCGGCCAGGGGTCTCCAGGCCTCGCCCCGGCCCTGAGCCTCCAAGTAGGCTTTGGTCTGCTCGTCGCTGGGAAAGATAGAAGTCGTGGCTCCCAACTCAGCGCCCATGTTGCAGACAGTGGCGCGCTGCGTCACGCTCAGGGTGGCCACCCCGGGGCCATAGTATTCGATGATTCTGCCCATGCCTCCCCTGACCGTCATCCGCCGCTGGAGTTCGATGATGATGTCCTTAGCGGCCACCCAGGGGCCCAACTCGCCGGTCAGTTTGACGCCCACGATTTTGGGCATGGCCAGATAAAATGGGCGGCCGCCCATGGCCACCGCCACATCTAGCCCTCCCGCACCGATGGCCAGCGCCCCCAGACCACCGTCGGTGGGAGTGTGGCTGTCGGAGCCTAGCAAAGTCTTGCCCGGCACCCCGAAGCGTTCCAGGTGCACCTGGTGGCAGATGCCATTGCCGGGACGGGAGAAGTAAGCCCCATATTTAGCCGCTGCTGATTGCAGGTAGCGATGGTCGTCGGCGTTGCGGAAATCGGTCTGAAGCATGTTGTGGTCCACATAGCTGACCGAGAGTTCGGTGCGCACATTGGGCAGGCTCAGGGCCTCGAATTGCAGCCAGGCCATGGTGCCCGTGGCGTCCTGGGTGAGCGTCTGGTCAATGGCAATGGCGATTTCCCGCCCCGGGACCATCTCTCCAGCCACCAGGTTGTCGGCGATGATCTTACGAGCCAGGTTTTGCCCCATGGTCAGTTCCTCCTGTAAACTCTTTGGACACCTACCCACAGTGGCCGTTGGTGGGGGTGAAATTGCCTTGCTTCCACAACTGGTGAGCAACAGGGCCGGGATGAGTAAGACTGCTGAGGTGATTCGTGGACGATACGCCGGTCACCCTTTCGTCGCGACGATGAGCGTATAGCCCACCACGCCGCTCTCGATCAACTCGACAGCCCGGCGGGCCAGGCGCTTGCCCTCGCTCAAGTCCAGGTCGCCCAGGTCTAGTTTGCCCAACCCGACGGCCAGTTCCACGCCCAGCAATTTGCGGCGTACGTCGGCCACCATCTCCAGCAACGCGTCTCGCTGATCCTCGACGGTAAAGTCAGCGAAGCCAGCCTCCTGGAGCGTCGCCACGTAGTCGTCCGGCGTGCCAGCACCGGCTACACAGGCCACCCAGGCTAGCAGGCTCTGGAGGTCGTCGGGCAGGGGACCATTCACGGTCATATCGGCCAGCCCCAGTCGGCCGCCGGGGCTCCCTTCGGCAGGTTCAGGACAACGAAGTACACGGGCCATCTCAGCCGCCGCCGTCGCCTTGTCCGGGAAAGTACAAAAGCTGCACTAGGAGATGACAGCGTCAAAGGTGCCATCGTCGAAGGGCAACCCTTCGGCGTCACCTTGGCGGAAGGTGGTCAGGTGGGCCACCCCCTTGTCGGCGGCGTGGGCCCGGGCGGCGGCAACGTTCTCCGCCCCATAGTCCGGGCCGGTGACGTGGCAGCCAAACTGCTCGGCCAGATGGACGGCCGACGCACCCCGCCCGCAGGCCACGTCTAAAACGTGGTCGCCCGGGCCAAGTTCGATAACCTTTCCCAGGTGGCGAGTCAGGGCCAGTCCGCCGGGGTGAAGGACGTCTCCCAACAGCATCCGAACCATGTCGCTCTGGTAGAAGGTGGCACAGCAGACCTTGATTTCGCGGTCGCCGGTCGTATTGGTCATGGCAGCGCCTCCTGTTCTTGTTTCACCTGGTCTCGGTAGCCCAGGTTGTTGTAGGCGCAAAAGGGCACGGCGCGGCCGTCGGGCAGCAGTTCGTGGATGCAGCATTTCATCAGTCGCTTCAGGTCAAAGGTGTGCTCGTCCATGAAACCATGAACCTGGACCAAGAAGAAGTGCTCCCGAAGGAGTTGGGGATTGGAGGGTAGCGGCACGTTGATCCCGCAGGCCACGCAGCTCAGGTCGCTGGTCGTTTTTTCGGTGCCTATCACTGCCGCCATGCTCCACAGCGCTTCCAGCACCGGTTGAAGTTCAGCCGACAGGTCGGGTACCGTGCGGTTGGTGGCAAAGTCAAGGTAGTCGTCCACGTTCAGGAGACGCGGGATGGGGATGACCTGCTCGCTGTCCACGAAGGCGTAGGTGCAGGCGGAGCAGGTGGGATGCGGGCAGGGCACGGGCCGGAAATCGCTGACTCGAAAGAGGCCCTCAGTTTGTACTTCCAGGGTATGGAGCACGTCGGGTAGGGTGATGCGGTCGAGCGGGTCTTGGTGGTCCAGGCAGCGTCCGGCAAAGGTGACGGGCTGGTAACTGATGCCCAGCACGGCCGGGTGTTCCAACCCGTAGCGCAGGATGTCACCGACCTCTCCCTCGTTGACGCCCTGGATGATGGTGGCGACCAGCATGGCGTACAGTCCAGCCTCGGCCAGGTTGTCAAGCGCTTGCTGTTTGACCGCCTGTAGGTCACGCCCCCGCAACGCCTGGTCCGTGGCGGCGGTCAAGCCGTCGAATTGCAGGTAGACGGTTGGCTGGTAGCGGGCCACTTGGCGGACGAAATCCGGCTCCTGGGCCAGTCGTAACCCGTTGGTGTTGAGCATCACGTGACGGATGCCCCGCGCCTGGGCAGCGGCCAGGATGTCCAGGACTTGGGGGTGGATGGTCGGTTCGCCGCCACTGATCTGCACGACTTCGGGCTGGCCTTCAGTCTCCAGAAACCGGTCGAGCATCGCTTCCACCTGGGCCACGCTCAGGTCATAGCTGGCACTGGCGTCGGCGAAGCAGGTGGGGCAGCCCAGGTTGCAGCGGGTGGTGATCTCGATGATGCCGACGCAGGTATGCTGTTGGTGCTCAGGGCACAGGCCACAGTCGAAGGGACAGCCCTGTTCGACGGTTGTCGCAAAGTCGTAGGGGATGGCCCCTGGCTTGTTGTATTTGAGCGAGTTCAGGTGCCAATCGGCGTTGGACGAGACCAGCGCCTCGTGCCAGCCGTGCTTCGGGCAGTGCTTGCGCAGGTGGACGGCATTGTCACAGATGAGCACCTGGGCGTCTATCACCTGGCGACATTCGGGGCACAGGCTACGCGTCAATTTGTGAAAGATGGGGCTACGAACGGGTTGTTTGCTGGAGAGAGCCAACTAATTTCTCCTTATCACCGCATCAGGCGGGCCAGGCCGCGAACGATCCGGCCGGACGTGCCGCTCAACAGTTGCTCCACGCGAATGGCGGCGGCGGCCTGCATGCTGGCCGTCGAATAGGTGGGATAGACGTGAATAGCATTGGCCAGGTCGCCTACCTTCAGGCCACGATCCAGGGCCACGATCCACTCGTGGATCATTTCCCCAGCGCGCCTGGCGACGATGGTCGCGCCTAGTAACGTGCCATCCTTGTTGTGAACCAGCTTGATAAAACCGGCCGTGTCTCCTTCGGCCCGCGCCCGATCCACTGTCTCCATTGGCCACCAGCAGGTCATCACTGCGTCGCCGAACTTTTTCCGCGCCTGCTCCTCGGTCAGCCCGATGTGGGCCACTTCGGGGTCGGTGAAGGTGGTCCAGGGCACACGGTCGGTGACGCCCTGGGACGCGCCGGGCAGCAAGGCGTTGCGGACGGCCATGAATGCCTGCCAGCCGGCATAGTGGGTGAACTGGTAGCTGCCGATACAGTCGCCGGCGGCGTAGATGTGGCGCTGGCTGGTGCGCAGGTGCTCGTCCACCTGGATGCCTTTGGCGCTGTAGGTCACACCCGCCTGCTCCAGATCGAGGCCGTCCACGTTGGGACGACGCCCGGCGGCCACCAGCAGCACATCGCCTGTCAGTTCGTCGCCACCAGCGACCAGGTGGATGCCGCTTTCGTCCTGCCAAGCACGTTCGGCCCGGGCGCTGTAGCGCAGGTCAATCCCTTCCGCTTCGAACACCTCGCCCAGGACGTGCGACGCGTCCGGCTCGTCACGGGGCAGCACCCGAGCGCGGCCGACGACCAGCGTCACTTCGGCCCCAAGCCGCCGGAAGGCCTGGGCCATCTCGCAGCCAATCGGCCCTGCGCCGACCACCAGCAGATCTCGCGGCAGAACTTCCAGGTCCCAAATGGTCTCGTAGGTCAGGTAATCCACGTCCTCCAGGCCAGCGATAGGCGGGATGAAGGGATAGGCACCGGTGGCGATCAGCACGTGGCGCGCGGTCAGCGTGATCTGGCCAGCGGCCAGGGTGTGCGGATCGAGAAAGCGGGCAGCGCCCAGGAAGACGTCAATGCCGTCGGCGCGCAGCGCATCGGGCGATTCTTCGTAGTACACCTCAGCGACGACAGCCCGCACGTGGGCCATCACCGACTTTAAATCCACCTCAGGCTCGACGGGGGCCAGGCCATAGCTGTCGGCGGTGCGCATTTCGTAGGCCACTTTGGCCGCTTTGAGTAGTGTCTTGCTGGGCACGCAGCCGGTCCAGGTGCAGTCGCCGCCGATGCGGTTCTTTTCCACCAGGGCGACGCGCGCCCCCAGTTGGACGGCAAAGCCGGCCGCCGTCAGCCCGGCCGAGCCGCCGCCGATGATGACCAGGTCGTATGAATCGTTCATGGCTAGCCTCCATTTCGGCCAATTCAATTCTTGAATTAGTGCAAAAAGTCCCCGCCCAGTTGAGCCGAATCTCCTTGTGGCCGCCGTGCAGCGTTTCGCTTAAGTAGACAGGCTGACCGTCCGCCGTGTGTAGTGCGAAATCCGGAGCCTTGCTATCCTCTTTTAGCATTATCCCGCCCTTCACTCAAGTGAGCTGGAGCCGCCGCGTCTACCAGCCACAGCAAGTGACCGTCGGTTGGCCTGATGATTTGTGCTGGCAGGGCGTCTGGCTGGTACGGCTCGGCCAGCACCTGCTGCAGCCGTTCGGCTTTGCCTGGGCCGGAGACGATAAAGGTTACATGGGTGGCGGCGTTGATGGCAACGGGCGTGAGCGTGACGCGCCACGCGCGTAGTTTGTCCACATAGTGCGCCACTACCCAGCGTGTCTGCTCATGCAGCGCCGCCGTGTCGGGGAAGAGGGAGGCGGTGTGTCCGTCCGCGCCCATGCCCAGCAGGATAAGATCAAACCGTCCGCCCGCGCCCAAGACCGCCTCCAGCTCTGTCTGGTAGGTCGCGGCGGCTTGGTCCGGAGGCAGTTCGCCCCGGATGCGGTGGACGTTTCCGGGGGGAATCGGGATTTTGTCCAGCAACACTTCGCGGGCCATCCGGTAATTGCTGTCGGGGTGGTCGGGTGAGAGGCAGCGCTCGTCGCCCCAGAAGACTTGGACACGCGACCAATCCACACGGGTGGCGAATTCCTCTGTGGCCAGCAGAGCGTAGGTGGCGCGGGGCGTCGAGCCGCCCGACAGCGCCACCACAAACCGCCGGCGGGCAGCTATCGCCGCCGTGGCCAGGGTGATGAAATGCTCTGCCACCGCCCGCGCCAGGCTGGCAGCGTCGGGGTAAGTCCGAATCTCAGCCATCAGTCGTCCCTGTGCCCGCCACAGCCATAGTGCCAGGCCCGGCTATCCTGGGCCAGAAAATCGTCCGCCTCGACCGGTCCCCAACTCCCCGGCTCGTAGAAGACCAGCGGCGGCGCGTCCGGCCGTTCCCAACTGGCCAGGATGGGGTCAATCAGCCCCCAGGCCAGCTCGATCTCGTCGGCCCGCGCAAATAGCGAAGCGTCTCCCTGCATCGCGTCCAGCAGCAGCCGCTCGTAGGCGTCCGGCAGTGCGCTCGCGCCAAAGTCCTCAGCATAGTGGAATTCCATATCCACCGAACGGGCCCTCATGCCGGCACCGGGCTCCTTGGCTTCGAAGCGTAGGTGTATCCCTTCGTCGGGCTGAAGACAGAGGGAGAGAACGTTAGGGGTGATATCCTCTCCGGGCGGCAGCGGGAACATCAGGTGGGGCACGCGCTTGAACTGGATGGCGATCTCGGTGGTCTTGGCTGCCATCTGCTTGCCGGAACGGAGATAGAAGGGGACATCGCGCCAGCGCCAGTTGTCCACCAGCAACTGGAGCGCGGCGTAGGTCGGCGTCTGGGAGTCCGAGGCCACGCCCGGCTCATCGTGGTAACCACGGTACTGACCACGCACGGTCCGGGCTACCGGGCGGACTGCCCGCAGCACCTTGACCTTTTCATCCCGCAGTGCATTCGCCCCAAAGACGGCCGGTGGCTCCATCGCCGTCAGCGTCAGGAGTTGCAGCAGGTGGTTCTGAAACATGTCCCGCAGTACGCTGGCCTTTTCGTAGTAGCCGGCGCGATGGCCCACGCCGACGCTCTCGGCCATAGTGATCTGGACGTGATCCACGTAATTCCGGTTCCAGAGTGGCTCAAAGATGGCGTTGGCAAAGCGAAAGGTCAGGATGTTTTGGACCGTCTCTTTGCCCAGGTAGTGGTCAATACGGTAGATCTGGCTTTCCTCAAAGACGGCGTGGACCTGCTCGTTAAGCCAGCGGGCGCTCTCCAGGTCGTGCCCGAAGGGCTTTTCGATGATGATGCGCGTCCAGCCGGGGTCACTGCGGTTCAACCCGGCCTGCCCCAGATGCTCGATGATCACCGGGTAGAGCACGGGCGGGGTAGCCAGGTAGAAGAGACGGTTGCCCTGCGTGCCAGCCTCGGCGTCGAGTCGCTCCAGCCGTTCTGCCAGGCGGCGATAGGTCTCGGGGTCATCGTAACCACCCGCCAGATAAGAGTGCCGGCCCGCAAAACGGGGCCACATTTCGCAGATGCCCGGACTGGATCGTGAATACTCAACCACACCCTGGTAGAGTCGGGCGCGAAAGGCCTCGTCGGAGAGGGTGCTGCGCGCCACGCCGACCACTCGGGCGGCTTTGGACAAGCGTCCCCCGCAGGACAGGGTATGCAGCGCTGGCACCAGCTTGCGCTGCGTCAGGTCGCCCGACGCGCCAAAGATGACGATGACAGCAGGCGGTGTGTCTGATTTCGTTTGTTTCATTGGGAAGTTTCCTCCACACACATGTGAGACGTGAAACGTGGAGCGACTATTCCACTGTTCAGGTAACGTGTTATCCCTTCACTATTCGTAGCGCCTGCCTTATCATTTGATGGGTGTAACCCCATTCGTTATCGTACCAACTCATAACCTTAACCAGGTCCTCATCTACTACTCGGGTCATGCCCAGATCAATAATGGAGGCACGAGGATCCTTGATGATGTCAGAGGAGACGATGGGATCCTCTGACACTCCCAGAATACCTTCATATTGTTCGCTTTCTGCTTCTTGCTTGAATATTCTGTTGACCTCCTCTACGGTAGTCTTTCTCACTGTGAGAAAAACGATGTCGGCAATTGAACCTACCGGAACTGGTGCGCGGACAGCAACTCCATCAAACTTTCCTTTGTATTGTGGAAGCGCTTTGGTGGTCGCTATTGCAGCACCCGTTGATGTGGGCACGAGATTTGCAGCACCTGCTCTTCCTCTCCTGGGGCGCTTGTGTGGTCCATCCACTATGGATTGGGTTGAAGTATAGGCGTGGACAGTCGTCATGATTGCCTTCTTAATCCCTATCCTTCTACCCATAATCTCAACGACAGGGGCAATGGAATTCGTCGTGCAGCTTGCGCAGGATATCATCCGAACCGAGTCGTCTTCGGGCGTGTTGACACCGTGGACCACTGTACCTATGTCTTCACTCTTTGCCGGGGCAGATAGAAAAACAAACTTTGCGCCGGCCTGAAGATGCTTCTCCAGATCCTCCTTTCGGGTGAAGACGCCGGTACATTCAAAAACGACATCAATCCCCAAATCGCCCCAGGGCAGTTGGGCAGGATCTCTTTGATTAAAGACTCTGTACCTTTTGCCTTCTACGATCAGGCTATCGCCGTCGCTTTCTACCGTTTTGTCATACCTGCCGTAGACTGTATCGTACTTGAGCAGGTAAGCGAGGTTGTCCAGTGGAACCAAGTCATTTACTGCGACTAATTCCAATTCCGGGGTTTCGAGTATGATCTTGAAAGCTGCCCTTCCTATTCTTCCCAATCCGTTGATCGCTACCTTAGCCATGACTGACCTCCTTTGTACTATTAATGTTGGTCGCTCCATACGACCTGAAGCGTGAAACGTAAGACGTGACCATCATACACTACGCTCTGCGCATCACCCCGTGGCCGCCGAACTGGTTGCGCATGGCCGCCAGTAGTTTCGCCGCGTAACTCTCCTCCTGCCGACTGACAAAGCGCATCACAAGCGCCAAGGTGATGACTGGCGCGGGCACGTCCTCGTCAATCGCCTCGGCCACCGTCCAACGGCCTTCACCGCTATCGGACACCCAGCCCTTGATGTCGCTCAGGTCCTGGTCCTCGGCCAGCGCGGCGGCGGTCAGGTCCAGCAGCCAGGAGCGGATCACGCTGCCGTACCGCCAGATCTCGGCCACTCGATGGAGGTCCAGGTTGAAATCCTGTTTGGCCTTCAGGATCTCAAAGCCCTCGGCGTAGGCCTCCATCACCCCGTACTCGATGCCGTTGTGCACCATCTTGACGAAGTGGCCAGCGCCGCTAGGACCGACATAGCCCCATCCCTTGTCCGGTGCGGGGGCCAGCGTCTCAAAGACGGGGCGCAGGCGCTCCACGACCCCTTTCTCGCCGCCGATCATCATGCTGTACCCCTCGGCGAGCCCCCACACGCCGCCGCTGGTGCCCACGTCTATGAAGTGCAGGCCTCTGTTGGCGGCCTTGGCTGCCCGACGCATGGTGTCCTTGTAGTTTGAGTTTCCACCGTCAATGATGGTATCGCCTGGCGACAGGATGTCCAGCAGAGCGTCAACGGTTTGCTCAGTGGCATCGCCAGCGGGGACCATCACCCAGGCTGCGCGGGGTGGGGTGAGTTGCGCGGCGACCTCCTCCAGCGGCGTCACTGCTACCACGTTCGGCTCCTCGTCCGCTAGCGCGTAGGCTTTCTCCGGGGTGCGGTTGTAGGCCACCACCCGATGACCGTCGCGCGCGAGCCGGCGCGCCATATTGGCGCCCATCTTGCCTAAACCGATCACCGCTATGTCCATGGTTGTCACCTCCTTCAGTCATAGCAAGGTTTACAGTTTGGGTCCGCAAAGGTTTTGTGGATCATGGGGCATACTCCTTGGTCCTTATGCTACGCTTGCGCGCAGCGCGGCTACATTTTCGACCACCGATGCTTTGTCGTTGTATATGCTTGATCCGGCCACCAGCACCGTCGCCCCAGCGCTCACGACCAGCGGTGCGGTGGTCGTATCTATGCCCCCGTCCACACCAATGGAAATGTCCAGCCCACGCTCGTCCAGCATGCGCCGCAGGCGACGAATCTTGTCCAGTTGGCTGTGGAGGAACGGCTGCCCGCCCCAACCGGGATTGACCGTCATCACTTGAATCAAGTCGACCAAGTCCAGCAGTTCTTCCAGGGCCCCCGGGGACGTGCCAGGGCCGATCGCCACGCCGACCTCAACGCCGAGTTCGCGGATAGACTGCAATATGTGGTAGGGATGCGTGCAGGCTTCTCGGTGCACGATCAGTCGATCTGCTCCGGCGTCTGCAAAGGCCGCCAGGTGCCGCTCCGGCTCGACGATCATCAAGTCTACGTCCAGCGGCACGCTCACCAGCGGGCGCAATGCCCGCACCACGCCCGGCCCAAAGGTGATGTCGGGCACAAAGCTCCCGTCCATCACGTCTATCTGAATGGCGTCAACGCCAGCGGCTTCGGCCTCGCGGGCCTGCTCGCCCAGGCGTGCATAATCTGCCGCCAGGATAGAGGCCTCAATCACGATCATCGTGTTCTCCTTCCTTCGACAGGCTCAGGGCATCGCGCTTAAGATGGCGAATGACCTGGCCGGTGGCAACGATCACGTCCGTCGCCAGGCCCAGGAACAATCCGTGCTCCACAATGCCGGCGCGCTCGCTCATCCGGGCCGCCAGTTCGGCCGGGTCCGCGATTGGCTCAAAGTGACAGTCCAGAATCAGATTGCCCTGGTCGGTCTTGAAAGGAGTCCCGTCGCTGTTCCGGCGCAAGACCGGCTGCGCACCCAGAGACTCCAGGTAGGCAGCCTGCGAGCGCCAGCCAAAGGGGACGACCTCCACCGGCACCGACCAGAGGGTGCCCAGCGCGGGCGAGAGTTTGGATTCATCTACCACAATGATCTCGCGGCGGCTGGCCTGGGCGACGATCTTTTCTCGCAAAAGCGCCCCACCGCCGCCCTTGATCAAGTCCAGGTGAGGGTCCACCTCGTCCGCGCCGTCAATCGTCAGGTCAACAATGGGGTGCTCGTCCAGTGTGGTCAGCGGGATTCCCAGACGCTGTGCCTCTTCTTCGACCTGGAGCGAGCAGGGCACGCCGAGGATGTCCTGCAATTGGCCCTCGTGCAGCAACTCGGCGATGCGGCGCACGGAGAAGATGGCCGTGCTGCCGTGGCCCAGTCCCACCACCATACCCGGTTCCACGAATTTTACCGCGAACTCGGCGGCCTGCTGTTTGAGTTGCGAGGTGTCCCCGTTCACCTTGTCTGCTCCTCAGTCCAGTTTTCGTTCCCCAACCATCCGCTGTACCACAACTGTAAGCGCGGTCGGATCGTCCACGATCCAGCGTTCATCCAGCAGTTGCTCGGCGTGCATCCTCTGGCGGGTAAAGGGCGTGGTCACGGTGATGCACCACATCCCGGCCGCCAGCGCCGCCTTCACCCCGGAGGGTGAGTCCTCGATGACCAGACATTCGGCCGGGGGGACGGTCAGTTCCCGCGCCACGAGTTGATAGATCTCCGGGTCGGGCTTGCCGTGTTCCACGTCGTCCCGCGAGGCGACAAAGTCGAACGCCTCGGTGAGGCCCAGTACCTCCAGTATCCGCCGAGCTTGGGTGCAGCGGGACATTGTGGCCAGCGCAGTCTTACAGCCGCTCCGCCGGGTTTCATCGAGCAGGGCAACGTTGTGTGGCCATTGGTTGGAGCGCAGCACCTCCGGGTCAGTCAGCATCGCTTCGTAGATGTGCAGCCGCACCTGCACGAAGGCCTGCCAGGGGGCGCTCACCCCAAACTCGTCCATACGCGCCTGGGCCTTCTCTTCCAGCCCGAACCGCTCCATTAAGGCCACGGCCACCTCCCGGCGTGGGAGGCCCACCACCTCTTTGAAGGCCTCCACCACTTCTGTTTCGCTGAGATCGTGGGGACAGAGTTCGACGGCGGCGCGGGCGTAGGAGAGGGCTTTGAGTCGCTCCGTCTGCACCAGCGTGCCGTCCAGGTCAAAGATCATGGCCTGAATCATAGGACCGCCTCCACCAGGGTCAGGGCGGCAGAGAGCAGGAGTAGGATGTGCAGCCCGCGCTCGAGAGCGTGCTGCGGGAACTGGCTGACTACCCGCGGTCCCAGTTGTCCCCCCAGAATCACACCTGGGATCGTGAAGATGACGAGCCTCAGCATAGTTCTTATCTCGGGACCGCCCACCAGGGCAAATCTGACCAAATGGCCGACCGAAGCGGACAGGGTGGTAAACATCACCACAAAGACGCCCGTCGCCACCGAGACCTTGCTGGGCACGCGACAGCGCTCTAAGAGAAAGTGGTCATTCAGTTCGCCCAGGCCGGTGGCGATCATGCCCTTGAAAAGCGCGCCCAGCGCCGCAATGAGGCGACCTTCGGTTGCAGACGGTGTAGCAAATCTCCTGGCCCCCGGCCGTGATCAGGCAGGTTTCGCCTTTCCCACCACCGTACTCTTGTAGAATAGCGGCGTCCATGCGGGCGACGGCCTGCTGCTCCGGGGCTCGCAGGGAGTTGGCCGCCACGGCAAAGAGCCCGACGCCCAGGATCACCTTGAGAGTGTCTGGCTCGATAAGCTCCGAGATCCATGTGCCCAGCAGGGCCAGAGGAATGGTAGTGACCAACAGAGCCGCGCCCAGCCGGTAGTCAATCAGACGTTTGCGGGCGTAGGCGTACAGGCCGCTGGCAAAGCCAAAAACCTCGGTAATCAACGCTGAGCCAATGGCGAGCTCAGGCGGGATGCCCAAGGCGAGGATGAAGAGCGGCGCGAAGAAGGTGGCGCCACCGACACCTGATGCTGTGGCAATGGTGCTAATAACAATCGCCAGAGGCAGCATGTACCAGTACTGCAATCTCATGACAGTGACTCCACCAGTTTCTTCAGTCCGCCGACTATGTCCTCCACGTGGAAGCGGATCACCCGTCGCCCGGCATCCAGCAGCGCCTGCCGGTCGCCCAGAGCCTGAGCTGCCTTGAGCACGCCGAAAGTGATGGACGAGGCTGGCGATCCCGCTTCGTCGGGGATGGGCACGTCGCGCAGGTCGTCGGCAGTGAGTTGGATGAAGAGGCCGTGTCCGGCGTCGCCCTTGTGCAGTTGGCCAGTGGAGTGCAGGAAGCGCGGCCCGTAGCCCGCCGTCGTCGCCAGCCGGAACTGGTCGCGCAACCGGGTGCGCAGCGCCAGCAACGCTGCGTCGCTCTCGGTTGTCGGTTGAAGGTAGGCTTGCAGGGTGATGTAACTGCGTCCTGAGCCTTGTCCTGAGCCACGTCGAAGGGCTGTCGAAGGATCGCCCGGTTGTGCCTGGGCCAGGAATTCCTTCAACGCTTCTGCGGTCAGTGGAGCCGATTCGACGCCGGGAAGCACGCCTTTTTCTGTGTACTCAGCTACCATCTGGCGCGCCAGCACTTTGGCCGCCTCGACGTTGGGCTGGTCGAAGGGGTTAATGCTCAGACGGTGGCTGGCCACGGCGGTGGCCACCTCCCAAAGGAAGAACTGCCCGCCCAGGTCGTAGGGGGTATGCAGGTTGAGGCGTACCACCGGATGCCCGGCCGCTTCCAGGGCAGCCAGTCCTTCGACCAGCTCAGGACGCTGCGCTGCGTCGTGGGTCTCGTCTCCGCCTGTGGTGAGCCCCGCCGAACCATCCAACCGCAGGTGGACGAAGAGGCGGTCGTCGCCATAGACCGCTGGCGGTCCCAACGGTTTCCCCACCACCGGCAGGATGCCCGTGCCCTCCTTGCCAGTGCTCTCGGCGACGAGCTGTTCCACCCAGTCACCGAAACTGACGATGGCTGGCGAGATGGCAAATGTCACTTTGTCCCGCCCGGCTTTCGCCAGTTCACCCAGAATAACCCCCAGCCAGGCGCCTGGGTTGTCCCCTGCCACCACGCACGACTCGCAGCCGGAGGCCACCGCCAGCGCCCGGTCCAGCAGACGGCCCACGTCCGCGCCGACCAGCGCCGCCGGCACCAGCCCAAAGTAGGAGAGGG
The DNA here is from genome assembly GCA_041862415.1 of Anaerolineae bacterium. Classification (GTDB taxonomy): domain Bacteria; phylum Chloroflexota; class Anaerolineae; order E26-bin7; family E26-bin7; genus E26-bin7. The sequence goes on along the minus strand of JBGVTF010000383.1, from coordinate 9,191 downwards.
CCGAGTAGCGCCCGCCGATGTTAGGGTCGTTAAGGAACGTAGCTCGGAAGCCGTAGCGGTCGGCCAGGTCGGTCAGGTTGGTGCCGGGGTCTGTGATAGCGATAAAGTGCTCCCCGGCCCGGCTCTCCCCCACTGCTTCGGTCACCCGGTTGTAGAAGAACTTGAAGAAGGAGAGGGTCTCCACCGTGGTGCCCGACTTGGTGGCCACGATGAAGAGGGTGCGAGCTGGGTCTAGACGTTCGGCGTGAGCCAGCACGGCTCCGGGGTCGGTGCTGTCGAGCACGGCTAGTTCCAGATACCCCTCCCTGACGCCGAAGGTTTTACGGAAGACTTCCGGTGCCAGGCTGGAGCCGCCCATCCCTAGCAGCAGGGCGTGGGTATAGCCGTCGGCGCGCACGGCCTCGGCCAACTCCTCCAGGCGATAGAGGTTCTCGTTCATTACCTCGGCCGTGTGCAGCCAGCCCAGCCGATTGGTGATCTCCGTGGGCTCCGGTTTCCACACGGTGTGGTCGTGGGCCCAGATGCGGGCCATCACCTGATTGTCCCTTAGTTCGGCCAGGGCGTCATCCACTACGGCCTGGTACGAGCCTAGACTGGCTGTTTGGTGCTGCCAGCCGGCCAGCAGTTGCTCCCGTTTCTCGGCAATGGCGGCCATCAGGGCCTCGAAGGATTTGGCAAAGGCGGCCACCCCGTCGTCCTGCAACTGTTGGGTGATGGCGTCCAGGTCTACCCCCAGCTCAGCCAGTTGGGCCAGTTGGGCACGGGCTTCCCCAAGACCAGCCTCCAGTGTGGACGCAACCGTGCCGTGGTCGCGGAAGGCGTTGAGCGTGGCCGGCGGCACGGTGTTGACCGTGTCTGGCCCAATGAGGCTGTCCACGTAGAGAGTGTCCGGGTAGAGCGCGTTCTTGGTGCTGGTGCTGGCCCACAAGGGGCGTTGGACACGGGCGCCCTGCTCGGCCAGGCGCTCCCAGCGTTCTCCGCTGAAGATCTCCTTGAAGCGGGAATAGGCTACCTTGGCGTTGGCGATAGCGATTTTGCCTTGTAGCGCCACCGTTTCTGGCCTACCGATGGCTTCCAAGACCCGGTCCACGGCGGTGTCCACCCGGCTGACGAAGAAGGAGGCCACGGATGCGACCTGAGCCACACCTTGCTCCGAGCCCGTCGAAGGGTCTCCTCCAGCGGCGGCCAGCTTTTCCAGCCCGGCGATGTAGGCCGTAGCCACACCCTCATAGTGATCCAGTGAGAACATCAACGTGACGTTGACATTGATGCCCTCGCCGATGAGAGTCTCGATAGCCGGAATGCCGGCGGGTGTGGCCGGCACCTTGATCATCACGTTGGGGCGACCCAGCGCAGCGAAGAGGCGACGCGCTTCGGCGACGGTACCATCCGTATCATAGGCCAGGTTCGGACTGACCTCCAGGCTGACGTAACCGTCGGCGCCGCCAGTCTGGTCGTAGACCGGGCGCAAGAGGTCGGCGGCGCGCTGGATGTCGTCCAAGGCCAGCGTCTCGTAGATTGCCTCTACTTTCTTGCCTTCCTCTACCAGGCGGTGCAGGTCTTCGTCGTAGTCGGTGCTACCGGCGATGGCTTTCTCGAAAATCGTCGGGTTGGAGGTGATACCGCGCAAGCCATCGCCAATCAGGGCCTGCAAGGCGCCCGACGTGATAAAAGAACGGCGGATGTAGTCAAGCCAGATGGCCTGGCCCATATCGGCCAGTTGATGTAGTTTCGTCATCTCTGTTCCTCCTGTATCATCGCCTGCTTCCCAACTTTGTGCCACAGACTCTAGAAGCTGAAATGGCCGCGCCCGATGTGCTCAAAGAACTCGTTGCGTGTGGCCTGGTTTTTCCTAAAGGTGCCCAGCATAGCGCTTGTGACCATGCGTGCATTGGCCTTTTTGACGCCGCGCATAGCAGCGCACATGTGCAGCGCCTGGGCCACCACAGCCACTCCCAGCGGATGGAGCGTTTCATCCAAGAACTGGGCGATCTGCTGAGTCATGCGCTCCTGTACCTGCAGGCGGCGGGCGAACATTTCCACAATACGCGGGATTTTGCTCAGGCCAATCACCGTGCCATCCGGAATGTACGCCACGTGGGCTTGTCCTATGAAAGGCAGCAGGTGATGCTCACATAAGCTGTAGAAGTCAATGTCGCGCACGATTACCATCTCATCGTAGTTGTCCTCGAAGATGGCATCGTTGATTAGACGCACGGGATCTACGTGATAGCCAGCGGTCAACTCTTCGTACATACGAGACACTCGCGCTGGCGTCCTCAGCAGTCCCTCCCGTTCGACGTCCTCACCAATCGCTTCCAGGATCGCCTGTACAGCACATTCAATATCGCCGGTGCAGGCTTGCTCCGGGACATCAAAGAGGTCAATCCGAAACGCATCATAATCGGCTGGACGAATCTTCAGGATTTCAGTCATTTTCTCTCTCCTTTCTTGGTTTGGAAGTCGCTTTGGACCAGAGTACAACGTCGGGACGACGCACGAGCCCACTGGCTGGCAGGCCCTGGGTAATCTCCAGCAGCGTCTGGCCAGTCTCAGGGTGACGCTGGTGCGGTGCCAGATCGGCCAGCGGGACGGCGACGTGTGGATACTTCAAGATGTCCGGGTCAGGGATGTGCCGCTGCCCCAAATCCAGTACCTGGTCGTCGAAAAGGGCGATGTCGAGGTCAATGGTGCGCGGCGCGTTCTTGTCCTCGGTGCGCACTCGCCCCAGTTCCTGTTCGATGACCTGCAGCACCTGCGTTTTCAGTTCTGCAGCCGTCAGGTCGGTCTCGATCAAGGCTGCCGCGTTCAGAAAGTTTGGCTGATCGGTCTTGCCCACCGGTGCCGTCTCGTAGACCGGCGACACAGCTAGCAGCCGACAGCGCGACGACAAGCGCCGCACCGCCTCCTGAATATTGACCTCGCTGTTGATATTGGAGCCCAGCGCGATGAAAACGCGCGTCATCTACGCCTCCAGGTCGGCACGCGTACGGTGGATCTCTACACCGACCGACCGGGCAAAGCGCAACGCGCCGGGTTTCTCCACCCGGACGCTGACCTCTTCCACGCGCGGATCCTGGAGGCAAATCGCGGCGATTTCGGCCGCCATCTTCTCCACCAGATAGAACTGCGACGCCTCTACCATCTTGATGACGCGCTTGGTGATGGTGCGATAGTTGACTGCATCGTCAATGTCGTCGGACGCGCCGGCTGCCTGGGTGTCGGCATAGAGGACGATGTTGATCAAAACGTCCTGACGGTTGCGGCGTTCCTCCTCGTTGATGCCGATGATTGTCCTGAGGAAAAGGTCTTTGATCTGAATCTGATCAGCCATCGTTGTCTCCCAACTTGAACTACAGATGCTCGCCGCCGGTCACGAAGATCAAGTCTCCGGTGACAAAATCGGAACGCAGCAAAAAGATCAGCGCCTTGCCGATGTCTTCTGGCGAGCCCACCCGCTGAGCGGGGATCTTGCCCGCCTTTCGCTCCAAGTAGGATTGATCCTCGCCCGGCGGAGGCAGGATCATCCCCGGGGCGATGGCGTTGACTTGAATGTTAGGGGCCAGCGCCAATGCCAGGCTCTTGGTCATGGCGATCAGCGCCGCTTTGGTTAAAGTATAGGCCACGTGATCGGTGCCAGGGCGGACGCCGCGCCAATCAGCGATGTTGACGATGTGCCCGGCCCGTTGCGGCCCAACGTGCGCGGCAAAGGCTTGGCTCAAGAAGAAGGGTGACTTGAGGTTGATGGCAAAGTGCCGGTCCCAGTTGGCTTCCGTCGTGTCGTCCCAATTACCGGACTCGAAAATCGCGGCGCTGTTGACCAGGATGTCCACCTGGCCGAAGTGGGCCACCGCGCGCTCGACAATGGACGGCGCTTCGCCCGACTGGCTGAGGTCAGCCTGAATCACTAGAGCGTCGCTGCCCATGGCCTTGATCTCCGTCACGGTCTCTTGGGCAGGGCCGGCAGATGAACCATAGTGGATGACCAGCCGGGCACCATGCTCGGCCAGCGCCAGTGCCAGGGCTTTGCCCAGGCGCACCGCGCCGCCGGTGACAATCGCGACTTTTCCGTTGAGTTCCATCTGGGATCAGGCTCCTCTCAGCACAGGCCTAAGAGCGAAGGGTGTTGATGCAGCGCTGGTCGAGTGTTTCTTGACCCGTCATTTGATCTTTCCCTCGTAAATCTTGATCATGCGGTCAAGCAAACGCAAAGCATCCGCCTTCTCGCGCTGAAACACGTTGCGTCCGATGATCGAGCCGAATCCGCCGCCGTCGCGGATGGCGCGGATTTCCTCAAAAAGGGCTTCCTCATCTTCTTTCTTGGCCCCACCGGAAAAGATGACGATGCGGCGTCCATTGAAAGCACTCTGCACCACATGGCGCACCCGGTCAGCCTGTGTATCCCTCGGAATCTCGTGTTCCTCATAGACTTTTCTGGCTGCATCCAGTTCGAGATGCGCCGACGGTAGCTTAACCTTGATGATGTGCGCGCCGAGTTGGGCAGCGATATGCGCGGCGTAGGCGATCACGTCGAGAGCGGTTTCACCTTCTTTGCTCAAGCCGCTGCCGCGCGCGTATGACCAGACGACCACCGCTAATCCGACCGATTTGGCCTCACGGGCCAGTTCCTGCAACTGCTCGTATTGCAGGCGCCGGTCGGCCGTGCCGGGATAGATGGTATAGCCGATACCGGCGCAACCCAGCCGCAGGGCGTCTGACACCGAGGCCGTCTGTGCACCCAACGGGTCTTTTTCGGCCTGCAGCACATCGTGATTGTTCAGCTTGAGAATGAGCGGGACCTGCCCGGCAAACTCGGCCGCACCGGCTTCCAGGAAACCCAACGGTGCAGCGTAAGCGTTGAGGCCGGCATCTATGGCAAGCTGAAAATGATAGTGTGGATCGTAGGCCGGCGGGTTAGGGGCAAAACTGCGCCCTGGGCCGTGCTCGAAGCCCTGGTCTACGGGCAGAATGACGAGCTTGCCCGTCCCGCCCAGCCGCCCGTGGTTCAACATGCGGGCCAGGTTGGTGAGCACGCCCGGGTTGTTGCTCCGGTACCAACTGAGGATCTGGCGTACACGATCAGTCATGATGTTCTCCTTTAGCTTTTCCCGTACACGGGGACGGCCGCACCGTGCACCGCGCGGCTGGCATCCGAGGCCAGGAACAGGATGACGTCAGCGATGGCCTCGGGCTTTACCCAACGACTGTGGTCCGCATTGGGCATCGCTTGGCGGTTCTGCGGCGTGTCAATGGTGCCGGGCAGGACGCAGTTGACGTTGATGCCGTCTCGTTTGAGCTCGGCCGCCATGCTCTCGGTCAGGCGCACTACGGCGCTCTTTGAGGCGCTGTAAGCGGCCATCTTGGCGCCTCCCTTCAAGGCCGCGCGAGCAGCTACGTTGACGATTCGGCCGCTTCCTTGCTTCAGCATGTGCGGGATGACTGCACGACTGGCGATGAACACCGTGCGAGCGTTCAGATTGAGCATGAAATCCCAGGTTTCAAAAGGCGTTTCGTGGACCGGTGTTCCACCGCGAAAACCGCCGACTGTGTTGGCCAGCACATCAACTCGGCCGAAACGCTTGACCGTCTCATCTACCATCGTTCCCACCGCATCGGCGCTGCTCAGGTCAACAGATGTGGCCAGGAAGTGGTTGGGTGATTCAGTCAAATCAGGGAAAAGGCGCGGGAGGCGGTCAGCGGCGCGGTCCACCAGCACCAGTTTGGCCCCGGCCGCCTGGAAAGCCCGGGCGACGGCGCTCCCCAGGTTACCGGCCGCGCCGGTCACAATCACTACACGGTCTGAAAAGTCAAACATCTTTAATCCTCCTTTCGCTCAGGATGTATCCTTGTCACGCAAGGACCAGTTCCAGATAGGAATCTCTGGGGCTGGCTGGGTCTTGCGCCTCGGCCAGCCCATTAACTCCGGGCGCTGGCCCCGGTTGGCGTCACCACGACACAGTTGTCCTCGCCAAAGTCGCCGAGGACGTAGGCGTCGGCGTGCCAATCGTTGCACCAATGTTCGCTGTTGACCAGGTAGCGGAACTGATACTCCCGCCCCGGCTCCAGTTCAAGCGTGACGCGGAAGATGTCACCTTTGCGACGAGTCATTGGCGTGGCGGTGAGGTCCCAGTCGTTGAATTCGCCCACCAGATGGACGCTTTCGACTTTGGCTTCTGGCAGTTCAGCCTCCGGGACCTCGAAAGTGACTTTCACCACCTTGCGTGATTTGATGTGCTGTTTCTTGAGCATATGACCTCCTCGTATTATGTTTAGTCAGAATAAATGAGATCAGGTCAGGAACTATCTCCACTATCATACTACATGACTTCTGCTGGGCTGTCTATCCGTAAATGTACGTAATTAACGCAAAAAAACCCCGTATTTTACTACGGGGTCGATCTGATGTACGAAATGTGATCAGGAGAAGGGAGTGTTTTGCAGCAAGCCAAGCCCTTCACTCGATTGGCACAACCCCCCACCGCAGATATTATGCTATCAACGACCGATTTTGGCAAAACCACCCGTCATAAACCGCGATCGTTGACGCGGCGACCGTTTTGTGACACGGAGACTCATCCGCTCTTTGCTGGGCCCTCGTCGCCGTCGAGCTCTGGAAGCATCTCGAGCAGAAACGTCACCAACGTGGACCAATCGCGAAAGTAGCGCGCTTGGCCGCTGTGCACATGCTGTACTTTGCCACGCCACTCCGCCCGGTCATCGCCTAGGGCTTCGGACCATATCCGCAGTGTAAACAGATGCGAGCGATGATGTACTTGGCTCTCGTCCATGGTTTCGTCCTTTCGGCACCCCGAGGCTGTTTTCCGCACTACTCACATGACTACCAGCGTAGCCACGTAGTCCTCGAAACGGATCGGCCTGTCTGGGTGTTCGGGGTACGGGTCGAGCGATTGCAACTGGATTATGTCAGATCCTCCAAAAGCTCCCTGGCTTCCTGGAGGTCAGGGGTGTCAAAGCCTTCGGTGAACCAGGCATAGCATTCGGCCAGCAGGTCTCGCCCCTCGGCCGCATGTCCCTGCTTCCGCAGTAGGCGGGCCAGGCTCATCGCCGCCCGTAATTCAAAATACCTCATCTTCCACTTTCTGGCCGAATCTAGAGCCTTGCGGAGGGAGGCTTCCGCTTCTACCTCGGCGCCGGGCACTAAGCGGAGTAGCTCGGCATAAACCCGATGCTGCTCTGGAAGCCACCAGACTTCCTCGGGACAATCAAAGGACGCTTCCAATGCCTTGAGACCCTCCTCTCGTTTTCCAGCTGCCAGATACGCTTCCGCCACAAGCGTATGGAGGTAGGGCAAGGCCAACTGAGCTCCTGTCCCCTCCCAGACAGCCAGACCTTTCTTAATCTCGCTGATGCCTTCTTCAGTGCGGCCTTGGTGAGCTATCGCCCAGCCGTGAGCCATTCCCCCCATGGCCTGCCACAAGGGAAACGGCCCCTGTTCGCCGAGTTCCAGGGCCATTGCAGCCTGCTTCTCGCATTCCGCCACCTGGCGCATTCTATGGAGCAGCATGGCTGCAAAGCTAGCCGCAAATCCGAGGCTGTACGGGTGATCTAGCTCTCGAGCCAGGTCGAGGGCAGCGTTCTTTGCGGCCACGGCCTGGTCTGGGTACCCTTGGTGCCACAGCACGAACGACAGGTAGGAAAGGGCACCCACGCCTGGGTCTTGGCCCAGGTAGTAGGCCAGATCCCAGTGCCGGTTTGCATCGTAGCGAGCCACGACCTCTTCGAGGTGTTGGCGAGCCCGGTCTAGCTCGCCGAGATGTGCAGCGGCAGCCCCCATAACCAGTTGGCACCCCAGCGCGTACCCGTCCTCTCCCACCTGTTGCGTCAAGTCCAGGAGCTGTTTTCCCTTTTCATGGGCCCGTTGCAGTTCTGCACGCACAAGGTCATAGGCGCATAGCCCGTACACAACTGGAATTTCCTGCGATGCACCATCCAGAGCCCGGGCCAGGCTATGGGCACGGGCAAAGGTCCGCTGTACCTCGAGAGACGCATATCCCTGGGTGGCTACGAGCACCCTCCCCAAAGCGGTCTGGAGACCTAACTCCAGCCGCACGCGCTCCGGGCCTGGGGAGATGTCTGCCAGCAACTCCAGGCCTCTGGTTAGGTGGGCGATGGCCTCCTGATGGGCCGACAGCCGCCAGGCTTTGGTCCCGGCCTGCAGCCGGTAGGTCACCGCCTTGCCGGGGATGCCGGCCTCCTCAAAGTGGCGGGCCAGTTGCGCCGCCACCTCCTCCGTCTGGTCTGCAAACAGCGTTTCGATGACCTCGCCCACGTCGCGGTGCAGGTACACCCGCTCGGCTTCGCCCAGGCTGCCGTACAGGTACTGCTGGAACAGGTTGTGCAGGAAGCGGTAAAGGGAAAGCCGCAGATTTCCAAACCGGGCCAGGCCCTGAGCCCTCACCAGGCGATACTGCCTGTCCAGTTCTCCGCTGAGCTGGCGGATGGTCTCCCGCTCGGCCATGGCCTGCACCCGGGCGACGACCTCGGCGGTGAACTCCTCCCCTTCCACGCTGGCCACGGTCAGCATCTCCTTCATCGCCTCGTCCAGGCGGTCAATCCGTTCTGCGATCACGCCCTCAACCCTGGCTGGCAACGCATGCCAATCCAGGGAGGGGTTCTCTACCCAGCGACCACCGCTGTTGCGGATCAAGTCGCCCCGCTCCTGCATGTTCTGGATCAGTTCGACGGTGAACAGGGCGTGACCACCGGTCTGGTGGAAGAGCGCCCGCCGGAAAGCCTCCCCCAAGCCGTTGGGTTCCGCGTCGAGCAAGGCATCCACGAACTGGCGGCCGACCGTCTCCGGGATGGCGTCCAGGTCAATGGAGACGTCGCCGTTATAGCGGGTCAGTTCGTGGACCACCGGCTCCAGCGGATGGCGGTCGCCGTTCCTGCCCAGGGCCACGTCGTCGGGACGGTAGGCCCCCAGGATCAAGATCCGGCTGTTCTCGATGCGGCGTCCCAGGTGGAAGAGCAGGTTGAGCGAGGCGTTGTCAGCCCATTGCAGGTCGTCGAGGAACAGGATCAAGGGCACCTCCGTGCTCAAACGCTGCAAGAAGGCCGTGTACTGCTCAAAGATGCGGCTCTGTTCGGCGGCTGGGGCTGCCGGTTTCTTGGCCAGCAGTTCCAGCTTGTCCATCCAGCCCACCTTGGTAAAGACGGCCTTTCCCAGTGCA